>JABSOU010000095.1 GCA_013215215.1 Cognatishimia sp. | reverse complement strand
CCGCCTGCACTGGTGACCGAGACCTCATAGGTGTTGAAGACGCCTGATTCTGTGGACACGGTGTCCACCACCTCACCATTCCATAGCACTTCGACCTGACCGGTGGTGTATCCGGCGGCAAGGTTTGCGGCGAGTTCGAATTGGATCGTGTACTCTTCGCCTGCGGTGGTGCCGACGGATTGGGAAATCGCGGATTGCCCGTCGATGTCGGTCATTTGCCAGGCACCGCTTGCAGCGTGCTGTGACAGGCTAGACGCGCCGCCGCTGTCAGCGAGCATATTTGAGCGACCGCCGGTGTCACCTTGCACCAGATCGTTTCCGTCACCTGCGTTGATCGTATCGTCACCCAGCCCGCCGAAAGCGGTGTCATTGCCAGATTCCAGATTGACGATGTCGTCGCCCGTGCCTGCATAGGCAATGTCATTGCCCGTGCCTGCATTGATTAGATCATCGCCTGAGCCTGACTGCAGCGTGTCTTTGCCCCCGTTGCCCAGCAGGACATCATCACCAGCACCGGTGTGAATGTTATCATCATAAGACCGCGTTGCGCCCAGGTCGGAATCGACTTGCAAAGCCGGGTTATAGACCCATTTCCCGTCCACAAAGGCCCATTCCTGACCGACCATGTCGCCCGCCGCCAGATCCGAGCCTTCTCCAGTACGGATGACGTCATCGCCCGCATGGCCGTTGACCTTGTCAACTGCATCCAGCTGTTCATTGAGCGTCTGGCGGCCTTCCTCATTCGTGAAGCCATTCGCGATTGTGTCGTCACCGGTGGTGCCGATGAAATCAATAGGTTTCCGCGGGGTGTTTTCAGCCATGATCTTCTCCCAAGACAATCCCAAATAATCTTGAGAGAGTCCTAGGGTGAGGCTCTTAAACACAGCTTAAGTCAGGCCGGTTCCGGACCTGTTATCTTCTTAGAAGGTGAGTCAAATTTTAGCCGGTGAGGCCTCAGCCAATGATTGCTGCGATCTTATCCAGCGTGGCGACATTGACGGCAACCCCCTCTTTTTCGGCCCGCTTACGCGCGGCACCACGGCCGTCGCCGGGCAGATGCGCGCCCTCTTGGACGCTGACGGCCTGGACTAGGTCTTCCATGCGCTGGGCAAAGGCACCGCCCGAGGTTGCGGCCGGATCAATGGCCATAAAGAACTGACCGGTTTTCGGTGGGCCTCCTACAATGCCCGAAAACGGCGAGGCGTCGATGCCAAGGGTCGCCCCGGTCATGGCTGCCGCCATGATCTCTGTTAAAAGCGCGACGCCGACGCCTTTGTAGCCTCCGGATGGGGCCATGGATCCTTTGAGGCCGACGTTGGGATCGGTTGTGGGGTTGCCATCGGCGTCCAGCGCCCAGCCGACGGGAATAGGTTTGCCTTCGCGCGCGTGTTTCATCACTTCTGATTTCGCGATGGTGCTGGCGCTTTGATCGATCAGAACAGAGGGGCCGTATTCGCCCGGCGCAGCAATTGAGAAGGGGTTTGTGCCGACGACCGGTGTTGCCCCACCGGACGGCGCAATCGACGCGGGCGCGTTGGTGAACCCAATGCCCAAGAGACCCGCCTGAGCCAAGCGATAGGTGTGATAGCCGAGCACGCCACAATTATAGCTATTGTGGATCGCAAGGGCCGCGATGCCTTGAGATTTCGCCATCGGGATAAGGGCGTCGAACCCGGCATCAATGGCGGCATGGGCAAAGCCTGTGGCCGCATCAACAGCCACCACGCCGGGACGTGGCGTGGTCACGATAGGCGCGGCTTGCCCATCGACTTTGCCGCAGGTGACGTGTTCGCAATAGATCGGGATATAAGCGAGGCCATGGCTGGCAACGCCGTCGGCTTCAGTCGCCGCCGTCGCAACTGCCAAAGGTCTTGCATTGGCTTCAGACGTGTCCGCAGCGGTGAGGGCGCGGAACGAGATATCTTCGATCTCTGCAAGGGTGAGCGTTTTTGTTTCGATCATGAGAACCTCGATCTATGTGGCGTCTTATTGTGAGTCCCCCGCCCCGAGGCGGCGGCTTTCTTCGGTGGCAGGGGCGTAGGTGCGATGGGCAAAACTTGCGAGCGTTGCCCAAGCGCGGTCATCGGGCGTCGCGCGGGTCAGTTTTGTTTGGGCTTTGATGGGGAGCACATGGTCTGTGATGGTCAGATCATGGGTGCTGTTGGGTGGGCTGCCTTTGAAAGCAAGCGATTGCCCATCGGTCTTGGCTGATCCACCGTCCCAAGACATCGAAATGCCGGTTCGGGTGCGTTCTGCGATCAGTCCCAAAAATGGCAAAAGCAAAATCGGTTGCGATATGCGGTGCAGCACGCGTTTGTCTGGACGCGCGAGTAAGGCGCGGTCAGACAGACGCGTGCCTTGCGTCAACGCGCAATTAGCCTCCGCTGGCGCTTGCTTAAGCAAAGCTGCCAGTTCTGCCACGCCATCAAAGCCTCGCGGACAGAGCCAAACCGTGGCCTTGCCGGCCTCTTCCGCCAGTCCCCAGGAATACCCCGCCCCCCGTGCGGCCTTCTTGGCCTGCGCGTCGATTTCGTTCAGCGAAAAACTCATGATGCAGACTCGGGGTAGACCCAAAGGTCAGATGTCTCGGGCGTCAATTGATCAGGATACGGCGCGCCTGCGTACATGCAGATTCGAACCCAACGGTCAGATCTCGGATCAAAATGTGTCGCTCCAAAGAACGACAGCTTCGCCCGCAGCATATCAATTGGCATGACTTCCGACGAGATCGTGTTGTCCTGGATCTCGCTATAGGGGGCGAAATCCACGACCTGCGCGCGGCGGATCGTGTGTCGGTGTTCTGGGTGTTGATCGAGGAAATCTGCGATGGGAGCCTCGGTGTCCCATCCCTCCAAATCCTTGAGCGCCGCCGCAGCATCGCGCGCCGGTGCCAAAGGTTGCTCATAGTACGCAATCGGTTCCTGAAACCGTTCTCCAAGCCGAGGCTCTAGTTTTTCCTCGGAAACATACCAAGCCCGTGCGCAGTTTTCCCGAACGTTCCAATCGACATCGCGGGCCCAGCCAAAGGCGGTCTCAAGTTGGCGTTTGGTGTCGGAAACTGATTGGCTTCCGTCGAGCGCATGGGCGTTGTCGCGCGCGTCTGACATGCAGTGGCCCAGCCCGTCGGTGTCCTCGGGGTAGGGCTCTAGCATCAGAGACGCGACAAGCTCTTGCCCTTCGTCGCTTAGCTGCTGCTCGCTCCAACGATAAAGCGCGTCCCAAGGAGAAGGGTCTGAAAGTGAATCACCCGATAAATACGTCTCTAACTTGGTCAAATCACTGTTTAGTTCTGCCAGTTTGTCGATTTGGAGCGGATGCTCAGATCGCCAACGCGCCACAGAAATTTGCGATCTCTGAAACAGGTTTTTGAACGTTGCGATCTCTGCTGCTGAGACTTTTTCGACCCGACGCGCGCGCGCAATCGCCTCTTCGCGGGCCATAATCCAGTTGTTGAGCAGCACCGGATGATTGATCAGGAAGGGCGCCATGCCGAGGCCAGTGGAGTTCCCTATGCCAAGCTGTTGCGCGATTGTGTTGTCCAAGGATACCGCAGCAGGCCCACCTACGACCTGCGCCATTTGCTCGACCAAATCCCGCACAAACCAGCGGATCAGGTAAACGGTCAAAAGTTCTGCCTGAAACGGCGCATGCAATTCCGCACGCTCGGCATAGGTCTCGCGATCCGCCGCGCCAAACTTCCCGGACCCATAAACAGCCGTGGTACGCATCAGATACCCAACGGCTTCAATCTGGTCTGGATCCGGTTGGTTGCCTCGCGCCAGAGCCTCCACCACATGCGTCCAAAGCCGCACCGAGCGGTTGGCCCGCGACAGGGTCAGTTCGCTTTCCGAGATACGCCCCGCTTCTTGCAAGGGCACGTTGTCGGCAAGCCGAGAGATATCCTCGGCGCTGGGCGTGCCGTCAAACAGCGCGAATGTGGTGTCCCAGGCGGTCGCGATCACCCGATCGCTGCGTAAGTCATCGGGTAGGTCATGGGCAAAGGCCACCAGCGAATAGGACCTTTCAGGGCCAGTGGTGCGATAGACCGCATGCCCCACGCCCGCGTCATTGATCTCGAAAGCAACTCGTTCAAACCGCCAGTTTTCAGAGGCCATGCGCCGCGTCAGTTGGCGCATGAAACTTAGCCGGCATTGGTGCAAAGACCCCAGCCGCTTAAGGCGCATGACCTGACTGGCGGGGCGTCGTTCAATCATCCCTGCGGTCCGAAGTTTTCAGCAAAGAAGCGATACCAATTTGCACCCATGATCCCTGCCACTTCGTCAGGGTTCATGCCAGTAGCGCGCAAACCGTCGGCGATGTTGCCAAAGTCGCGATTGTTCTGAAACCAGCTCGGCATNTCTGGGAAGCCCGGCGCCGCGGCCGAGCCTTCGCCATAGTCGATCTCTTTGCTCCAACGCCCCACGCGCATCCACTCCACAACCGAATCCGGTTGATCCTGACACAGGTCGGTGCCGATCCCCAAATGCTCTACGCCGAACCTGTCGGCCGTACGCGCAATCATCTCGCAGAAGTCCTCAAGCGTGCAGTCCGTCTTCCCCTTGAGATGGTGCGGATAGACGGAAAAGCCAATCATACCGCCATTCTCGGTGACCGCGCGGATCACATCATCGCGTTTGTTGCGAAGGGCCGGGTGCCACGCGTGCGGATTGGCGTGGGTGATGGCAATAGGGCGTTCCGAGATATCTGCGGCCTCAATCGTGGAGCGATCCGCAGAATGGCTCATGTCGATGACCAGTCCGACGCGGTTCATTTCCTTGATGACCTGCTTGCCCATGCGTGTGATGCCCGTGTCCTCGGCCTCATAGCAGCCGGTCGCAAGCAGCGACTGGTTGTTGTAGGTCAACTGCATGAACCGCGCGCCCAATGTGTGGAGGATTTCGACAAGTCCAATGTCGTCCTCAATCGGGGAGGGGTTCTGAAACCCGAAAAACACCGCAGTGCGACCAGTTTCCCGCGCGCGGTCGATGTCGCTGGCCCATTGGCCCTTCATGATCAGATCCGGGTATTGCTCAAACCAGCGGTTCCATTTTTCAAAATTCAGAACCGTTTCGCGGAATGTCTCGTGGTAGGCGATGGTGACATGCACCGCATCAACGCCCCCTTCGCGCATCTGGCGAAATATCTTTTCCGACCAATTGGCATATTGGAGACCATCGATAAGCATCAACTAGGATCCCCAGCCGAGATATAGGCCGTCTTGACCGTCGTATAGAATTCAGCCGCAGCTTTGCCCTGCTCGCGCGGCCCATAAGAGCTGTCGCCGCGTCCGCCAAATGGCACATGGTAGTCGGTGCCTGCGGTCGGCAGGTTCACCGTGACAACACCTGTGCGCGCGTTTCGACGGTAATGTGTGGCGCGGGCGAGGCTTTGCGTGACGATGCCAGAGGTCAGGCCAAAGTTCGTATCATTCACCACCGCCAGAGCTTCGTCATAGCTGTCGACTTTGATCACCGAGGTCAGTGGCGCGAACATTTCCTCGCGATTGATGCGCATCTGGTTATTGGTGCCCAGAAATACGCCCGGAGACATATAGAACCCGTCATGCGGCATCTCGAGCCGCGCCCCGCCACAGGCCAATTCAGCGCCTTCCGATTTGCCAAGCTCTACATAGGCAAGGTTTTCATCGAGCTGCTGCTGGCTGACAACGGGGCCGATCTGCGTGCCGTCCTCGAGCGCATGGCCGACTTTCATCGCCTGCGCGCCTGCGATCAGTTTCTCGACAAAGGCGTCATGTACACCCGCATGTACCACCAGCCGCGACGAGGCCGTGCATTTCTGCCCGGTACCGCTAAAAGCGCCACCCAAAGCGAGCGACACCGCCAGATCCAAGTCCGCGTCATCCATGACGGCCAAAGCGTTCTTTGACCCCATTTCCATCTGCACTTTGGTCAGGTTCTGGATCGCCGCTGTCGCGATCCCTTTGCCCACGGGAACAGACCCGGTGAAAGAAATCGCATCAACTTTGGGGCTTTCCACCAACGCCTGACCAATCGTGCCACCCGCCCCCATCACAAGGCTAAATAGGCCTTTCGGGATTTCCTGTTTGGCGATGATCTCCGTGAGTGCGACTGCTGAGGCAGGTGTCACATTGGCCGGCTTCCAGACCACGGCATTGCCGTAGCAGAGCGCCGGAGCGATTTTCCAAGAGGCCGTGGCGGTCGGGAAATTCCAAGGGCTGATGATGGCGACCGTGCCGACGGGCTCGCGGCGCACGTCGATCTCGATCCCATCGCGCACAGAATCCGCGTTCTCACCGATCTGGCGCAGGCATTCGGCCGCATAATAGGTAAAGAACTGCCCCGCGCGGTAAACCTCGCCTTTGCCCTCAGCCAGCGGCTTACCCTCTTCACGACTGAGCAGACGGCCAAGTTCCTCGGCCCGCGCCATCATTTCAGTGCCGATTGCGTTCAGCACAGCCTGCTTGCGTTCCAACCCATAGGCCGCCCATTCTCGCTGGGCCTGACGCGCTTGATCGAGCGTCACCTCGAGTTGCTCCGATGAGGCCTGCGCATAGCGGCCGATTAGGTCCGTCACATCCGAAGGGTTGCGGTTTTCGATGCTTGTTTCGCCATCCAGCCAGTTACCGGCGATGAGGTTTTTGTGAGTCACGTGTGCTCTCAATCTTTTGGAAGTTTGCGCCAGAGTGGACTTTCCTTTCTGCATCAGTCAAATTCAAACAGTTGAAGTAAATTTCAGGAAAACTGAAATGACTATCAAACTAGAGATGCTGCGCGCCTTTTGCGCCGTGGCCGAGGCGGGAAACCTCTCGGATGCCGCGGCACAACTCGGGCGGACTCAATCCGCTGTGTCCATGACCCTAAAGGCGCTTGAGGAGCATCTTGGTCGCCCCTTGTTTGAAAGCGACCGCAAAAATCGCCTGACCCTCCTCGGGCAGCAGGTCTTGCATCTCAGCCAGTCTCAGGTGCGCAGTTTTGACACGACAGTTCAGTCAATCGACCTTTTGGCGCAGGCACCGCAAGGGGTTTTGAAAGTGGCCGCGGTGCCGTCTTTGGCCGCTCTGGTATTTCCCAAACTAGTGCGGGCGCTTTCGCGCGCGTATCCGGGCATTAAACTGGAGTTACGCGACACTGACACGCCGCAAGTCATCGAGGCGCTTAGCAGCGGATGGGNGGACCTTGGCATTGCCTCGGCAACACAGCCGATCAAAGGCGTGACCGCGGTTGAGCTGTTCAGCGATGCCTTCGGCCTTGTCTTGTCCGAGGCGCACCCATTGGCGCGGAAATCGGGCCCCCTTATGTTGCCTGACGTGTTTGCAGCCGAGTTCATTCGAAACGAGCTGTGCGACCAGATTCAGCTGCCCAAGTTTCGCACGCAATTGAGTAACGTGGGTCTGACCGTGCGCAATCTACAGTCCCTGCTTGCGATGCTCCGCGAAGGGGATTGGGTGTCAGTCCTGCCGCCTTCGGTGGTGCCTTTGGGCGGGGAAGGTTTGGTTTTCCGCGACATCGACGGGCTGACAGAGCGTCGCAAGGTGTTTCTGCTCAGGCGATCCGACGTGGCCTTCCCTGAGATTGTCGAGACAGCGCATGCAGAGATTTCTGAGATGTGGTCTGAAGCCTAATCCGCCAATTCCCGCGCCAGATCCAAGTAGGCCTTGGGAACACTCAACCCGATTTCCTGCGCGCCTTCCAAAGACGCGATGCGCCGTGTGCCGGGAAGACGTGCACCCTCAAGCCCCGCAATGTCGCTCAATAGTGGCTCTAACCTTGCGGAAAACCCTGCTGAGTCATGCGGTTTGAGCGCCATCAGCAATTGCCCTGCGCCTGTCGGCGGGCCGTCGGCGGTAAAGAAAGACGACATTTCCGTGCTGCGATTTGCGCCGGTCATCGAGGCTGCGAGGATCTCTACCATCAGGGCTAAAGCGGTCCCCTTTGCGCCACCGATGGGGGCCATTGTCCCGGCCAAAGCGGCTTCTGGGTCGGTCGTGGGATTACCTTCCGCATCAAAAGCCCATGCCTCGGGAATTGCTTTGCCCGACTTCTTGGCGTGCATGACTTTGCCACGGGCAACGACGGACAGGGACAGGTCTATCACCATCGCCGGCTCATCCGCGCGTGGCACCGCAAACGCAATAGGGTTCGTACCAAACATGGCGTCTTTCGCGCCCCAGGGCGCGATGGCTTTGGGCGTGTTGGCCATCATGATGCCAACCAAACCGGCCTGTGCGATGCGGTCGACCTGAACAGAAAGCGCGCCGCAGTGGTGAGAGTTTGCAATGGTGGCAAAGGCGCTGCCGTGGGTTTGCGCTGTTTCAATCAAGGTCTCCGACGCGAGATCGAGGGCCGGATACGCAAAGCCATTGCGCGCATCGACGTGGATGGCCGTTGTGGACGGTTTAGAGAGCTGCGGAACCGCACGCGCATCTACCTTGCCGCTCTTGGCCTGCGCCACGTAATCCGAGAGCCGGGAAAACCCATGACCGACTTGCCCTTCAGCCTCGGCCTGCACAAGCGCTGCGGCGACTGATGCGGCTGTCGCCTCTGGCGCGCCCGCAGCGAGAAAGGCGCGGGTCATCAAGGATCTGGCCTCAGAAAGGCTGATTGTTTCAACGTCACTCATGGGGGGATTAGGCAGTTCGGCGGCCCTTTTGGCAAGGGCCGCCAGTTTGGTTTATGCCGAGCGATATAGCTTGGTCATCGAGAACTCGCGGTGACCCAGAGCCTCTGCCGCAGTGTTGCGGCCATTCGCGGTGCGGCAGATCATTTCGATGAGCTCATCACCCGCTTCATCGATGGTCATCTCGCGGCGCAGGATGCCCGAGACATCCACGTCGACGTGCTCGCTCATGGTGCGGACGGTGCGCGGGTTCGCGGTGATCTTGATCACTGGCACGATCGGGTTGCCGACCACATTGCCTTGCCCGGTTGGGAAGGTGTGGATCACGGCACCACCCGCGGCCATCAGGGTCACACATTCCGCCGCTGCAGACGAGCTGTCCATGAAGTAGAGACCATTGCCAGACGCCGGCATTTCGGCTGGTTCCAGAATGTCGATATACTGCGACGTCCGGCCGATTTTCTCCAGGTTGCCCAGAGCTTTCTCTTCGATGGTGGTCAAGCCGCCCTCGATGTTGCCCTTGGTCGGCTGACTGTCAGACAGGTCATCGGTTTGGTGGGCGAAAATCACGTCGTCCTGATAGGCTTTCCACATCTTGTACCAACGCTCGCCAACCTCTTCGTTGATCGCGCGTTTCTGACAGATGTGCTCGGCACCTGTGATTTCAGAGGTCTCGCCAAAGAAACCGTAGATGCCTTCTGGCAGCAGCTTGTCATACATGTTGCCCACCGTCGGGCAGGAGCCGAGACCCGTGGTCGTGTCGCTCTCGCCGCATTTGGTCGAGACCCAGAGTTCGGAAATCGAGCATTCCTCACGTTGCAGCTCGGTCGCCCAGTGAACGTATTCCTTCGCGGCCCAGCTTGCGGCGCGGATGGTCTCAAAATCACCCTTCTGTTCGATGGAAAACTCCGAAACAGGCTTGCCGGTCGCGCGGATACCGTCCGCGATGCGCTTGGTCCAGCCTGGCTCGATGCCGATGACCACAACGGCGGCCACATTTGGGTTCGCGCCGGTGCCGATCATGGTGCGGAAATGCAATTCGAGGTCTTCGCCAAACTGCAGACGACCATAGGCGTGGGGCAGGGCCATAGTACCTTTGACGTTGTTCGCAACCGCTTCACAAGCCGCGTTTGAAATGTCGTCCACCGGCAAGATCACCACGTGGTTGCGCACGCCCACACGGCCGTTTTCACGACGGTAGCCTTTGACGGTCAGGTTTGAAAATTTAGAAGCCATGACGTCTCTCCTTACCAGCGTTTGGTTTTGCAGTTGTGGGTGTGGACGTGGTCGCCCTTGGCGATGTCGGCGATGATTTTGCCGATGTCTTCGCCGTATTTGATCGCGGTGTCGCCCTCTTTGAAATCCTTCAGAGCGATCTTGTGCCCAATCGGCACATCCATGCCCGAGGTGAGGCGGAAGGTGGAATTGTCGTGGGTCACACAGACCAGCATATCCGTGCCTGCGGTCAGGCCTTCAACCACGACAACGCCGACGTTGTCGTCGTGCTCGTGAACCAAAAGATGCGGGATTTCAGCCATGGGGTACTCCGATTCTTACTAAAACAGCTTGGGCAAAATGTATATTTACTCTTATATAAGAGTCAATCTACATTATTGCGAGACTTGGCTTGGGTGTGATAGCAGGCGGAAAACGGAGGGCAGGGTGTCAGAACCGCTTTATATGAAGGTCTTCAATACGGTCGTGCAGCGTATCGTAGATGGCAGCTATGTGCCCGGCTCTATGCTGCCCAGCGAGTTTGATCTGGCAGGTGAACTTGAGGTCAGTCAGGGCACCGCGCGCAAGGCCTTTATCGAACTTGAACAGAAGGGCATCGTGCAACGCCGTCAGGGCAAAGGCACCTTTGTGACACTGCGGACACCGGAGAATTCACTGTTCCATTTCTTTCGGTTGCGGGATCAGGACGGGCAACAGGTTGCGCCGGAGTTGAAACAAGAGTCCATCGTTCTGCGCAATGCCCTTAAGGATGAGAAGGCTGCGCTTTATAGCGCGCCGGATAAAGTATATGAAATCAATCGTTTAAGATCACTCAAAGGCACGCCTTTGTGTCATGAGCGCAGTGTCGTTCCGGCCAATCTTTTCCCGGGCCTTAAGGATCGCGGTGACCTGCCGAACGCGCTCTATGTTCTGTTTCAGCACGCTTATTCCTGCATCATTATTTCAGCACAAGAACATCTGGTGGCCGAGGTATTGTCGGATGATTTGGCAGAGGCATTGGATCAATCCAAAGGCACGCCCGTGATCGTTGCGCGCAGGCAAGCACGGGACCTGCAAGACCGCGTCGTGGAGCTGCGCACCAGCCGGTATTTGACCGGAGCGACGTCCTATTTTGTTGATCTTAAATAGCCTAAGGTTTCAAAATGATCTTTGGGGCGGCAACCGTTCCCGCGCGAATGTCCGCAAAGGCCTGTGCGCCTTCTGATAGGGGCCGTGTTTCCACCCAATCCAACGCGCCGAGTTTGCCGTCAAACATCGCTTGCGCACAATCGCGGAAGTCTTGTGCCGTATAGGTGTAGGTCCCGACAAAGGTGATTTCCTGCAAGGTTGCCCGACGGATATCAAGGCCACCTTCGGCGCTGCCCAATCCAATGTGGACGATCACGCCGCCGGGTCTCACCTTGGCCGAAGCCAATGCGCGGGTGGGTGCATAGCCGACGCCGTCGACGACCACATCGAATTGATGATCCTCAAAAAGATCGTCTTCGGTAATGACCGTTTGCCCGCAGTGATCAATCAAATACCGACGTCGCAAATCGTTGGGTTCGATCATCACCACGTCGGACACGCCTTGGGCCTTAAGGCTCAGCGCGGCTCCAAGGCCAATGGCACCTCCGCCAATGACCAAGGCTTGAACGTCCATGCCAGCGCCTGCCGGATGGGTCCGCGCGATGCGGGCGGCGTGCCAGCCGCACGCAATCGGTTCTGCCAGGGCGGCTTGATCCGCGCTCACATGATCAGGGACTTCCACCAGATTGCCAGTCGGCATGGTGATCTGCTCAGCAAATCCACCTTCACGTGGCGGCATCGAAATTATCTGACGATTGGGGCAGAGGTTGTCTTGCCCTGCCTTGCAAGCACGACATTCGCCGCAAGACACAAGCGGGTTCACCGTCACGCGGGTTTCATGTGTGCCCCATTTCATCATGGCGCCTGCAACCTCATGGCCCAAGATCAGCGGCGCGGGTCGACGTTCATCATGACCCAGAAACGCATGCATGTCGGATCCGCAAATGCCAACGCTTTCGACATTGACGATGACCTCACCATCCGCTGGCGTAGGGTCTGCGAAATCCTGAAACTCCAGTTGTTCAGGACCAGTGTAAACAAGAGCTTTCATTTCGCTGTGAACCCCCCATCCAGCATCATCACTTGCCCCGTCACATAACGGGACGCGTCAGAGCACAAAAATAACAGCGGCCCGTCAAGGTCTGTGTCTTCGCCGTTGCGGCCGATACAGGTCTGAGCGGCGTTGCGGGCCGCGCGTTCGGGGTCGTCAAAGACCGCTGCCGTCAGCTCTGTGTGGAAAAAGCCCGGAGCAATGGCATTGGCGGTCACACCCACTTTGGACCAAGCCTCTGCCATTGCCCGGGTCAACTGCGCGACACCCCCCTTGGTCGCGCCGTAAGCGATTCCACCGGGAAACGCACGGAAGGACTGGAGAGACGCAAAGTTGACAATGCGGCCCCAGCCCTTTTCGCGCATGGCTGGAACCAATTTCTGGCTAAGAAAGAAAGGCGCCGACAGATTGATTGCGATGGTGGCGTCCCAGCCTTCGGCGGTGACCTCATCGGCAGGTTGGCGTGTGTTCAAACCCGCAGCGTGGATCACGATATCAGGCGCACCGAAGGGGGCGGAAATCCGACCCACGAGATCATCCAGACCGTCGCGATATGCGACATCACCCGCCACAGAGGCGCAATCGCCTTGGGTTTCCCAGCACCATTGCTCAAGTGCCTCGGCGCGGCGTGCAACGCCGACAACTTTCGCACCGGCCCCCGCCAACACAGTTGCCGCGCGCTGGCCCAAACCGGAACTCGCCCCGGTGACGCAGGCCACACGCCCGCGCACCGAAAATATACTGTCGTCTGCTTTCATTTTATACTTCAGCGGTCAGGTCGAAGACTTCGTCGGGGAAGTATTTCTTCAGTCGAATGTCCGCGGTGCGGGCGTGACCTTCCATCCCCTCAAGGCGGGCAATGCGTGCCGTCGCCTCGGCCACCGGACGCGCCCCTTCCTTGGTGGCGCGCTGCCATGTGACGATCTTCATGTACTTGTGAACGCTGAGCCCTCCCGTATAGCTGGCTGCGCCCGAGGTCGGCAGGACGTGGTTCGTGCCCGAAGCCTTGTCTCCGAACGCAACCGTGGTTTCTTCACCAAGGAAGAGTGAGCCATAGCAGCTGAGCCGGTCAAGCCACCAATCCAGATCCTCGGCCTGCACGGTCAGGTGTTCAGGCGCGTAGTCATCAGAGGTGGCTGCCATTTCTTCGCGATCCGCGCAGACAATGACTTCGGCGTAGTCGCGCCACGCGGCGGTGGCGTTGTCGCGGTTGACCTCTGGCAGATCGTCGATCAGTTCGGGCACCAGCGTCATGACCTCTTCGGCCAAAGCGCGGCTGTCTGTGACCAGCCAAACCGGAGAATTGTAGCCATGCTCAGCCTGTCCCACGAGGTCAGCTGCGACAACCGCCGGATCGGCTTTGCTGTCAGCAAGGATCAGGCTGTCCGTCGGGCCTGCAATCATGTCGATACCGACGCGGCCAAAAAGCATCCGCTTGGCCTCTGCCACGAATTGGTTGCCGGGGCCGACGAGGATATTTGCCTTGGGCAATCCAAAGAGACCGAAGGTCATGGCCGCGACGCCCTGCACACCTCCCATAGCGAGGATCTTGTCTGCGCCGCAAACATGAGCGGCATAGATGATCGCTGGGTTGATGCCCACATCGGGACGCGGAGGAGAGCAGGCCACGATGTTCTTACATCCGGCAACCTTCGCGGTCGTCACGGTCATGATAGCACTGGCGATGTGGCTATAGCGGCCACCGGGCACATAGCATCCCGCTGCCGTGACTGGGATCGCCTTTTGACCTGCGACGAGGCCCGGAACGACCTCGACCTCGAAGTCGTTTACAGTGCCGAGCTGAGCCTCGGCGAAACGTTTCACATTGGCATGGGCGAACTGAATATCGCGTTTCAGCTTTTCCGGTACCAAAGCTGTTGCCGCAGCGATCGACGCTTCTGATAGGATGATCTCGCCGT
>JABSOU010000094.1 GCA_013215215.1 Cognatishimia sp. | reverse complement strand
TTGCGGATATGGTGGCGAAATCGGGCGCGGATGTTTGGCGGGTTGGCTTTAATGCGGGCGATCAGGCGTTTTGGTCAAATATGTCGCGCTATATTCCCTATCGTGGCGATCTGCTCGATTGGCCTGCGGAATTTACGGGAATTCTGGACGACAAGGACATCACGGATGTCGTGCTCTACGGCGATACACGCGGTGTCCATGCCGAAGCTATTCGCATCGCCAAAGGGCGCGGCCTGACAGTTCATATTTTCGAAGAGGGCTATTTGCGGCCCTTCTGGGTCACCTATGAGCGCGATGGCTCGAACGGCAATTCGCGCCTAATGGATATTACCATTGCCCAGATGCAAGAGGCTTTGGCGGGCGCAGATATGGAATCCCCCATGCCTCCGGCGCATTGGGGCGACATGCGCGAGCATATCTTTTACGGCGCGCTCTATCATTGGTTCGTCATGTTCGCGAATGGCAAATACCCCGCGTTTCAACCGCATCGCGCATTGAACGTGCGTCAAGAATTCGCTCTGCATTGCCTGCGGCTGTTGAAAATGCCCCGCCACGCGATTCAACGTCGGATTGCCACTTGGCGGATCCGCCACGGCGGCTTCCCCTATCATCTGTGCCTTTTGCAGCTGGAACATGACACCAGCTTTCAGGAACACTCACCGTTTTCCACCATGAGTGAATTCATTGAACTGGTGGTTGAAAACTTTGCTCTTGGCGCGCCAAAGCATCACCATTTGGTGTTCAAAGCCCATCCGCTAGAGGACGGCCGCGTGAAGGTGCGCAGCCTGACGATGGAATTCGCCCGCAAGTACGGCGTCGCGGATCGCGTCCATTTCGTACGCGGCGGCAAGCTGGCGCAGTTGCTCAATGAAACCCGCAGCGTCGTCACAGTGAATTCCACCGCCGGGCAACAGGCGCTCTGGCGTGGCATTCCGGTCAAGATCTTTGGCAAGGCGGTCTATGACCAACCAGAATTCATCAGCAATCTGAGCCTGAGAAACTTCTTTTCGGGAGCCACACGCCCGGACATGGCCGCCTATCGCGACTATCGCCGGTTCCTTCTGGAAACCAGCCAGATCGCAGGCGGATTTTACGCGCATCGCGGCCGCCAACAACTCTTGCGGCAGGTCGTCGACATGATGCTCGCAGAGGAAGATCCCTACGCCGCACTTCAGTCCGGACGCGCCGCGCCGAGGCAACAGTTGCGTGCGATCAGCTAAAAGACACAAGGTCTAGCGCTGGATTTTATCCCAGTAATCTGGTAATTTAGCGTTAATAATTGAGGCAGAATAAAATAGGTCGAGGAGACCGAGCAGTGAAAACCCATTCCTCCCGTTGGGCGAAGTATGTCGCCGTGGTGGCGGCTTTGGCCGTTGTAACGTCGTGCGGCTTGCCCCGCTCTGGCCCGAACAAACGCGAGATTTATTCAGGGTCCGTTCAACAACAGGGCGACGCTTTTGTAGTGTCCGTCAACGACCTCGTAACCCGCGCCACCGCCGTGGATATGGCGCTGGGGTTCTCGAATAAATTCAAAAATGCAGGCATCTTGGGATCTGACATTATCAGCCCGGGCGACACGCTGTCTCTGACCATTTGGGAAAACGTCGACAAGCCTTTGCTTGGCCCAGAAGGTCAGGTTGCGGCCGTTCTTGAACAGGTACAGGTCGATGGCTCTGGCCATATCTTTGTGCCCTACGCCGGCCGCATCCGTGCCGCAGGCAACACACCAGAGGCCGTGCGCCGCATTATCCGCGGCAAGCTCGAAGATCAGACGCCTGATCCACAGGTCGAAGTGCGCCGCGTCGCTGGCGATGGCTCTACCGTATCTATTGTGGGTGCGATCGCGGGCCAAGGCGTCTATCCAATCCAACGCCCCACCCGAACCCTATCCGCGATGCTTGCCCAAGCTGGCGGTGTCACCGTGCGCCCCGAAGTGGCACAGGTCACGATCACTCGCGGCAAGGAAACCGGCAAAATCTGGTTCCAGGACCTCTATGACAATCCGCATCTGGACATCGCGCTACGTGGCGGCGACCGCATTCTGGTCGAGGCCGACACCCGCGCCTTTACCGCCCTTGGCGCAACTGGCACGCAGACGCGTATGACCTTTGACAACCAAGCCATTTCGGCGATTGAGGCAATTGCCCAAGTCGGAGGCCTGAACACCCGTGCAGCTGACCCAACCGGCGTTTTTGTCTTCCGCAACGAACCTGCAGAGATCGCGAATGTCGTGATGGGCCGCGACGATCTAATCGGCGCACAGCGTCTGGTCTATGTGCTTGATCTGACGCAGCCCAATGGCATGTTCCACGCGCGTGATTTTGTCATTCGCGACGATGACACGCTCTATGTGACCGAAGCGCCGTTCACCCAGTGGGATAAGACGATCTCTGCCCTTACCGGATCTGCAGGCCAGATCAGCGGTCTGACGTCTTTGACAGGCGGCTAAGGGTGATCACGCCCCATAATGAAAACCCACACGCCGAGGACCAAAATCCTCGGCGTGTTTTTGTCTATAACGGAGGCTTTCTGTGGCAACGGCGGCTTCGGCGGATCATGCGATTGGCGGGCTATCCCATTGCATTAGGGCGGCCCAGCGAAGGGGATCTGGTGGGCGTATGGGGGCAAAGCCCCATCGCGCCGCGAGGTGAAGCCATGGCTGCGCGCTATGACGTCCCTCTTTTGCGCGTCGAAGACGCCTTTTTGCGCTCTCTTCACCCGGGCCGCACCGGAGAGCCTCCGATGGGGATCCTTATCGATCACTCGGGCGCTCACTTTGACGGGCGCACGCCCAGCGATCTGGAAACGCTTTTGGCCACGCATCCGCTGGATGACGCAGCGCTTTTGACCCGTGCCCGCGCCGCGATCGAGCGAATTCAGGACGCGCATCTCAGCAAATACAACGCCTTTCTGCCCGACGCACCTGCCCCTTCACCGGGTTATGTCCTTGTGATCGACCAGACCCGCGACGACGCAGCCGTGCGCGCCTCTGGCGCAACGGTTGCCGACTTTCAAGAAATGCTGGTGATGGCGCAAGAGGAACATCCCGGCGTGCCTGTACTGATCAAAACCCATCCAGAGACCCAGCAAGGGTTTCGCGAGGGGTATTTCGGCCAAAAGGATGTGAACGAACGGGTCAAACTCTGGGATCAACCGATTTCGCCCTGGGTACTGTTTGAAGGTGCCGTTGGCGTCTATACGATGTCTTCGCAAATGGGGTTTGAAGCGATCTACGCAGGCCACAAACCGCGCGTCTTTGGACAGCCGTTTTATGCAGGTTGGGGGCTGACCACAGATCAGAACGCGCCTGCGCGGCGGCAGCGGGTTTTGACCAAAGCCCAACTTTTTGCCGCCGCGATGATGCTTTACCCGACATGGTACAATCCATTGCGAGACCAGCTTTGCGAGATCGAAGACGTGATCGGCGCGCTGGAAGCGCAAGCACGGGCGTGGCGCGAAGACCATCTAGGCTGGACAGGCGACAACATAAGACTCTGGAAACGCGCGCATTTTCAGAAGTTTTTCGGTGGCACAAAGCGAATGGGTTTTGGCAAAGCCAAACCAGAGCGCCCCGCGATGGTCTGGGGCGCCAGCGATCAGGAGGCCACCCGAGTCGAGGACGGCTTCCTCAGGTCCCGCGGGCTTGGCGCGGAATTGGTGCCGCCGCTTTCGTTGATACTGGATCACAGCGGCATCTATTTTGACCCCTCTCGCCCCTCTGACCTAGAAACATTGATCACCAAACGCGCGCGCCTCTCGCCTGCGCAGACCGAACGGGCGGAACGATTGGTCGATGCCATCACATTGGCTCAGCTCAGCAAATATAATCTGGGTGGTGGCCTTCCTGCCCTGCCCGAAGGCCACCGCATTCTTATCCCCGGTCAGGTCGAAGACGATGCTTCGATCCAGCTGGGCACCCAGGATATTCGCACTAACAGAGACCTCCTTGTCGCTGTCCGCGCCGCCAATCCCGATGCCGTGATCATCTACAAAGAGCATCCCGATGTGGTCGCAGGGTTGCGCCAAGGAGCGGTGCCTGACGCCCAAGACATCGCCGATCTGGTGGTCACGGGTGCGGAGATCTCAGCACTCTTAACTAAGGTTCAGGAGGTGCACACGATGACCTCGCTCACCGGATTCGAAGCGCTGTTGCGCGGCGTTGCCATCACCACTTATGGCGCGCCGTTTTATGCGGGCTGGGGGCTGACCACAGACCTCGGAGAGGTGCCGGCCCGTCGCCAAGCACGGCCAAATCTCGCGGGGCTCGTGCACGCCTGTCTCATTGACTACCCGCGGTATTTTGATGCGCGTTCGGGACAGCCGTGTTCTGTGGAACATGCGGTGCATTTGTTGCGATCAGGCGCAATCGCACGCCCTGGTCGCCTCAACCGTTTACTGTCTAAGGCACAGGGTGTTTTTGCCAGCTATCTGCACCTCTGGCGTTAAGGACGACGCCACACACTCATGATATCCTGACCGACGCGATCCTGCGCCACAAGCTGGAGACGCGGGGCTTCAGACATGGCCTGCACGCCCAAAGCGCCAATGCCAGGATGCCCCTCGGCCCCAAGGGCCAGACCTGCGGTGAAAACAATGAGTTGATCCACAAGGCCCGCCTGCAACAACGAGGCCGCAAGTGAGCCTCCGCCCTCGCAATAGACCCGCGTAAGACCCTGAGCGCCTAGCGTGCGCAATAGCGAGGCCGGATCGAGCTGCGCTCCTCTGAGATCGCAAGGGATTAGTTTTGCACCAGCTTTTTGCCAAGCCTTGGCCGCATCCGCCTGCACATCCGGCCCATGCAATAGCCACACCGGCACGTCCCGCGCGGTTCTCGCCAAGGTGCTGTCGGGGGAAAGGTCAAGCCGACGACTCGCAACCACGCGCACCGGTTGATTCGTGATCCCCATATCGCGGACAGTCAGCGACGGATCGTCCGCGCGTGCTGTGCCGCCTCCGACCAAAATCGCATCGTGGTTGGCGCGTTGCGCATGCACGCGACGCCGTGCTTCGGGGCCTGTGATCCATTTGCTTTCGCCGGTCGCCGTTGCGATCCGCCCGTCGAGCGTCATCGCGAGTTTGAGCGTTACAAAAGGACGCCCCTCGTCGGTTTTCAGAAAGAAGCCCTTTAGGTCCCAAGCGGCCTGCTCGGCCAAGACGCCTGTGGTCACCTCAATGCCCGCATCTGTGAGCATCTGAAGGCCGCGCCCAGAGACCCGTGGGTCATTATCTTTGAGCGCCACAACCACGCGCGCCACGCCCGCTTTGATCAAAGCCTCAGCACAGGGCGGCGTTTTTCCATAATGAGAACAAGGCTCTAGGGTGACATAGGCCGTCGCCCCCAAAGCGGCCGCGCCCGCTTGCGCCAAGGCCTGAGGTTCCGCATGCGGCCGTCCTCCAGGGGCCGTGGTGCCGCGACCGACGATGCGCCCGTCTTTGACGATAACGCATCCAACGGCCGGGTTAGGCCAGCAAAACCCCTGCCCGCGTCGCCCCAACGTGAGGGCGAGCGCCATGTACCTTTTGTCGTCTTGGATCAATCTTCGGGCTTTACGTCTGGCCGCAGCTCAGAGACGAATTTGTCGAAATCATCCGCCGCTTGGAAGTTTTTATAGACCGAGGCAAAGCGCACATAGGCAACCGTGTCGATGCGCGCGAGGGCCTCCATGACGATCTCGCCGATGGTCTTGGACGGGATATCGGTTTCACCCATGCTCTCCAGACGGCGCACGATGCCGGAAATCATCTGATCAATGCGTTCTGGTTCCAGCGGGCGTTTTTGCAACGCGATGCGGATCGATCGTTCCAGCTTGTCGCGGTCAAAATCTTCGCGACGGCCGCTGGATTTCACCACCACCAGATCGCGCAGCTGCACGCGTTCATAGGTGGTAAACCGGCCCCCACAGGACGGACAAAACCGACGCCGACGGATCGAAACATGATCCTCTGCCGGGCGTGAATCCTTCACCTGGGTGTCAACATTTCCGCAAAATGGGCAGCGCATTGTGGTCCCCCAACCTTCAACTCTGTCAATTCTATTGGGGCATTCCCCAAGTTATCCACAGGTACTATAGGGGCTATACTTCACTTTGGGTAGAGGGGAAATTCACCCCCCAGATAAAGCGTAACTATGCGTTAAAGTATGACGCAATCCGGCGGGTATGGGGCGCGTTTCGGTGCTCAAACACATAGATCCCCTGCCAAGTCCCCAGCATCATCTGCCCATTTTGCACGGGGATCGACAGGCTTACGGGCATCATGGCGGCCTTGATATGGGCGGGCATGTCGTCGGGGCCTTCATATGTATGTGTCAGATAGGACATCGACGGATCCGTGGTCGGCGGCACCAAGCGGTGAAAGTAGTTCCGTAGATCCGTTTGCACTTCGGGATCCGCGTTTTCCTGAATAAGCAGGCTCGCCGAGGTATGACGGATCATCAGGGTTAGCAGCCCATCGCCTGCACCAACGCAGGTTCGCGCCACGTCGCGTGTGATTTCGTATAGGCCAGCGCCATGCGTTTGGATTGTCAGTTCTTGGATCATAGAGAGACCCTGATACGGGCCAGGACCAATGGCAAGGCATTAACCATGATTGCGGAAATTCGTTAACTTTCTTCGCCGCGCCGGAAATAGTTAACAAAACCTTAACGCCAATTCCCAACGAGGCCGCGATGTTGAAACGCGCTATGCTGTGCTCTGCCCTGAGCACGCCACCCCTTTGCCGAGCGATGCTCAAGCCGTTGACGGCTTTGACGAGAGCTTTCGCCGGTTCAGCCCGTCATTCTGGCATATGGCGCAATATGACTTTCGTCACCCCAGTTTTGACACAGATTGGCGGCGCGCCCGCGTCAACATTGACGACGGCCTGCGTCTGAGCCTTGCTCCACATACACAGGGGTTAAACCGCTTCGCCGGCGGTTCTATTCGTACCTTGGAGACGCTGCACTACGGGCGGTACACGGTTCAAATCCAACCCGCCAAAGGCGACGGGCTCGTCACAGGTTTCTTTACCTACACCGGCCCTTACTACGGCACGCGCCACGACGAGATCGACATCGAGTTTCTGGGCAAGGACACGACAAAACTGCATGTTGCTTGGTTCGTGGATGGGCGATTGCGTGAACGCGATATCCCTCTGGGATTTGACGCGGCCACCTGCCTGCACACCTACGAATTTGACTGGCATCCCAAAGGGATAGATTGGTTTGTGAATGGCCGGAAAGTCTTTGGCATAGAGGCTGATATCCCGCGCATCCCGGGGCGGCTCTATGCCATTATCTGGGCAGTGGATCCTTCGATTGCACATTGGGCGGGCCAGGCAGATCCTGCGCTACAGGCCACGTCCGTGATCAAATCGATCAGCTTTCGCCCCTATCAAACTCCGGACTCTTAAGCGCCCTCAACCAGCTTTTTCAGATTGTTAAGGCCCTGCTCATAGTCAGGCCCTACCCAGCCGTCCATCATCAGGCCCATCCAGCGAAACATCGGGTTATTGCCATTGTCCGAGGTAAAACCCCAAGTGACCGCGGTGCCGCCCTCAGAGGCGACCAGACTAAAATATGCGGTGGCCGTGCCCATCTCGCCAAAATCCAAGGCAGTGACCAGACGCCGGGGATCTTGTGCTTCGATGATGATCATGTTGCCAGAGCCGACCTGCGGATGCTCGGACTGCCAGCTCATCGCCGCGCCAACGCCTTCGGGCACGTCATTGAACGCAAGTTGGACGTCAGGATCACGGTCGAGCCATGGCGACCAAGACTGATTGGCGCGCAAGTTCGCGATATAGGGAAAGATCACTTCGGGCGCTGCATTCATCGTCACCGTGCGTGCAACAGAGGTCTCCTTTGGCAACAAAAACGCCCCGCCGACGAAGATCACCGCCAGTAAAGCGATCAGACGAATGACCCATTTGATGATACCCATAACATGCTCCCTCATTGACCTAAGGAGCTTATATCACGAGGTCGCGAAATCGCGAAAAGTCAGCGGGTCGGCTTGCGGATGATCACGCGGGCAAGGATCCATGCGAGTATCAAAACGATGACCAAATAGATCAGGATCGGAATGCCGCCCATGAAAGAAGCCACAAGAACAAAGGCATAGAGGCTATTGGCCATTTCAGCGAGCCAGACCCAATCCGGCGAACAGGTCGCGACCTGCATGGAGCCTTCGTTCCAGCCGCTACAGCGAGACATGATCCAGATCGGCACAGCAAAGCTGAGAAAAAGAAAGGCGAGGAATACTCCTCGCCGTTTCCATTTATAGCTCACTACTGGTCCAGGAAGCTCCGCAGCTTCCTACTCCGGCTTGGGTGCTTGAGTTTCCGCAAGGCCTTCGCTTCGATCTGACGGATCCTTTCACGGGTCACGCTGAACTGCTGGCCGACTTCTTCGAGCGTGTGGTCGGTGTTCATGCCGATACCAAAGCGCATCCGCAGAACACGTTCTTCACGCGGCGTGAGGGACGCCAGCACGCGGGTCGTGGTTTCCTTGAGGTTCTCCTGAATGGCGCTGTCCAAAGGCAGCACCGCATTCTTGTCCTCGATGAAATCGCCGAGCTGTGAATCTTCTTCGTCGCCAATCGGAGTTTCCAGGGAAATCGGTTCCTTGGCGATTTTCATCACCTTGCGGACCTTCTCCAAAGGCATCTGCAGCTTTTCTGCGAGCTCCTCAGGCGTCGGCTCGCGACCAATCTCGTGCAGCATCTGGCGACCGGTCCGCACCAGCTTGTTGATCGTCTCGATCATATGCACTGGAATACGGATCGTGCGGGCCTGATCGGCAATCGAGCGGGTGATCGCCTGACGGATCCACCAGGTCGCATAGGTCGAGAATTTATAGCCGCGACGGTATTCGAATTTATCGACTGCCTTCATCAGGCCGATGTTACCTTCTTGAATAAGATCAAGGAATTGCAGGCCGCGGTTCGTGTATTTCTTGGCGATCGAAATAACCAAACGAAGGTTCGCTTCGACCATTTCTTTCTTGGCCTGACGGGCTTCTTTTTCACCCTTCTGCACTTGGTTTACGATGCGGCGGAATTCTGGGATATCCAGACCGACATATTGACCGACTTGCGCCATGTCACCGCGCAGCTCTTCGACCTTGCCGACCGAGCGCTCCATAAACATCTGCCAGCCACGGCCCGGCTTTTGGGACATCTCGTCAAGCCAGTTCGGGTCGAGTTCGCGACCACGGTAGGCCTCGATGAATTCTTTACGGTTGATGCGGGCTTGGTCGGCCAGTTTCACCATCGAGCTGTCAATCGACATAACGCGGCGGTTGATGCCGTAAAGCTGGTCGATCAGCGCTTCGATACGGTTGTTGTGCAGGTGAAGCTCGTTCACCAGCTCGACGATCTCAGAGCGCAGTTTCTGATAGGTCGCCTCTTCTTTGTCCGAGAAGCTGTCGTCCTCATTCAACGTCGCCGAGATCCGCAGATCCTGCATATCCGAGAGCATCACATAGTCTTCGGCGATGCGGTCGAGCATCTCAAGAACGCGAGGCTTCAATGCGGCTTCCATCGCGGCCAAAGACATATTGGCCTGATCGTCATCATCGTCATCATCGTCGTTCTGAATTGGATTGCCGTCGGCATCCAGCTCTTGCTCGGCCTCTTTCTTTTCAGGCTTCGCTGCTGACGAGGTGTCGACAACATTCTCTTCCTCTTCGCCGTCCTCGTCCATTTGATTGCCAAAGGTGGCCTCAAGGTCGATGACGTCGCGCAAAAGAATGTCTTCGGACAAAAGTTCGTCGCGCCAGATGGTGATCGCCTGGAACGTCAGCGGGCTTTCACATAGCCCCGCGATCATCGTGTTACGGCCCGCCTCGATGCGTTTTGCAATCGCGATCTCGCCTTCGCGAGACAAGAGTTCAACTGAGCCCATCTCGCGCAGATACATGCGGACCGGGTCGTCGGTGCGGTCCAGTTTTTCCTGATTGCCAGAGCCCAGCGCCACTTCGCGGGTATTGGACGAGGTATCGACCAGAGCCGTGGTCTTTTGTTCCTCTTCCTCGACCTCATCGTCCTCAATGATATTGATGCCCATTTCAGACAGCATCGACATCACGTCTTCGATTTGCTCGGAGCTCACCTGATCGGGCGGCAGAACCTGATTGAGCTGATCATAGGTGATGTAGCCACGTTCCCGCGCCTCAGCGATCATTTTCTTGACCGCAGCCTGGCTCATATCCAGGGAAATCTCAGCGTTTTCGTTGTCGGTCTTTTGGTCGTCGTTATCTTTGGCGGCCATGTTCTGCTCCTACACCTGAGTCTCGGGTGATTCGTTGACACGAATCAATAGCGTGATTCTGTGATTCGCACACCCAGATAACCCCGATTTCTTTATCAATTCTTCACCAAAAGTGATGATGTGATCATGACTTGCGTTTGGTAAAGCTAATCTTCTCCATCAGCGCGTCCAGTGCGGCACGCTCGTCTTTGTCGATGGCGGCGCCATTGTCGCCCACCAAATACTCCGCCGAGTCCTCCTGAAGGCTGCGCACCGCTTGGTCGCGCTCCTTTGCGGCTTGGCTGAGACGCCATGTGACGGCCTCATCCGCGATCTCTGTCAGGTTTTCCTCTGCTTCGGCAATTTCAGCACTGAGACCGGCCTCGGAACTCAGCTTTCGCAGTTCCTCGGAAATGGTCAGACGCGCGCATTCCACATCCCCTTTGCGGCGCAACGGGGGTGCCAGACGCACATGTGGATTGCCCATCAGGAAATCAAGGGCTTCGGGACCCATAGAATCCTCGACGACGGTTTTTAGATCGGTGACGCCGCGATGGGCCTGCCGCAATAGGAGATCGCGCAGGAAGCTGTGGTCCTGATCATCGCAGGTGAGGTTTTCCAACCCGGCCTCAAATTCATCGAGAACGGCGGGGGTTGCGATGATCGACGCTAGGATCACGGCCTCACGCATATGGCGCTGGCGGGCCTCATCGGCCGAGACCAAAAGCGAGGCTTTGGTCGACGCCTGCGCGCCGCTGGGCGCTCCCCATTTGCCGCGAGGTTTGAAGCCGCCTTTCGCGCCGCCACGCTGGGGTCGGAACAGCTGCCAGCGCAGGTCTTTGATCGTCTCGCCATAATGGGCACGGATGGACGGGTCTTTGATCAGTTTGATTTTGGCGCGCAGGGCTTTGTCCAACGCTGCCTTGCGTTCAGGGCTGTCAAAGATCTTGCCCTCGATTTCCCGCTGCCAGAGCAGGTCAACCATGGGCCGCGCCTGATCTAGAATGGTCTGCATCGCCTTGGTGCCGCCGGATTTGATGACGTCATCAGGGTCCTGCCACTCTGGCATGATCGCAAAACGCAGGCTTTGGCCTGCCTCGAGCATCGGCAGAGCCAGATCGATCAGGCGCATAGCCGCGCGGATGCCAGCCTTATCGCCATCCAAAGCAACAATCGGCTCAGGCGACATGCGCCACAAAAGTTGCAACTGGTTTTCAGTAATTGCCGTGCCCAATGGAGCGACAGAGGACGTGAACCCTGCCTCTGCCAGAGCAATCACGTCCATATAACCCTCGGCCACCACCAAAGGCTGCCCCTTGCCAGCGGCGGCACGCGCATCTTTGTGGTTATAAAGGCTGCGCCCCTTATCAAAGATCGCGGTCTCAGGGCCGTTCAGGTATTTCGCCCGCGCATTTGGATCAAGCGCCCTGCCCCCTAGGGAAATACACCTTCCTCGCGCATCGCGAATGGGAAAGATGATCCGGCTGCGGAACCGGTCATAAGGCGCGCGACCATCGTCCGGTACGGCAGCAAGACCCGCATCAATCACCAGCTTGGGATCAATTCCCTTGCCGGTGAGATGCTTAAAGACAGCATTGCCCTCGGGCGCGTAACCGATGCCAAACTTGTCTTGCGTCTCCTGAGACATGCCGCGCCGCTCAAGATAGGCGCGTGCCTCGGCGGCCGCGCCCGTTTTCAGAGCCATGCGATAGAATTGCACCGCCTGCTCCATCACCTCGACAAGCTGGCTGTGGCGGTCGGCCTTTTCCTGCGCGCGGGGATCGCGGTCGGGCATCTGCATGCCGGCCTCTTCTGCGAGGATTTTCACGGCCTCCATGAAACCGACATTCTCGGTTTCCTGAACAAATTTAAAGGCATCCCCTTTGGCGTGGCAGCCAAAGCAATAGTAAAAGCCTTTGCTGTCATCCACATGAAAAGACGCGGTTTTTTCGTGGTGGAAAGGGCACGGTGCCCACATGTCGCCCTTGCCGGGATTAGACTTGCGGCTCTCCCATTGCACTTTGCGCCCCACCACCTGAACCAGGCTGGTGCGGCTGCGCAATTCATCCATGAATCCGGGAGGCAGGCTCATGCGCTACTATAGGAATGGGCCGGCTTGAATGTCCAGAAGCCTCGGGCGCTTATTCGCTTGCCTCGGCGTCGTCCTGCGGCAAACAGCTGGCTTTAAAGGCCTCACCGGCTGCGCCCGGAACAACCGCCTCTTCGGGAAGCGAATAGAAATAGGTCACCAAGGTCGGCACGCCTGCGTGGTAGCGTTCATCCACGGCTTTGCGACCACGAGTCAAAAGGCGCGTTGTGCGACGCTCGGATTTTCCGTCCTGACGGTATTCCGCGATCAGATCAGAAATCTCGGCCATCGCGAGGCAATCTTCTTCGGAAATCTTGGCGGCGCTTTCGCTGACAACATCCTCAGCCAACAGAGGGCTTGCGGCCATCATCAGAACAAAGCTTAGGGTCTTGCGCATCTCTCGCTCCTTTGCAGGTGTTAAACTGTTTTGCCCAGCGCATGCACGTTTCGCAAGGGGGAATAAAAGAGGGGCGCCCTCAGGACGCCCCATCTCTCTAAGCTGTGAAAGGCTTAGAGGCCTTTGGCGCGGTAGCTCGACGCCACCTTGTCGATAGACACCAGATAGGCCGCCATGCGCAGATCCTGCACATCGTCGCGCCCATGCCAGATGTCGCGCATAGACTGGTAAGCAATCCGCATCGTGTCATCCAGACCTGAGCGCACCAATTCCAGCTCGCCCGCGCCTTTCAGGTATTTCTCTTTGAATGTCGCATCCAGGCTCCAGGAGTCCCCGACACTGGCCGACAGGTTCTCAAGCTGGTCGACAACCAATTGGTGCCGGCTTTCCTCTTGGCGGCGCTGCATGCGACCAAAGCGGATGTGGCTGAGGTTCTTGACCCACTCAAAGTAGGACACGGTCACACCGCCTGCGTTGGCATACATATCCGGAATGATCACACAGCCCTTTTCGCGCAGGATTTTGTCCGCGCCCGCCGTGACCGGGCCATTCGCGGCCTCGATGATCAGAGGCGCTTTGATGCGATCCGCATTGGAGAGGTTGATCACCCCTTCCATCGCCGCCGGAATGAGAATGTCGCAATCCTCTTCCATAACCGCTGCACCGTTCTCGGTGTAGCTCGCATCCGGGAAACCTTTGACGCCGTCATGTTTGATGATCCAGCTGCGGACATCCTCGACGTTCAACCCATCTGGATTTGTCAGAGCGCCATCGCGTTCGATAATGCCGACGACCTTACAGCCATCCTCTTCGCTGAGGAATTTCGCTGCGTGATAGCCCACGTTACCGAGACCCTGCACAATGACGCGCTTGCCATCAAGTGAGCCGGTCAAGCCGGCTTTTTCGATATCGCGCGGATCACGGAAGAATTCCTGCAGCGCATATTCGACGCCGCGACCGGTGGCCTCGACACGCCCCGCGATACCGCCCGCATTAAGCGGCTTGCCCGTTACACAGGCACGCGCGTTGATGTCCGTGGTGTTCATCCGCGCATATTGGTCGGCCATCCAAGCCATCTCGCGCTCGCCCGTGCCCATGTCAGGTGCCGGCACGTTCTGGGAAGGGTGGATCAGGTCGCGTTTGGCAAGCTCGTAAGCAAAGCGACGGGTGATCTGTTCCAGTTCATATTCGTCCCACTCGCGTGGATCGATGCACAGCCCGCCTTTAGAGCCACCGAACGGAGCCTCAACCAAGGCGCATTTATAAGTCATGAGCGCCGCCAGCGCTTCGACCTCGTCTTGGTTTACAGAGGTGGCATAACGAATGCCGCCTTTCACAGGCTCCATATGTTCAGAATGCACAGAGCGATAGCCGGTGAAGGTCTTGATCTCTCCGCGCAAGCGCACGCCAAAACGCACGGTATAGGTGGCATTACATACTCGGATCTTTTCCTCTAGTCCCGGTGGAAGATCCAACAGCCCAACCGCCCGGTTGAACATCAAATCTACACTTTCTCTGAAGCTCGGTTCGTTTGCTACGCTCATAATGTACCCCTAACGGCCTGC
>JABSOU010000093.1 GCA_013215215.1 Cognatishimia sp. | reverse complement strand
CAGACGAGTACACCGGAGACCTACCGCTTTTTGTCACCGAGAACGGTATGGCGAATGCGGATGTCTGTGTGGATGGGGTGGTGCCGGATCAGGCTCGGATCGACTATTTCAGCCAGCACCTTGGCGCGGTCAAGCAGGCCATTTCAGAAGGCGTTCCGGTTGCTGGATACGTCGCCTGGTCGTTGCTGGACAACTATGAATGGGCGCTGGGCTATGAAAAACGTTTTGGTTTGGTGCATGTGGATTTTGACACGCTGAAACGCACTCCCAAGGATTCGATGAAAGCCTTTACGCAGATGCTGCGGTCATAGGCGCGTGGTCATTTTGTAGCCCGGGGCAAAGTAAAGCCGCGCGTGAGTCACCGGCTGCGCGCGCAGCCATGTGGTGCGCTGCGTCGTGAAGATCGGATCGCCTTCGCGCGCGTCCAGAAATTCCGCGATCTGTTGGTCGGCCTTGGTTGCCGTGAAGGTGACTTCCAAATCCGTAAAGGGCATCTCTTGGGCCAACCAACTGCCCGGACCAACCTCTCGAAAATCGGCGTCCAAGGCTGCAGGAACGCTCTTTGGCATGATCCACCGCACCTCATATTGAAACGGCGCGTTGTCGGCGAAGTGCATGCATTCGATGTAGAGAACCTGCTGTGTGGCCTTGGTTGCGAGTTTTGCTGACAGCCAGCTTGGCATGTCGATGAGAGCACGATTCACCAGGGAGTAGCGATAGGTTTTACCCGCCTCAGTGATTTCGTCGCTGACCTGCGGAATGGTGAACTGCGCTTTGCGAAGCGGTGCGTTTAGGACGCGTGTTCCCGCTTTGCGTTTGCGTTCCAGAAAGCCCTCTTCGGCCAATTCGCGCAGTGCGCGATTAACAGTGGTTCGCGTGCTAGAAAATTCCTCCGCCAGCTCAGTTTCACTTGGCAGTAGGGAATCCGGCGCCCAGATCCGCTTTTGAATGCGCTCCAGCACCACGCGTTTGATGTCTTTGTAGCTTAGATTTTCGCGTGGGGTGGACATGGGTTTTGCCTGTTTTGCCAAGTGTTTTCAGCATTAATAGTGCACATAACGCGAAATAAGAAGCCTGTCGCCCTATTTTTATGTATAGACATAAAAGTATTAAAATAATATCTAATAATGAAAGCGTCAAAAGAGTGAGTCATGTCAGACAGCAAAGTGATAGCCGGAGGCCCTGTCGCCACGATGTGCGAAGGCGCGCCCTATGGGCTGATGGCAGAGGGTGCGATTGCGATTTCTGGTGGCGTGATCGATTGGGTTGGGCCCTTAGGTGAGCTACCTGATGCCTACCGAGGCTGTGAAAGACTCGACGTCCAAGGTCGGTTAATCACCCCCGCCCTCATCGACTGTCACACGCATGTGGTTTTCGCAGGCAACCGTGCGCGCGAATTTGAGATGAGGCTTGAAGGCGCAAGCTATGAAGAGGTGGCGCGGGCCGGGGGCGGGATTGTCTCGACAGTCAAAGCGACGCGCGCTGCGACGCTTGAGGCATTGGTTCAGGACGCACTGCCGCGTGTGGACGCTTTGATCGCAGAAGGCGTTGCGACGATTGAGATCAAATCAGGCTACGGGCTGGATCGCGACACGGAGCTTCGCATGTTGCGTGCCGCGCGACAGATTTCAGCTATGCGCGAGATTGAGGTCAAAACCACTTACCTCGGGGCCCATGCGGTGCCGCCTGAATTCAAAGGCCGGGATGATGCGTTCATTGATGAGGTTGTGATCCCCACGTTGCGGGCCGCGCATGCCGAAGGACTGCTCGATGCCGTTGATGGGTTTTGCGAGGGCATCGCGTTTCAACCCGCGCAGATCGCGCGCGTGTTTGATGTGGCCAAAGAGCTGGGATTGCCGGTCAAGCTTCACGCCGAGCAGTTGAGCAATCTTGGAGGGGCAAAGCTGGCGGCGTCCTATGGGGCCCTATCCGCGGATCATATTGAATATCTGGATCAGGACGGCGTGGTCGCGATGGCAACGGCCGGGACGATCGCGGTGATCCTACCCGGTGCCTTTTACACGCTACGCGAAACGCAGGAGCCGCCGATTGACCTCTTGCGCAAGCATTGCGTTTCGATGGCGCTAGCCACAGATTGCAACCCTGGCTCCTCGCCTCTGACCTCCTTGCTGTTGACCATGAATATGGGTTGCACGCTCTTTCGCATGACCCCCGAGGAGGCGCTGGCGGGAGTCACGAAGAACGCCGCTGTGGCGTTGGGGCTACCGGATCGCGGCACACTTGCCGAAGGGCAGCGCGCGGATATTGCGATCTGGGATGTGCGCCACCCCGCGGAGCTGGCCTACCGCATTGGCTTTAATCCCCTTCACAAACGTATTTTCCGAGGTGAGCTGTGACACGCTTAATCCTGACCCCCGGCCAAGTGACATTGACCGACCTTGAGGCCATCTATCGCCAAGAGTCGGTCGCGATTTTGGATAATGCAAGTCGGCCAGCCATTGAATCCGCTGCCGCGCAAATCGCGGATGCAGCGGCGGGCGATGTGCCCGTCTATGGGGTGAACACGGGTTTCGGCAAACTCGCGAGCCTCAAGATCGAGGCCAAGGATACCGCCAAGCTTCAGCGCAACCTGATCCTCAGCCATTGCTGCGGCGTCGGTGATCCCATGCCCGCCGCGCTCGTGCGCCTGATGATGACGCTTAAGCTCCTCAGTTTTGGTCGCGGCGCGTCAGGGGTTCGTTGGGAGCTGGTGCAGCTCCTGCAGGACATGCTCGTCAAAGGCGTCACGCCCGTTGTGCCTGCGCAAGGCTCGGTGGGTGCGTCCGGCGACTTGGCGCCGCTGTCGCATATGACGGCGGTTTTGATAGGCGAGGGCGAGGCCGAGTTTGAAGGCGCGGTTTTGCCCGGCGCAGAGGCGCTTACGCGGGCGGGCCTGTCTCCGATTGAGCTTGGCGCGAAAGAAGGCCTTGCCTGTATCAATGGCACACAGTTTTCCACGGCCTACGCGCTGGCAGGTCTGTTTGAGGCCTGGCGGGCTGCGGGCAATGCGCTGGCGATTTCAGCCCTGTCGACGGATGCCATCATGGGCTCGACCGCGCCTTTGCAGCCCGAAATCCATGCGCTGCGTGGCCACCGTGGCCAGATCGAAGCGGCAGATACGATGCGTGCGATCCTTGCAGGATCAGAAATCCGCGAAAGCCACCGCGAGGGGGACAGTCGCGTGCAGGATCCTTACTGCATTCGGTGTCAGCCTCAGGTGACTGGGGCCGCAATGGATGTGCTGCGCCAGGCGGCTGCGACGCTTGAAATTGAGGCCAATGCAGCCACGGACAATCCGCTGGTTTTGTCGGACGCCGGATTGATCGTGTCGGGCGGAAACTTTCACGCAGAACCAGTGGGCTTTGCCGCCGATATGATCGCCTTGGCCGTCTCAGAAATAGGTGCGATAGCGCAAAGACGTATCGCTTTGATGGTGGACCCCACGCTCAGCTTTGACCTGCCCCCGTTTTTGACACCGGAACCGGGATTGAACTCTGGCCTGATGATCGCCGAAGTCACGACGGCGGCTTTGATGAGCGAAAACAAACACCTCGCCAATCCCTGCGTGACCGACAGCACGCCGACGTCGGCCAACCAAGAAGACCATGTGTCCATGGCCGCCCATGGCGCGCGCCGATTGGGGCAGATGGTCGAAAACCTGAACCACATCCTTGGCGTCGAACTGCTCTGTGCCGCGCAAGGCGTCGAGTTCCGCGCGCCTTTGGCACCAAGCCCGGTTTTGCAAAAGGCCGTGACCCGATTGCGTGACGATATTCCGGCGCTTCAGGATGATCGCTTCATGGCGCCGGACTTGACCAAGGCCAAAACCCTTGTGGCGGATGGTTGCATCCTCTCAGCAATGGGCACGTCAGTGCCGGAGCTTGGGTGATGCAGGTTTTCGACGTCCTCCCGGGTGACGGCCCCGTCGTACTTGGTCAGCCGCATGGCGGGACGCATGTGCCGCCAGACATCCAGCGACATTTGAACGCAACCGGCAGAGCGTTCGCCGACACGGATTGGCATATAACCAGACTCTATGAAGGGCTTTTACCCACCGCGACGGTGGTGAAATCCAACATCCATCGCTATGTGATTGACGCCAACAGAGACCCTGCGGGTCAGTCGCTTTATCCCGGTCAAAACACGACGACGCTTGTGCCTTTGACCGATTTCGACGGGCGTCACATCTGGAAAGACGGGCAGGAGCCGTCGCCAGACGAGATCGAAAGCCGTCGGGCGCAGTTTCACGCGCCTTATCACGAGGCGCTCAGAAACGCATTGCACAAGGCCAAGGCCAAACACGGTGTGGCCATCTTGTTTGACTGCCATTCGATCCGTTCAAACATCCCCTACCTCTTTGACGGAGAGCTGCCGGTCTTTAACACCGGAACCAATCAGGGCCAGACCTGCGCACCTGCAATCGAGCAGGTTGTGCATGCCTGCGCGGCAGAGTCCGGCATGTCACACGTGCTAAACGGCCGGTTCAAAGGCGGCTGGACCACGCGCCACTATGGCCAGCCAGACACTGGGATCCATGCGATCCAGATGGAGATCGCCCAGCGGGCTTACATGACTGAAGCCGCGCCTTGGAGCTACGTGCCAGCCCGCGCGGATGCCCTGCGCCCAATCCTGAAAAAGATGCTCGAAACGCTAAACGACCTCGCCCTCTCGGGCGCTTTGACCAAGGAGTGACCCCATGAGCGATCCTCGTAAGAACAGCCGTGATGTGTTTCCGCCCACGGGAACAGAGCTCAACACAAAGAGCTGGCTAACCGAGGCCCCGCTGCGCATGCTGATGAACAACCTGCATCCAGATGTAGCCGAAAACCCGCATGAGCTGGTGGTCTATGGCGGGATTGGGCGTGCTGCGCGGACTTGGAAGGACTTTGATTTGATTGTCGAAAGCCTCAAGGATCTAGAGGCCGACGAGACCCTGATTGTGCAATCTGGCAAGCCCATCGCGATCATCAAAACCCATGCAGATGCGCCCCGCGTGTTGATTGCGAATTCTAACCTCGTGCCGCATTGGGCGAATTGGGATCACTTCAACGCGCTCGATAAAAAGGGCCTTGCAATGTACGGGCAGATGACGGCCGGTTCGTGGATCTACATCGGCTCTCAGGGCATTGTACAGGGCACTTATGAGACCTTTATGGAAGCCGGACGTCAGCACTATGGCGGCGACCTCAAAGGGCGCTGGATTTTGACAGGCGGCCTTGGTGGCATGGGCGGCGCGCAGCCATTGGCGGCTGTGATGGCCGGTGCCTGCTGTCTGGCAGTTGAATGCGACGAGAAATCTGCGGAGTTTCGTAAACGCACGCGCTACGTCGATGAAATCACGCATGATTTGGACGAAGCGCTGGCGATGATCGAGACTTGGACAAAGGCGGGCGAAGCGAAATCCGTGGGGCTCATCGGTAATGCGGCGGACGTGTTCCCAGAGATCTACAAACGCGGCATTCGCCCGGATATCGTCACGGATCAAACCTCGGCCCATGACCCTCTGAATGGCTATCTGCCACAGGGCTGGAGTGTCGCCGAATGGCGTGCCAAGGCAGAGACGGCTCCGAAGGAAGTTGAGGCCGCGGCGCGGGCATCGATGAAGGTCCATGTGGCAGCAATGGTGGATTTCTGGAACGACGGTGTGCCCACGGTCGACTACGGAAACAACATTCGCCAAGTTGCTTTGGAAGAAGGTCTGGAGAACGCATTTGCCTTCCCAGGCTTCGTCCCTGCTTATATCCGCCCACTCTTTTGCAAAGGCACCGGTCCGTTCCGCTGGGCGGCTTTGTCGGGGGATCCTGAGGACATCTATAAGACCGACCAAAAGGTCAAAGAGCTCTTACCGGACAACACCCACCTGCACAATTGGCTCGACATTGCGCGTGAACGGATCGCGTTTCAGGGCCTGCCCGCGCGTATCTGCTGGGTGGGTCTGGGCGATCGCCATCGCCTTGGGTTGGCCTTTAACGAGATGGTTAAAAATGGAGAGTTGAAAGCCCCTGTCGTCATCGGGCGTGACCATTTGGACTCAGGCTCCGTGGCCTCTCCAAACCGCGAGACCGAGGCGATGATGGACGGATCAGATGCGGTGTCGGACTGGCCTCTGCTGAATGCCCTGATGAACACCGCCTCAGGCGCGACCTGGGTGTCGTTGCATCATGGAGGCGGGGTCGGCATGGGCTTTAGCCAGCATGCGGGGGTCGTCATTTGTGCCGATGGGACCGATGAAGCAGCGGAGCGCCTGAAGAGGGTCTTGTGGAATGACCCTGCCTCAGGAGTCTGGCGACATGCGGACGCGGGCTATGAGGCCGCGAAGGACTGCGCGCGGGTCAACGGCTTGAGACTGCCTGCGATCTTGGGCTGAGCCATGCAGATCCATGCCAAGCATATGCTGATGGGGAACACCTGGGTGTCGGACGCCCGGGTGAGCTGTGTCGATGGCCGGATCGCGCGGATCGAAACGTGCGTGCCAGCCACGGCTGAGGATCATCGCGTCGCGGTGCTCTTGCCAGCGCTCGCCAATCTGCACAGCCATTCCTTTCAACGCGCAATGGCAGGCATGACTGAGGTCCGCGCGGCTGGCAAAGAGAGCTTTTGGACGTGGCGAGATCTGATGTATCGCTTCTTGGATCACCTAACGCCGGACCATTTTGAGGCCATAGCGGCCCTCGTGTTTATGGAAATGCAGGAGGCCGGCTTCGCTTCGGTTGGCGAATTCCACTACGTGCATCATCAGCCTGGTGGGCGCCCCTATGACAACGTCGCAGAACTCAGCGAACGCGTCTTTGCCGCGGCGTCTGAAACGGGCATTGGGCTGACGCATCTGCCTGTGCTTTATACCTACGGCGGCGTCAATCAAGAGGCGCTGTCTGGCGGGCAACTGCGGTTTGCCAATGGCGTTGAAGACTTCCTCGAACTGCATGGCGCTTGTGGTCGCTTGCTTAAGGATCTGCCAAAGGATGCGACCCATGGCATCGCCCCCCATTCTTTGCGCGCGACATCGCCGGCGGATCTCTTACGGGTGNTCGGCGCGACTCTGTCAGGACCCATTCACATTCACATTGCCGAACAAGTACAAGAGGTTGCGAACGTCCAAGCCAAGCTGGGTCAAACGCCAGTGGCCTGGCTTTTGGCCAACGTGGATGTCGACGAGCGTTGGTGTTTGATCCACGCGACCCATATGACGGATGTCGAAACACGGGCGTTTGCAAAAAGTGGCGCGGTGGCTGGCCTCTGTCCAATCACCGAAGCAAACTTAGGTGACGGCGCGTTCAATGGACCGGAGTTCCTGGCGCATGGGGGCATGTTTGGTGTCGGCTCGGATTCAAATGTCAGGATTTCGTTAAGTGAAGAATTGCGGACATTGGAATATTCGCAACGCCTCAGGGACATGCAGCGAAACCTCATGATTTCTGGGTCGGGATCTGTGGGCCACGCGCTCTATACTGGGGCAGCGCAAGGCGGCGCGCAGGCCTTGGCGCGCGCGTCGGGCGACATCAAGGTCGGGCTTTGGGCCGATTTGATTGCGATAGATTCCAACCTTCCAACTCTCTGTGCGCTCAAGACTGACCAGCTGTTGGATGGGCTGTGTTTCGCGTCCGGCGATTACGTCGTCACTGATTGCTGGTCGGCGGGTCGGCATATGGTGAAGGACGGTCGTCACGTGCGCCGAGACGAAATTGTGAGACGCTACAAATCAGCCATGTCGGACTTGGTCGCGGCGATTTAATCCGTGCGTCGCAAAATCAATTCCGCCGTGACCAGAACCGCGTTTTCCCCGCGCTTTAGCCTGCCGCTCATGACGTTGTTTCCATCTAGGCCGACGATCACAATTTCGGGCGGCGGCGCATCTGGGCCGATTTGGGCATCGGTGATCAAGAACTCCGTTGCATGGCTGTCTAATTCCGATCCATCTTCAAACACCGCGCCGACGAGGCTGCCCAGTCCTAGAACATCCGCCGAGGCCCATCCCAGATCGTGGACGGCATCTTCGAGCGCGGTGGTAAGATCTTGATTTGGCGCGAGTCTCAGTGCTGCGTATCCGTCGTCCTGACCGGAGGATCCAGACACAGTGAACAGCTCGAAGTTGGTTTCCGCATCGTGCTGTCGATCAAACGTCGCGCCTTTCAGGCCGATCCCTTTGGCGACGACGGGTTCTGACAGGCGTGTCGACGGCGCAAGAATGTGGCCAAACGCATCCTCCTCCGAAGCGCCGCTCCAAAGACCATGCCCATGGATAAAGCTTTGCCCCTTATGGCGTCCCACCACCATGCCCAGGCGAGTGATAAACCCATCCCGCGCACTGTGCGTTTCCGAATACCACGCCACATGCTGATCATCGGGCGCATTGTCTGGGATCACATAGTCCAGCGCTGCAAACGGTGCGCCGGATATGGTGAGCCACGCGCTGTCGATGTCCTGTTCCTGCAGGGCCTCGGCGATTGCGGTTTCAAGCGGCACGTCGGCAGGGAGCGTGACCGCGATGGGATGCCCCGCGCATGGGACCAACTGACGACGGTCTGTGGAGGCTGGTCCGGGATGGTGACATGTGCGCATCATGAGGCCCTCAAGCTTTGACGTCTCTCAAGTTCTGCGCGGACCAGCCGTTTGGCCATTTTGCCGTAGCCTGACTTTGGGATCTCCTCCCAGATGTGGAAGCGGCGTGGCATTTTATAGGACGCGATCTTGTCTTTCAGAAATAGCTCAAGCTCGGTTTCTGTGGCGTCTTGTTCAGCTTCCAACGCAACGACGGCGACACCGATTTCGCCCCATGCCTCATCTGGCATCCCAAAGATAGCGACTTCGGACACCGCGGGATGGGTCAGGAGCTTTTCTTCGATTTCTCGCGGATAGATGTTTGAGCCGCCCGAGATATACATGTCCGAGGCGCGACCCGTGATATAGACATATCCTTCCTCATCCATATGCCCAAGATCGCCGGTTCGAAACATGCCATTCCGAAAGCTTTCGGCGTTAGCATCGGGATTTTGCCAGTAGCCTGCGAACACCGCAGGGCCGGTCACGCAGATTTCACCGGTCACATTCGGCGCACTGGGGCTGCCGTCCTCGGCTTGGATCTCGACCTGCATGCCGGTTCTCGGATACCCGCAGGTGCCGTCTCGACGATCGTCCGTCGCGCTGTGATCCCCGGCCGGAAGGACCGTGATTGCGCCGGTGACTTCCCCTAGGCCGAAGTATTGGACAATGACGGGGCCCAATACATCCAGCGCGCGGATTTGATCGGCGCGATACATCGGAGCGCCTGCGTAAATGACGTGTTTTAGCGAGCTGTGGTCATAGTGGGCGACGTCAGAAGTCTCGACCATACGCTTAAGTATGGTCGGCACGGTGAACATATTGGTGACGGCGTATTTCTCCACCAAGCTCCAGATTTCCTGCGTATCAAACTGAGGTGACGTCGTGAGGATCGTCGAAGCCCCTTTGGCTGCGATCATCAGATGATGCATGCCCGCGCCATGCGAAAGGGGTGCGACCACCAGAGAGGCATCCGCTTGCGTTGCTCCCGGCACGAGATCGCAAAGATGGTTGTTGATCACAAAGCCCAACTGCCCATGCGTGAGCATCGCGGCTTTGGGGCGACCGGATGTGCCGGACGTGAAAAACAGCCAGGCCAGATCGTCGCGATCCACGGTGGCGAGCTCTGGGATTTCTGATGCGTCTTGCATCAAAGCATCGATGTCTGGAGCGAAGATGGTTTCGCCGATTGCAATGACGTGCTCTGGACCTTTGACCTTCGCGTGGTCAGGGAAGGCTGCATCGCACAAAAGGAGCTTCGCACCAGACAGTTCGGCCATCCACGCCAGATCATCCGGCGCTCCGCGAAAATTCGCGGGCACCCATGCGGCACCAATGCGAAAGCAGGCGTACATGCTTTCGATCATCTGGTTGCAATTGCGCGACTGCACCAGAACCCGGTCGCCTTTGGAGACGCCATGATCCGCGAATACAGCGGCCATCGCCTTGACCCGCGCATCAAACGCGGCCCAGTCCCAGACCGTGTCACCCCAAATCACCGCAGGCTGGTCTCCGAGCCGACGGGCATGTTGCTCGGGGAAATGCGCCAGGTTCATCGTCCGAGTGGAAAATGGCGAGATCGTCATATGCTGGCCCCTTGCAACTGATTTGTTAGGACCAAGCTATCTCTGAAATCCAGCGTGGGCTAGCGATTGATCGCAATTAGCGACGGCTGAGCAACCAGACAAAGAAACACCCGCCAATGAGGCCCGTCACGATACCGATGGGCATGTCCTCGGGTGCCATGATCGTGCGGGCCGCGATGTCGGCCCACAGCACGAAAACGGCTCCGAGCAAAGCTGAAACGGGGATGAGTTTCTGATAGTCTCCACCGACCAAAAGCCGTGCGATATGGGGCATCATCAAGCCGACGAAGCCGATCATGCCGGAAAAGGCGACCATGACGCCGGTGATCAAGGCCCCGACGAAGAAGACAGACAGGCGGAACCGCACGACGTTTAAGCCAAGCGTGGCGGCTGTTTCATCGCCAATTGTCATCGCGTTCAGGTCGGCAGAGCGCAAATAAAGCCAGCCAAGGCATGGGATCAGAATGACAAGTGGGTAGATCAAATGGGACCATTGCGCGAGGCCGAGGCCTCCGAGCATCCAAAAGACAACGGTGTGGGTGGCGCGCGGATCGCCCAGAAAGATCAGGATATTGGCGCAGGCCATGATGATGAAGGAAATCGCAACGCCCGTCAGGACGAGGCGGTCGGCGCTGGTGGCTGAGGCGAAACTCGATACGGCTAGCACTAATAGCGTCGCGATCAACGCGCCGACAAAGGCCAAAAGGGGCACGGTCAAAAGGCCAAGGAACAGCCCCGTATGCAACAAAGCCAGGATTGCGCCAAATGCGCCGCCTGACGAAATGCCCAACAAATGCGGATCGGCCAATGGGTTGCGCGTCACCGCCTGCAGTGAGGCCCCGACAGCAGCCAAACCGGCCCCGACCATCAAGGCCAAGAGCGCGCGGGGAAACCGGATATCCCAGACAATCGCTGTGCGGCCCTTGGACCAGGTGGTTTCAATCAAATCAGGGGAGAGTTTGTTCAGCACCACACCCCAAACAGTGCCCGCCGGCACAGGAACTGCGCCCACGCTGACAGCAACGGTAACCGAAGCCAGCAATAATGCGACGGCTAGCAACAAGTTGCGAGACAAAGTGCCCGCCCCTTTGAACGGGCGGGCTTTGCTGGCTTCGGTACGGACCATTAGTTGCTCCAGAACCCGTCGGCCAATTTCTTGACCGCGTTGATGTTGCGCGGACCTGGGGTCGCCTCAACATACTCAAGAGTGACGAAACGGTCGTTTTTCACGGCGTCCAGATCCGCAAAGGCAGGGTTGTTCATCATGAAGGCGCGCTTTTCTTCGGCGGTCACATTGCCGTAGTTCACGATCACAACGACCTCAGGGTTGCGCTCGACGACAGCTTCCCACGTGACGGTGCCCCAGCTTTTCTCAAAGTCGTTCATGATGTTGGTACCGCCGGCCGCTTCGATCAGAGCAGTTGGCATCGCATAAAGACCAGCGGTGAACGGGGTGTCTTCGCCAGAGTCATAAACGAAAACGCGCAGCGGCTCATCGCCAGTTTCCAGGGATCCGGTGAAATCCGCCAGCTCGGCCTTATAGCCGTCAACCAAGGACGCCGCTTTGTCTTTGACGTCGAAAATCGTGCCGAGGTTCAGGATGTCATTGTACATGTCATCCATGCTGGCTTTGCCTTTTTCACTGATGTGAATGCAGCTTTCGGTCAGCTCATAGACGTCGATGCCAAAGGGCGCGAGGGTCTCGGGCGTGACTTCGCCGCCGACTTTCATGCCATAGTTCCAGCCCGCAAAGAAGAAATCCGCATCGGCACCGATCAGCACTTCTTTGGTTGGGTATTTTGCGGAAAGCTCTGGCAGTTCCTCAACGCCCGCGCGCATTTCTTCGTCCAGAGTTTTCCAACCGGAAATGCCAGTGTAGCCGACCATTTTGTCCGCCAGTCCCAGCACCAGCATCATTTCGGTCAGGTTGACGTCGTTAGAGATCGCGGCCTGTGGCACGCCGTCAAACGTCACCTCGCGGTCACAGCTTTGCACTGTTGTCTCAGCCAGCGTCATGCATGCAACGCAAGACAGTCCCATTGCGAGAGGGAGGAGTTTCATGGGGGAACCTTTCATGAATTTAATTGGAAAGAGAAGTGGTTGTTCTGGCTTTTGCTCAACTGTTCGAGCTGTGCGCTTACGCCGAAAGCGCCAGAAACCAGAGTTTCGGTGAGAACCTCTTCGGGAGGTCCGAATGCGATTGTGTGGCCCTGTTCCATCACCAGAATATCGTCGCAGTAGGCAGCGGCCATATTGAGGTCGTGCAAAGAGACCACGACAGTCACATCCATATCTTCCACCAGCTGTAAAAGTTCGAGCTGGTGTTGGATGTCGAGGTGGTTCGTAGGTTCGTCCAGAACCAAAAGGCGCGGCTCTTGCGCCAGCGCGCGCGCCATCATGACGCGCTGGCGTTCACCACCAGAGAGTGTGCCGAGTTGGCGATCGGCAAGTTCCGACAGGTCTGCCTGTTCAAGAACTCTATCGATGATCTGTGCGCAATTCTGCCCCGGCGATGAAAACCCCAAACGATGGGGGAGGCGGCCTAGGGTCACGATATCTCTGACGGTCAAGGCAAAGTCGTTGGGTTGTTCCTGCAAAACCGCGGCGACAATACGTGCCGCGGACCTTGGTGCCATGGCCCAAATGTCTTGATCGTCGACTTTGATTGTGCCGGTCGTGGGGGCTTGGAAACGATAGAGCGACCGCAATAGCGTCGACTTGCCCGCTCCATTCGCGCCGACCACACCTAGGATGCGACCGCAATCCAAGGTGAAACTTGTTGGATGCAAGATGAAGGGCGCTTTCCTTGAGGGACGCCAGCTGAGATTTTCGACCGTAAGTTTCGCGTGGGTCAATGTGCGAACTCCCCGGTCGGCTCGAGCGCGATCATGCCTGTGGGCACCCGCGCGAGGGTGGATTTTCGCAACTTGCCCGGACGGTCCACCGAGGAACACCAACCGTCGTGCAAATAGGCATATTGCTGCGCAAATTCGACGAGATCCTGAATGTCCGTATCAGGGTCAATATCGCCAAACAAATAGGTCGCTTTGCGTGATCCATAATAGGCCACGGTGCAGGGGCGGTCACACCCCGCCATACAGGCCACGCCCGAGATCTCGAACTCTTCGGGGATGGCTTCGCCGGCCTGATCAATCGCGGTACGCAGCTTGTTGATCAGTTCATAGCCAGGCTTGCAGCTTGTGCCCTTGTGCTTGCAGCTCGTGCAAACGGTAATTTTATGAGACGTCGTTTTGCCCATGTCGCCCTCCGCGCATGCGCGGGACGAGGAAAGAGCCAGACATGTAAACGGCCTTAGCCGAGAAATAGGTCATTTTAGCTGCCTTCCGAGCAACCCCGCTCGGGTTAAGTTACACATTTGATGGCAGGTCTCCTGACTTACGGCTTTCGATTTTCTGTCCCTTCCCAACCCATTTCGGGCCAGTGGTCTGACAGAAAACATACCGCTCACAGTTGCGGGGGCAGTCGCTGACTTGACGCGCATTTGCGTCGCACAACGTTCCCTTTTCATCTCATTGTGCCAAGGCACGTCGAGAACCATCGCGGTAAGGCGTGCCTGTTCTCGGTGAGTCTGTCAAGATGGCAATCCGTGAATAGGGCAGACCTTTGAGCTGCGTTTCGTTCCATAAAGTTTGGGATTTTTCGTTCCTAGCGGGTGGCGATTACTGCGACCTACAGAATGTGTATGTTATAACGTAACTATATGCAATTGGAAATCGGGCCGGGCGGATTCTGCGAGCTCAAATCATTCTTTGGGCCCTGCGATGTTTATGTTTTCACGTGTGTGGTTTCGGTGATCTCACCCCCGTGCTGAGTTACTTTGCCCGCGAAAGAGAGGGGCAACAAAAGCGATGATCTGAGCCAGGGCACTTGAAGACCTTTGGTTTGCGCAATCACGTCCAGACGCATGCGCCGCGCGGCGCTGTCCAGGTCCAAATCTGGCGACCTAAGCACGCGGAGCAAAGCGGTTGTGAAAGGGCTGTGCGCTCCCG
>JABSOU010000092.1 GCA_013215215.1 Cognatishimia sp. | reverse complement strand
GGTTAGGTCAAATCCTCCTTTTGTCGTCGCCCCCGAAACAAAAGACGTCGATTTTAGTGGATTGCGAAACAAAGTGTCGCATACGGTAGGGGGATCGCCGACCCGGCGGTTGTTCTTTGTTTATGGCCTCCAGTCGCCTGGTTTTTGTTAAAGAGTTGGAGGATTTTATGTCTGACACAAATAATACCCCAGGGACGGGCGACCAAACCCTGGAGTTCGAAACGGACTATGAGTTGGGACAAGACAATATCCGGCCGATGGGGCTTGATATTCACAATCCAGTTTTCCTGGTGTCCAGTATTGTCATTGCAGGGTTTGTTCTTTTGTCTTTGGCTAACCAAGAGGCCTCGGCGGCCTTTTTCGGATGGCTGCGCCCTTGGCTGACCAGCACGTTTGACTGGTTCTTGGTTCTGTCTGTTGACGCAATCACCCTGTTCTGTCTGGCGCTGATTATCTTGCCTGTGGGCAAGGTGCGGATCGGCGGCAAAGACGCTAAGCCTGACTATTCCTATGCCGGTTGGATTGCGATGATGTTCGCGGCCGGTATCGGTATTGGTCTCTTGTTCTTTGGCGTTCTGGAGCCGGTGTACTATCAGTTCTCTGAAGGTGGTGGTGCGAGCCCTCTGGGCATCGACCAGTCGCAGCCGGGCAATGAATATATCGGTGTTGTCGGCACGATCCACCATTGGGGTCTTGAAGGCTGGGCGGTCTATGCGGCCGTGGGTCTGAGCCTCGGGATCTTCTGCTATAACCTCGGTCTACCGCTCACGCTGCGGTCTGCGTTCTATCCAATTCTGGGCGAGCGCGTCTGGGGCTGGTGGGGTCACATCATCGACACGCTGGCGGTGTTCGCGACGCTCTTTGGCCTGACCACATCTCTGGGTCTGGGTGCACAGCAGGTGGCTGCGGGTCTGAACGAAGTCTTTGGCATCACGCCAACCCCGACCGTAACAGTTCTGTTGATCATCGGTATCACCGTGATCGCGCTGGGCTCTGTTCTGCTGGGCATGGATGCGGGCGTGAAACGTCTCTCCGAGATCAATATGATCATGGCCGTTGGCTTGTTCATCTTTGTGATCCTGGTAACAGGGGTTGGTGCTGCGATTTCGCGCTATTTCAACGTGATGGTGGACTACATCGTGCTCTTGCCGGCCTTGTCCAACCCGTTTGGACGAACCGACACGAGCTTCTTCCACGGCTGGACGACCTTCTATTGGGCCTGGTGGATCGCTTGGTCCCCATTTGTGGGCATGTTCATCGCGCGGATCTCGCGTGGCCGGACCGTCTGTGAATTCGTGATCTGTGCGCTGGTTGCGCCTACTGCGGTTTGTGCTCTGTGGATGTCCACCTTCGGAGGTGCTGCGATCGACATGCTGAACGCAGGTGGTGCAGAGGGCGTTAAGGCAACCGTTATCGACGCCTACAAGCCCGAAGGCGCGCTGTTTGGCTTCCTCAAAGAGCTGCCACTATACAGCATCGTCGCACCTATCGCGCTGGTTCTGATCGTGATCTTCTTTGTGACCTCGTCGGACTCGGGTTCGCTGGTCATCGATACGATCACAGCAGGCGGCAAGATGGATGCACCTCCAGTGCAGCGTGTGTTCTGGTGTACGCTGGAAGGCCTCGTGGCGATTGCGCTTCTGTTGGGCGGCGGTTTGTCCGCGCTTCAGGGGGCGGCGGTCTCGACCGGTATTCCGTTCACACTTGTGGTTTTGATCATGTGCTATTGCCTGTGGCTGGCACTGCGGTCTGAGGCCAAGAAACGGCTAGGGGCACTACCCGCCGACAAAAACAAGAACGCCCGCGCCGGGGAGAGCGCGGGCGTTTTCTTTGGCGAGGATTAATTTCGACGCCAAAGAGGGAAGGGGTCGTTCTCGCAAGGGTAATTCTCGAGGCTTTCCAAGGTCGCATCCTTGACCAAGCACGCATCCATCTGAGCCGTCATCCACGCCCAATCGATGCCTGATCCAATGAACACAAGCTCTTGGCGGCGATCACCGAAGGGTTCGGACCAATGGGATTTCAGATAGTCGCGCGCTTGCTGGTGATCAGGCCAGCGATCTTCAGGCACCGAGGCCCACCACGTGCCCAGAGGCGTGACAGAGGACAGTGCGCCCGCCAGAGAGAACTCCGCCACCCAATCAGGCCGTGTCGCCATCCAGAAATGACCCTTGGCGCGGATCACGCCGGGGAGGTCTCCGTTCAGGAAGGCGTGGATCTTGACCGGATCAAACGGCGCCCGTGCGCGGTAGACGAAAGAGGCGATGCCGTATTCTTCGGTTTCCGGCGTGTGGTCTTCAAAGCCGTAAAGCTCTTTGGCCCACATCGGGTGTTCGTGGGCTTTTTCGAAGTCGAAAAGTTGCGTGTTCAGGATTTCTTTTGGCTCCACAACGCTGTGGCTTGTTTGAATGATCTTGGCATCCGCATTCAGGCTGCGGATGATTTTCAGAGCCGCATCGACATTCTGAGGCGTGGTGTCCTCGACCTTGTTCAGGATGACCACATCAGCAAATTCAATCTGATCGGTCAGCAAATGCACCAGAGTGCGCTCGTCCTCTTCGCCCATGGTTTCGCCGCGGTCAGCCAAGAGATCGTGGCTCGAGAAATCATTGAGCAGGTTCACCGCGTCCACCACAGTGACCATCGTGTCCAGACGCGCGAGGTCGTCGAGGCTATCCCCGCCTTCGTCGCGGAACTCAAAGGTTGCGGCGACGGGAAGGGGTTCGGAAATCCCGGTGGACTCGATCAGCAGATAGTCAAAGCGTGCCTCTTCGGCTAGGCGACGCACTTCGGCCAGAAGGTCATCGCGCAGGGTGCAGCAGATGCACCCATTGGACATCTCAACCAGGGTCTCATCGGTCTGACTCAGCTCTGCGCCACCTTCGCGCAGCAGGTCGGCATCAATGTTGACCTCGGACATGTCATTCACGATCACGGCCACTTTCAGACCGTCGCGGTTGTTTAAAATGCGGTTCAGAAGCGTGGTTTTGCCGGCGCCAAGAAAGCCAGACAGGACCGTCACCGGAAGGCGGGACTCATTCATGGGGTTCTCCTAGAAATGTTATATCGTAACAATCATGCAATGAGAAAAGTTTCAAGAGGCTCAATGCAAGACAAACAAAAACCCCTGCACGACCGATCGTGCAGGGGTTTCTTGATACCGAGGGTTCGGTGTCGTCNTAGCGACGCAGGCCCAGACGCTTGATCAGATCAGCGTANCGCGCTTCGTCTTTGCCCTTCAGGTAGTCCAGCAGCTTACGGCGCTGAGCAACCATTTTCAAAAGACCACGACGGCCGTGGTTGTCTTTCTTGTGGGTTTTGAAGTGCTCGGTCAGGGTCGCGATGCGAGAGGAAAGGATAGCAACCTGAACTTCAGGCGAACCGGTGTCGCCTTCTTTGGTTGCGTATTCTTTCATCACGCGTGCTTTTTCTTCGACAGTGATCGACATCGGGGTCTCCTTAGTTAAGGGTTCAGGGCGCAAGCCGGGATGTCGTCCAGCAGGGTCCTATGGAGTATCACGTGATTCCACGCGACTGCGCGCATATAGGCGGTTTGACACCAAAAGGGAAGGGGTCAGGCGGGCAGACTGGTGACGATCGAGATGTCGGCTGGTTTAAGCGCGCCGCCTCCGACAACAGTTAGGATGGTTTCGCCATCCAGCATCACATGTCCAATCGTCGGATCCGATGCGTCCGCCGTGACCGTCAACCGCGCGGGATCTAACGTGCCGGTCTCATCATAAAACGCGACGCGGTCTTCGGTGTCGTCAAAGTCAGCCCAGAGCGCCGCATTCCCGCCTGCGTTCCAATGGCTGACTATGGCCTGATCCGCACCGCTGATGCCTTCGATGAGGTCGCCAGCGCCTGCGATCAGGATATCATTGCCTTGCCCGCCGACTAGAGTGTCGCCGACGTCGATGTCTTCGCCCTGCGCGTTCAGGGCCGTGCCAATCAGAACGTCATCGCCCGACCCGCCGGAAAAATCGTCCGCTCCCAAGCCGCCGGTGATCGTGTCGTTGCCGTGATTGCCAGAAACAAAATCCGCGCCCTCGCCGCCAAAGAGTTGGTCAGCGCCGAGCCCGCCAAAGAGCGTGTCTTCCCCAACTTCACCAGAGAGCCAATCATCGTCCAACCCGCCGAGCAACAGATCCGCATCCTCTCCGCCAAAGAGAGTGTCATCATCATCCCCGCCTTCCAGACGATCCTCGCCCAGCCCGCCATAAAGCGCATCAGCGCCATCATGGCCGATCAGGACATCGTTCCCGTCATTGCCAACCAAAGTGTCCGCGCCGCCATAGCCGTTGAGCTGATCATTGCCCGCGCCGCCTTCAAGAAAATCTGCAATGTCAGAGCCCGGGATGATCTGATCTGTGATCAGGCCGTCATCCTCTGGCGTATCGTCGCTGTCGTCCTCAGGCTCTGGCCCCGTGTCCCAGAGCGCCGCGCCCAAAGCGGCCATACCCAGCAATGTCGCAAATACCCACATAGGCTCCCCCTCAAAGCTGGAAGAGCCTATTCTTTTCAGCGCGTTAGAGACAGAAAACTCTGGACTCTCGGTTAATTGGTTAATGCCGACTACTGCGTCGTGTCGATCTGCTTCAAGATCTCGGACGCCCAGTTTCCGATCAGGGGGATGAACTCTATCTGACTGATAAACCACGCCAAAATCGACACAACGATGGTTGCGCCAAGGACCGAGCCAAGGCCGAAGGCGAGGCCACGCCCCAGTTGGAATAGCATCATACGCCAGACCGAGTTCTGGATGCGAATGAACCGGTGTTGGTTGAGCCTCTCAACCTCGACGGTCAGTTTCTCAAGTGTCTCTTGGGTGGTGGGGTCCATGAAAATCACTTTCTGATCAATGGGCTAAAGCGGCCAGAGTTCCGGCTGCTGCGCATAGGCAATATAGAGCGGGTGGCGCGGGTGGCCCGCTTTGGTCTGGCCGAAACTATGCACCGAGCGACCGCTTTGCGCCAAGAGGTCTCGGACCTTAAATCCTTGATCCATATGGTCGCCATGCGCGCCCCACGCCGCAATTACCGTGTCGGCCCAATCGCAGGTTTCCGCAATAAATGTAGCGTTCTCAGGGCCTTCGGGGGATTTATGTTTGCGCATCTTTTGTGGATCGGTTTCACGCAGCGCAAAAATATTCACCGCTCGAAACCCGCCAAATCCCAAAGCCCGCGCGCGGCGTTCGCAGCGTTCAATCGTGGGATCGTTCTGAATTTCTGTCGCTTTTGATGGATTAAGCATGATGAACGCAACTTTGCGCCCTNTTTCATCCCAAATCCGCGTNAAAGCATAGCGATAAGTCTCGCAATCAGAATAGACGGCGGTCGAGGCCGCGTCGTCTTTTTGATGGCTCCGCGTGATCATTCAGGCAGGACGAAGACCCGCGAAGGGTGCAATTCGCCCGCTTTGAAAATGCCCACTGCGACGGGTTCTCCATCAAGGCTGGCCCAGCATTCTTCGCCATATTCTACGTCGCTTGCAATCACCATGCCCGGATTGCCATTGCGCAACCGCACGGCGCCCTCGGCAGTGGCCTTGACCTCGGGCAGCTCGGTCAGCCCCTCGGTCAAAGGGCGCAAAAAGGCGTCGAGCTCTGGCGTTTTGGCCATCTCGTCGATCTGTTTAATGGAAATGCCATCAGAGGCCGTGAAAGGCCCCGACCAGATCCGGCGCAGTTCGCGCACATGCCCCAAACACCCCATAACCTCGCCCAGATCGCGGGCAATTGAGCGCACGTAGCCCCCTTTGCCGCAAGTCATCTCAAGCGTGACGTGATCCGCGTCTTCGCGGTCGATCATCACCAGTTCCTCGACCCAAAGGGGGCGCGCAGCGATCTCGAAGTCTTCATCATCACGCGCCAGCTTATAGGCCCGCTCGCCGTCAATTTTGACGGCCGAGAATTTGGGTGGCACCTGCATAATGTCGCCAACGAATTGGCCAAGCGCGGCTTTGATATCGTCATCAGAGGGACGCGCATCTGAGGTCGCAATCACTTCGCCCTCGGCATCATCCGTGTTGGTCGCAGCCCCCAGCCGCACCGTAAAGGTATAGGCCTTCAGGCTGTCGGTGATGTAAGGCACGGTCTTGGTCGCTTCGCCCAACGCCACGGCCAACACGCCCGTCGCCTCTGGATCCAGCGTCCCCGCATGGCCCGCCTTCTTCGCAGCCATCGCCCAGCGCACCTTATTGACCACCGCAGTCGAGGTCATCCCCGCCGGTTTGTCTACCACGAGCCAGCCCGAAATATCCCGACCTTTGCGTTTGCGCGCCATGTTTGACCTCTGAATTCAACGAAAGCGCCGGATAGGCAAAACTGAAGCGCCCGTCAACGGTTACTCGACTACGCCGACAATCGGCCCCATCCAGAACCCCGGATCCGAGCGATCCAGATCCATCGCATGCAAGCGGCTGATCTTGCCGTCGAAATAGAGCGCTTGAGGCAGCTTCAGGATATCGCGGAAGAACCGTGCGAATTCGTGGAAATTGACGGAATTCTCGGATTTCACAAAGATCGCCGTCTTGCCATCAGCCGAAGTGCCCACTCCGTTGCGCACGAATTTCGACGTGCTGTCGGGCAGGAACCGGGGATGCAACTGGCCGTCGATCACGAGCATGGGGCCTGACTGTGTCGCGTAGGTACAGTCCGGAGTATCCGCTTGGTACGCAAGGCTTTCAATCACGTCAGCACGCGCGCTGCGGATGCAGAGAACTCCGTTGGGCACGAGGCCAAAGTTGCCGGGGCCCGAGTTTGGATAGAGTTTGGACTCCTGCTCACCCTCTTCCAGATAAAGCCCAACCGGACGGCGATCCAAATGATACATGCCCGCATTCATGCCAAAACTGAGGGTCTGTCCCTCGGGCAAATTGGCTTCAATCGAGGAAAACTGGCCTAGGATTTCACCCGCATCATCGCGCAGAAACAGGCGCAGGTTTTCCTCAGCAGGCCGGACCGTGCAGATCGTATAGCGAATGCCTTCATAGCGCGCATTCTCACAGGTCACAGCCGAGGCCATCGCCGGCAAAAACAGCGCTATGAGAACCGCCGCAATCCTCATTCGATATCGCGCTTCACATTATCAAGGTTCAGCATCCGGCGCGTGTCGTCCATCTGATCGAATGTCTGATCCAGTTGGAAGCGCAGATCCGGCGTGAACTTCAACCCAAGTTTCTTGCCCACAACCCGGCGCAGCTCGGCCTTGTTTGCAGCCAGCAGCTTCAGAACATTCTCCTGCCCCTTGCCACCCAAAGGCAGCACATAGGCCGTCGCGATCTTGAGATCTGGGCTCGTGCGCACCTCACCCACCGTGATCGACATGCGGTTCAGGTCAGGATCATGGATATCGCCGCGCTGCAGGACTTCCGACAGGGTACGCCTGATCAATTCACCAACGCGAAGCTGGCGCTGAGATGGGCCGGGGCCGTCGTGGAACTTGTTCTTTCCCATATGACTGACTTATGTCCTTTCAGGGTCTTTGCCAAGCGAGGCTTATAAGGTAAGGGCAGGCGGATAGCCCAAAGGAGACGGATATGGAAGAGCTGCCAGGCATTGTGATCACCGGAGCATCAGGTCGTATGGGCCAAATGCTGATCAAGACCGTGCTTGAGAGCGACAAGGCGCGTCTCGTTGGGGCCGTTGAACGCGAGGGCCATGACTGGGTCGGCCAGGATGTCGGCGTCGCAATGGGCGGTGCTGCGATAGGGGTTTCTGTGACGGACAAACCTTTGGAAGCTTTTGCCAAAGCGCAGGCCGTGATCGATTTCACTGCGCCTGCGGCCACAATTGCCTTCTCCAAACTCGCAGCTCAGGCCCGCGCGGTGCATGTGATCGGTACCACCGGCATGACCGACGAGGAAATCGCGCAACTGGAACCCGCCAGCCATCACGCCGTGATCGTGCGCGCGGGCAATATGAGCCTCGGCGTCAATCTGCTGACGCAGCTGACCAAAAAGGTCGCAGCTGCGCTTGATGATGATTTCGACATCGAGATCATCGAATCCCATCACCACCACAAAGTGGATGCCCCATCGGGCACCGCGCTTATGCTGGGCGAAGCCGCCGCTGAAGGCCGAGGCGTAGCGCTTAATGACGTGCGCGACTCAGGTCGCGACGGCATCACCGGCGCGCGCAAAAAGGGCGATATCGGCTTCACCGCCATCCGTGGCGGAGACATCGTCGGCGAACACGACGTGCTTTTTGCAGCCGCGGGCGAACGCATCATTCTGCGTCATATGGCGACAGATCGCTCGATCTTTGCGCGCGGCGCATTGAAAGCGGCGCTCTGGGGTCAGGACAAAATGCCCGGCCAGTATGACATGCTGGATGTGCTCGGGCTCTAAGCTCTACTTAAACCCGTGCATCCGCTTGGCCCATTGCCAAGCCACGATCATGCCTTTGAAGCGTGGCAGGACCAGCAAGGCCACAACTGTGGCCAGCGCACACATGGACACAGCCAAAATCAAAGGCGACGGACGCATGTATTCCCACATGGTGGTCAGGAAAAAGATAACCACGTGGCCCACGACGAGAATCGTCAGATACGCAGGCCCATCATCCGCGCGCTGAGGTGTATAATCCTCACCGCATTCAGGACAGTGATCCACAACCTTGAGATAGCTGTGCAGCAAGCGCCCCTCACCGCAATTCGGACAGCGGCACTGCAAGCCTTTCATCAATGATGGCATCAAAGGGCGATCATCTGGCTCATTCACACTCAAGTCACTCATTCTCTTGCTCCAAATATCCCGGGGTCTGGGGCAGAGCCCCAGCCTTGGACCATAGGTTTGCCTCAGAAATCGACGGCAATACCTTTCTTTTCCCAATCGCCATAACGCACAGGCTCGGGCCCATCGCGGCCGCCGAGTTCAGGCGCCAGCGCCATTTCTTCGGCCTTCTTGCGGCGCGCTTCGGCCTCAGCCAGCGCACGTTGCGCGGCGGGGGGCAGGTCTTTTTTCTCAGATTCGGACATCGCATGCGCTCCTTTGGCGGGGTTTCTTTCCCACATCACCCCTGATATACGCCCGCCGCACCCCTGCACAAGTGAGACAAGGAGTCCCTGATGCCTCAAGCCGGTCTGCCCGCGCGCCGCGCCGCTGTGTTCCTGCTGGATCAGGTTCTGGGCGAAGGACGCCTTCTTTCCGAAGCCATCGGAGGTGGGGCCTTGGAGCGTCTGGATCCCGCCGACCGCGCCACGGCGCAGAGGCTTGCCACAGATACGCTGCGTGGCCTTGAACGCATTGACCGCATCTTGCAGAAGCACCTACAGAAGTACCCACCAACCACCGTGCGCAATGCGCTTCGCATCGGCGCATATGAGCTTTGCACTGGCGGCGCGGCCCATGGCATCGTCAATTCCTTCGTCGAAATCGTCTCGCGCAGCAAACGCCACGGCAAGTTAAAGGGTCTCGTGAATGCGGTTCTGCGCAAAGTGGCCGCCAATGGAGCTGAAATCTATCCGACCCTGCGCACGCCCCGCCTGCCGAAATGGCTGCGTGGTCCGCTGGTTGAGGCCTATAGCCCCGAGATCGTCGCCGCTATCGAAGAAGCCCATTTCGCGGGCGCTCCGCTCGACCTGACCGCGAAGTCAGACCAGGGCGCATTGCAGCGCGCGACGGAAGGCGCGCTTTTGCCTACGGGGTCCGTGCGTTTGAAAGAGGCGGGTCAAGTCTCGATGCTGCCGGGCTTTAAGAAAGGCACATGGTGGGTGCAGGACGCAGCCGCTGCGATTCCGGTGCAAGTCTTGGCTCCGAAAGAGGGTGAAGCGGTTCTGGAACTCTGCGCGGCACCGGGCGGTAAAACCATGCAGATCGCGGCCTCTGGTGCCAAGGTTCGCGCCGTGGATACGAGCGAATCCCGCATGGCGCGGGTCGCGGAAAACCTGAAGCGCACGAAACTTGAGGCAGACCTCGTCGTCGGAGACGCTTTGGCCGAAGAGGGCCAGTGGGACGCGATCCTGCTGGACGCACCTTGCTCTGCCACAGGCACCATCCGCCGTCACCCAGATTTGCCTCATGCCAAGGATGGCAGTGACTTTTTTGATCTGTTCAACCTGCAAGCCCAGATGCTGGACCACGCAGTTCACCTGCTGAAACGCGGAGGGCGTTTGGTTTTTTGCACCTGTTCGCTTTTGCCAGATGAAGGCGAAGCTCAGGTCGATGAATTGCTCGAACGTCACGAAAGTCTGCGCGTCGACGCTGAAGCCGCGAATATCGAGGGCATTGACCCTACATGGCGCTCGGAAGAAGGTGGGCTGCGTCTGCGTCCCGACTATTGGGCGGACCAAGGCGGGATGGACGGGTTTTACATCGCCTGCATTCGCAAGGACTAGGCCCGCGTCGCTCCCCGCGCTAGGGTGGAGGCCATGAGCAGGCTTCTTGTCATTTATCATTCCCGCACAGGCGGGGCCAAAGCGATGGCGCAGGCTGCGTTTGAGGCCGCGCAGAGCGAATGCGACGCGGTGCTTGTGCAAGCAAAGGATGCCGCGCCCGAGGATCTCCTGGCCGCACAGGGCTATATCTTCTGCTGCCCTGAAAACCTCGCGGCCATCACCGGTGAAATGAAAGAATTCTTTGACCGCAGCTACTACCCTCTGCTGGGCAGAATAGAAGGCCGCGCCTATGCGATGATGGTCTGCGCAGGTAGCGATGGAGAGAACGCCGTGCGCCAAATGTCGCGCATCGCCACCGGGTTACGCTTGCGTCAAGCCCAAGAGCCGATCATTGTGAACACGGATGCGCAAACGCCAGAGGCAATACTGGCCCCAAAGACTTTGACCGACGCCCAACTGGCGTCGTGCAAAGACCTGGGTGAGGCCTTTGGGGCAGGCTTGTCCATGGGTGTGTTTTAACAAGATTTCGAAGGGGGCGTTGTATCGCCCATCTTAACCGAACCTTTGCCAAGCCGCGCTAAAGCGATTGCAGGTGACTTTGGCAGTTGAGAGGAGTAAACTCTGGTGCAATCGCCAAAGAGCGTAGAGGCAGATCGAGATGTTCAATCCGGATAGTCTGAGCGCGCGATACACGCGGGCGATGCACCGTTTTCATGCCCGGCTGAGCACCCGTGCTCGGCCCGCGACCGCGTTTACCTCGACGCCAGAGCCGCGCACCATCGGTGTTTTCGCCAAGGGAAGGCAGCTTCTGGCGGGCAATTTCCTGTTTGCAGGTCATTTGGTCGTCGCGCCAGAGACCTCGATTTGGGACCTCGACACGCCCGATCCCGAGTTCGAAGAAGACCTGCATGGCTTTGCCTGGCTCGATGATTTCGCAGCTGTCGGCGACACGCCATGCCGCGAGAAGGCGCAGCTTTGGGTGTGGCGCTGGATTGATCGCTACGGCAAGGGCGATGGGCCCGGATGGACGCCGGACCTTACGGGGCGGCGGCTTATTCGCTGGATCAACCACGCGATGCTCTTGTTGCAACGTCAGGACAAGGATCAGCAGGCGCGGTTCTATCGGTCCTTGGCGCAGCAGACGATCTTTCTCTCCCGCCGCTGGCACAGGGCGCAGCCGGGTTTGCAGCGGTTCGAAGCACTGACGGGGTTGATCTATGCCGGCCTCGCGCTTGAAGGCATGGGCAAGCACGTGAAGCCCGCGGTAAAGGCTTTGGGCCGCGAATGTCAGGCACGGATTGATGCCGAAGGCGGGATGCCGTCGCGCAATCCAGAGGAGTTGCTCGAAGTCTTCACGTTGCTCACCTGGGCAAGCGCGGCCTTGACGGACGCAGATCAACCGCTGACCGCCCCGCATCAGGTGGCGATAGAACGGATTGCGCCCACCTTGCGCACCTTGCGCCATTCCGATGGAGGATTGGCGCGGTTTCATGGCGGAGGACGTGGTCTGGAAGGGCGTCTGGACACTGCCCTAGCGGCCAGTGATGTGAAGTCGCGACAGGCGGATGGTCTGGCGATGGGCTTCGCGCGGCTGTCCGGCGGGCGGACCTCGGTGATCGTGGACGCAAGCTCTCCGACGATTGGCGAAGAATCCCAGAACGCCCATGCCTCAACCTTGGCCTTTGAGATGACCAGCGGACGGCGGCCTGTGATTGTGAACTGCGGCTCGGGCGTCAGTTTCGGCGAGGACTGGCGGCGCGCTGGGCGGGCGACGCCAAGCCACTCGACCGTGGCCTTGGACGGTTTCAGCTCCGCGCGCTTGGGCGAAAGTGGTCGGGGTTGGCGGGATGAGCAACTGATTGACGCACCCAGAGAAGTGCCGATCCAGATGAGCCCCGTCGCAGATGGCATCCGCTTTGAAGGCGGTCATGACGGCTTTGTCGCGACGCATGGGTTGACCCACGCGCGCACGCTGGAGCTGACGTTTGACGGGCGCGGCTTGGCGGGCGAAGACTTGCTCTTGGCCCTCCAAGACAATGCGAAACGTCAATTTGACCGCGTGATGGACGCCAAAAAGCTGCAAGGAATCCCCTATCAGGCGCGATTCCACCTGCATCCAGACGCGAGTGCCGAGATCGATATGGGCGGGGCTGCAGTCTCTGTTGCACTAAAAAGCGGGGAAATCTGGATATTCCGCCATGATTCCGGCGCGCATTTGTCCGTGGAACCTTCAGTTTACTTAGAAAAAGGCCGATTAAAGCCGCGTGCGGCCAAACAGATAGTTTTATCTGGGGTCGCGATGGAGTATGCGACGCGCATCCGGTGGTCTCTGGCCAAGGCGCAGGACTCTGCGATGGCAATCAGGGATCTTCACCGGGAAGAGCTTGACCTGACCCATTGAACGGACCCCAAAACCGATGACCGACCTGACGCCGATCCGCCGCGCCCTGATTTCTGTATCTGACAAGACGGGGCTGATCGAGCTCGGAAAGTCCCTCAGCGATCGTGGTGTGGAGCTGCTGTCCACGGGTGGCTCGGCAAAAGCGCTGCGCGATGCAGGGCTGACGGTTGTGGATGTGGCGGATGTCACGGGATTCCCTGAAATGATGGACGGCCGTGTGAAAACGCTGCACCCGAAAGTGCACGGCGGCCTTCTGGCATTGCGGTCGAACCCAGAGCATGTGGCCGCTATGGAAGAGCACGGCATCGGTGGCATCGATCTGCTTGTGGTGAACCTCTATCCGTTTGAGGCGACGGTGGCCGCAGGTGGCGATTACGCGACCTGCATCGAGAACATCGACATCGGCGGCCCTGCGATGATCCGCGCGGCGTCTAAAAACCACGATGATGTGGCGGTGATTGTCGACGTGCAGGACTATGACGGTTTGCTAGCCGAATTGGACGCCAACGACGGCCAGACCTCTTATGCATTCCGTCGCAAGCAAGCCCAGATCGCCTATGCGCGCACGGCAGCCTATGACGCGGCTGTGTCCAATTGGATGGTCTCGGCGATTGGCGAAGAGGCCCCACGCCGCCGCGCGGTTGCGGGCGAGTTGGTGCAGACTCTGCGTTATGGCGAGAACAGCCACCAGCAGGCAGCGTTTTACACCGATGGCTCCGGTCGTCCGGGTGTGGCGACGGCTCAGCAGTTGCAGGGTAAAGAGCTGTCTTACAACAATATCAACGACACCGATGCCGCGTTCGAACTGGTCGCCGAGTTCGCACCAGAAAACGGTCCGGCCTGCGCGATCATCAAACACGCGAACCCTTGCGGCGTCGCCGTTGGGTCGACCCTCGTTGAAGCCTATCAAAAGGCCTTTGATTGTGACCGGACCTCGGCTTTCGGCGGTATTGTTGCCCTGAACCAGCCGCTGGACGCCGAAACCGCGACTAAGATCGTAGAGATCTTTACCGAGGTCGTGATCGCTCCGGGTGCCTCTGATGAGGCCAAGGAAATCTTTGCCGCCAAGAAAAACCTGCGACTGTTGCTGACCGAGGGTCTGCCTGATCCAAAGAAACCGATTATGGCGTATAAACAAGTCGCGGGCGGCATGTTGATCCAAGACAAGGACGTGGGTTCTGTTGCCGCAGACGAGCTGAAAGTCGTCACCAAGAAAGCGCCGACAGAGGCGCAGTTGGCGGATCTGCAGTT
>JABSOU010000091.1 GCA_013215215.1 Cognatishimia sp. | reverse complement strand
GCGCGGCGGCGGTTGCGGCTCGCAGAACCCGCTTTACCCCCGCGATAGGCCAGCCTATAAGACCCGCGATGACATATATTCGTGCGATCATTATTCGAATTATATGCCCGGCGCTCTAATAAGCTGAGCCGCCGGGACAAGGCGTATGGACCCCCACGCCGACCCTCATGAATTCCAAAGATCAGAAGACCTAAAGGACGCCCCCAATGTGCGCCGATACACCTGAATACAAAGATACCCTGAGCCTGCCAAAAACCGACTTCCCCATGCGCGCAGGCCTGCCGAAACGTGAACCCCAATGGCTCGAACGCTGGGAGAAGATCGGCGTTTACGACCGCCTGCGCGAGAAAGAAGGCCGCAGGCCTTTCACGCTGCACGATGGCCCGCCTTACGCGAATGGGCATCTGCACATCGGCCATGCTCTGAACAAAACCATCAAAGACATGATCGTGCGCTCCCATCAGATGATGGGCTTTGACAGCCGCTATGTGCCGGGTTGGGATTGCCACGGTCTTCCGATTGAATGGAAGATCGAAGAGCAATACCGCAAGAAAGGCAAAAACAAAGACGCTGTTGATGTGGTTGAGTTCCGCCAGGAATGCCGCGCCTTTGCGGACAAATGGGTCGATATCCAGCGCGAGGAATTCAAGCGTATCGGGATCACGGGTAATTGGGCTGATCCTTATCTGACGATGAACTATCATGCCGAGGCGGTTATCGCCGAGGAATTCATGAAGTTCCTGATGAACGGCACGCTGTATCAGGGATCCAAGCCTGTGATGTGGTCGCCGGTGGAAAAGACCGCCTTGGCCGAGGCAGAGGTTGAGTATCACGACAAGGAAAGCTTCACGATCTGGGTGAAGTTTAAGGTGGCTGCGCCAGCGGATCACAAATTGGCGGGCGCTCAGGTGGTGATCTGGACCACGACGCCTTGGACGATCCCATCAAACAAAGCGGTCGTTTATGGCGCGGATATCGCCTATGGCCTCTATGAGGTCACGGGAACGCCAGAGGAATGCTGGGCCAATGTTGGCGACAAATATCTGCTGGCTGATAACCTGGCGGCGGATGTGTTCAAACGCGCGCGTCTTGAGGACGATCAATGGACCCGCGTTGCGGACGTTTCCGCGTCTGACCTCGAAGGCATCGGCCTGACACACCCGCTGAATGGTGCTGAGGGCGGCAATGGCGAATGGGACGACATCCGTGATTTCCGTGCGGCTGATTTCGTGACCGACACTGAAGGCACGGGCTTTGTGCATTGTGCGCCGTCTCACGGTATGGAGGAATTCGAACTCTACCGTGACCTCGGCATGCTTGAACAAGTCATCACCTATAACGTGATGGACGATGGCTCTTTCCGCGCGGATCTGCCGTTCTTTGGTGGGAAATACATCCTGTCTCGCAAGGGCGGCGAAGGCGACGCGAATAAGACCGTGATCGACAAACTGGTTGAAGTCGGCGGGTTGCTCGCGCGCGGCAAGATCAAGCATAGCTATCCGCATTCTTGGCGCTCGAAGGCTCCGATCATCTATCGCAACACGCCACAATGGTTTGCGAGCGTTGACCGCACCGTGGGCGATGGTCAGGACGAGATGGGCACCTCGATCCGCGAACGGGCGCTGCGCTCGATTGATGAGCTGGTGAAATGGACGCCTCAGACAGGGCGTAACCGCCTGTACAGCATGATCGAAACACGGCCTGACTGGGTTCTGTCCCGTCAACGCGCTTGGGGTGTGCCGCTGACTTGTTTCACCAAGAAGGGTGCCTTGCCAACCGACGCGGACTTCCTCTTGCGCAACGAAGAGGTCAACGCGCGCATCGTAGCCGCGTTTGACGCCGATGGCGCGGATGTTTGGTATACAGACGGCTTTAAGGACAAGGTTCTGGACGGCATCGTAGACCCTGCGGACTATGAGCAGGTCTATGACGTTTTGGACGTGTGGTTTGACTCGGGTTCCACCCATGCTTTCGTTCTGCGCGACCGTGAGGATGGCACCGAGGACGGCATTGCCGATGTCTACATGGAAGGCACCGACCAGCACCGCGGGTGGTTCCATTCGTCCTTGCTACAGGCTTGTGGCACCAAGGGCCGCGCGCCGTATCGCAATGTTGTCACGCATGGTTTCACGCTGGATGAGAAGGGCATGAAGATGTCCAAATCCCTCGGCAACACCATCGTGCCTGAGGAAGTCATCAAGCAATATGGCGCTGATATCCTGCGGCTTTGGGTGGCCCAGACCGACTACACGGCCGACCAACGCATCGGGCCAGAGATCCTGAAAGGCGTGGCTGATGGCTATCGCCGGTTACGCAACACCATGCGCTATATGCTGGGCGCGCTGGGCAATTTCACCGAGGCGGATCGGGTGGATCCGAGCGAGATGCCAGAGCTGGAACGCTGGGTGCTGCATCGCCTCGCAGAGCTGGATGTGAAAGTTCGCGAAGGTTATCAGGCCTTTGACTTCCAAGGGGTTTACTCCGCGATCTTCAATTTCGCGACCGTGGATCTGTCGGCCTTTTACTTCGATATCCGCAAGGATGCGCTTTATTGCGATGGCAACACGTTGCGCCGCCGTTCTGCGCGGACGGTCATGGATATCCTGTTTGAGCGCCTGACCACCTGGCTCGCGCCGATCCTGGTGTTCACCATGGAAGAGGTCTGGCTTGAGCGCTTCCCGGAAGAAGGCAGCTCGATCCACCTGGTGGATATGCCTGAAACACCAGAGGCATGGCTCGATGCCGATTTGGCTGCGAAATGGGCCAAGGTACGCGCGGCACGTCGGGTTGTGACCGCGGCGCTGGAGGTCGAACGGACGAATAAAGTCATCGGCTCCTCGTTGGAAGCAGCGCCTGAGGTCTATGTGGCAGATGCGGAATTGGCGGCGTTGCTGACCTCGGTAGAGTTCGAGGACATCTGCATCACCTCAGCGATCTCTGTGACCGAAGGTGCAGGGCCAGAGGGCGCGTTCACGCTGCCTGAGGTGGACGGCGTGGCCGTGGTCTTTGCCAAAGCTGAGGGCAACAAATGCCAGCGTTCCTGGAAGATCCTGCCTGAGGTCGGAACCGATGCGGATTTCCCAGATGTAACCTTGCGCGATGCGGATGCGTTGCGTGAATTGCGGGCGGCTGGCCTGTTCTAAAGTACGTCGCGCGGCCCGCCCCCACGAGGGAGCCGGGCCGCGCGGGTTGCCTTTCAGGCAGCCGTTTGAAACAGTTGGGCCATGGCAGTTCAATGTTTTGACAGCCCGGTTGGGCGTCTTTCAATCACAGAAGAAAATGGCGAGATCACGCGGCTTGATTGGGGCGGTGAGCCTCAGGGTCATGCGGACGTACTCGATGAAGCCGTCGCGCAACTGGCGGCCTATTTCGCCGGAGAGCGCACTGACTTCGACCTGCCTTTACGGGTCCATGGCAGCGACTTTCAACGCGCGGTTTGTGATGAGATGCTCAAGATCCCATTCGGAGACACCGTCACCTATGGCGACATCGCCAAGGCTCTTGGCGTTTCGGCTCAGCCCGTGGGTGGCGCTTGTGGCGGCAATCCGATCCCGATCATCATTCCGTGCCACCGTGCCACCGTGTCATGGGCGCAGGCGGAAAGCTGACCGGCTTTTCCGGCGCGAGGGGTGTTGAGACGAAAGTCGCGCTCTTGCGCCATGAAGGCGCGGCGGGGCTTTTGATCTAGCCGCGCTCTGGGATGATTTGCTGCACAATACCAACGAGGGTCAGATAGACCGACGTCACGATCAGACCCCAATGCGCCCAGCTTTCTGGGTGGAAATCGACCCAAGCTGCCCAGCCGGCAAAGACTGTCCAAGCTAGCGCCATCGGCAAGGAGACCATCCGCCAGCGCTCGGTGCGCACTGGGTGGATAAAGCGCAGGGGCAGGAACATCGCGAGGGCCAATAGGCTGACCAAGGCCAGAGATACCCAGAAATTCGGCTCGATCGCAAAGATCACGATAACCAGCATGTTCCAGCACCCCGGAAAGCCGGAAAAGGAATTATCCTTTGTTTTCATGCGTGTGTCGGCGAAGTAGAGCGCGCTGGCGAAGGTTATGACGATGATCGCAAACCATCCTGTCCACCCCGCCATCAGCCCGGACTTAAACAGCGCAAAGGCCGGAATGAACACATAGGTCAGATAGTCGATGATGAGGTCCAAGAGAACGCCGTCAAACTCGGCCGCATTCTTTTTGACGTCATATTTCCGCGCCAAAGGCCCATCGATCCCGTCCACCGCAAAGGCCACAACGAGCCAAAGGAACATGAGGCTCCATTTCGCCTCAACTGCGGCCAGCATCGCAAGCATCGCGAAAACAGCACCTGACGCGGTGAGCAAATGGACGGAGAGAGCTTTGATACGGGGTGTCATGAAAGTGTCATGACCGAAATGCGCCTTTAGCGCAATGGAGGATCCCCTACTTTGTGATTTCCTCGTCTTTCACAAACATATTCGCCCAGGCGCGGTCGATCAGGTCCGGAGACATCTGACGCGGCATCGCCTCAAAGTCGCAGATCGAGATCATCTGGTCGATCAGGAAGCCCGGTTGATAGTTCGCATAGACGTTGTTGATCTCGGGGTAGCGGACTTTCATCAGATGGACGAGTGCTTGTTCGTCAAGCTGCAGGCCTTTCGCGCGGGCCACGAGGCCAAAGATCTTGAGGAAGTCTTCCTGGCTTGGCCCATCGACTTTGATCTTGAAGAAGATCCGGCGCAGGGCGGCCTGGTCAAAGATTTCGTTGGGGTGGAAGTTGGTTGAAAAGATCACCAGCGTGTCAAAAGGTGTCTCGAATTTCTCACCGGATTGCAGCGCGAGGATATCACGGCCTTCTTCAAGTGGGACAATCCAGCGGTTGATCAACGCTTGGGGTGGTTCTTGCTGACGGCCCAGGTCGTCGACGATAAAGACACCGCCGGCGGCCTTGAGTTGCAGCGGCGCCTGATAGGTGCGGGCCACGGGGTTATAGACCAGATCCAGCATATCCAGTGTCAGCTCGCCTCCGGTCACAACCGTCGGACGCTCACAGCGCACATAGCGCGTGTCAAATTCGCGGCGCAGACGCAGAGCGAACCGGTCTTCGCCTTCTCCTTCGCTTTCGGCTTTGGAATGCACGATGGGGTCATAGACGGTGATGACTTGGCCTGCGTATTCCACAGCGCGCGGGACAAAGATCTTGTCGCCCAAAGAGTCGCGGATCCCGTTTGAGATCGAGGATTTCCCGTTCCCCGGAGGGCCATACATCAGGATCGAGCGACCGGCAGAGACCGCAGGTCCAAGGTGATCCAGCAGATTATCTGGCAGAACCAGATGCCCCATGGCGTCAGTCAATTGCGTGCGCGTGACCTGAATGTTGCGGATGGACTGGCGTTTCACCTGCTCGGCGTAGATGTCCAGAGGCACCGGCATCGCGCCATAGTATTCTGACTGNGCCAAAGCATCCTGTGCACGGGCGCGGCCTTCGTCGGTGAGCTGATAGCCCATTTCATTGGCGTTGTTGGCGTTCAGCGTGCCGGTGGCCTCAAGGAACTTTTGACCGCGCGCCAGATCGATCAGCTCTTGCGTGACGGCAATAGGCAGACAAATTGCCTCGGCCACTTCGCTGACCAAAGTCACGTTCTTGCGGAACATGGTCTTGATCAGAATATCGCGCATCATGACGATAGGCAGTTGCATGTCCTCCATGCGTTTGGGTGCCGGAGGGGGCGTCACTGTCGTGTCGTTGAGTTGGATATTCATATTGAGGCCTCAGATAGTCTTGGCCTTAGGGTGGATAAGACCCGTGGCGAAAATGAGGCGCTTGGGTGTCAAATTTAATGACGTGAGAGGCGGGCGGGTCGTGTGAATTTGGCCGCGATGACAAGAAATGTGGTTTACTTTTAATGCCTTAAAAGAATGGCGTCGTCAAATAGACCACCAATGTGGGCCCCAGAGCCAATCCCATTGGGAAGTCTTTTTTCATGGTCCAGCTGTCCCAGTCCGGGAACATACGGCGAATGACTGTGTGCTTGGCGACGCGGTGTGCAAGCCATGCGGCCAGAAGGGCTGTGGCAAAGATCAGGGCGATCTGGGAGAGGTCTGCGAGCGCCACGATAGGCGCGGCTGCGGCGACAAATTTAGCGTCTCCGGCCCCGACGAGGCCGCCTGCATTCAAGCCCATACCGATGAGCAGCGCGACCACGAGGTGCACATAGCGCCATAGGTAGACATCAAAGGGAAGCGCCACGAGACCCACGATGGCAAACACAGCGAAAAGGGCCACCACAGAGGGGTTTGGAATGCGCATGGACTTCATGTCCATATAAGCGACATAGATGCAGATCGGGGTGACAAAGGGCAGAAACCAGCTGGCCACCCAGGGTGTGAGCTCCATCAGGTGCTTTCCAGAGCACGCAAGGACCGGACCGCGGCCTCAAAGTGCTGCGGGTGGGTGTCGATGGCTTCACGCAAGAGCGCTTTGCCGGTTTGCACATCACCCTGTTTGATCGCCGAAAGGGCCAGAGTGTGTAACAGCTGCGCCTTCTCGGTCTGTTCCAGCGGGATCACAGGCAGGGTGTAGTTGCGCTGTGCACCTCGGGCCAGAACAAGGTTGTTCTTTGCTGTAAACAGGCTGTCGTCATTGCGCAGGGAATCCATGAACAGACGTTCGGCGGCGGTGAAATCTCCGCGGCTGAGTTTGGAATAGCCCCAGTTGTTCAGAACACCTGCAGGACGGGTCGTCAGGCCTACGGCGATCTCATAGAAACTATCGGCCTTGTCCCATTCCTGGTTGCTGTCCGCCACGATGGCCTCCAGGCGGTAGCGTTTAAAGCTCTCGTGTGTCGGGGGCACACTATCCAGCACTTTGTCGGCCTCATCCCAACGTCCGGCGCGGATCAAGGCATCGGCCAGATCGACTTGATCGTCCAAAGTGGATTCCGGCAGTTTCACCACGCGCTTCCACGCGGCCACGGCCTCTTCGCTGCGTTTTGCGCGGACCAGAGAGATCGCCCAGCCGCGCTGGAAATCGATGCGCTTGGGATCTTCGGCGGCTTTCTTGGAGAAATAAGCCACTGACTCTGCCGGATCGGCCATGGTCAGCATGATGTCGTTCATATTGGCTTCGTCGACGGCGTTTATCGCCTCAACCGCGCGTTCCACTTCGGCTTCGGTCGCCTTTTGACATCCCGCCAAAGCGAGAGTCGCACTTAGCCCAAGGCCGATAAGGGTCAATTGGCGCATTTTCTGCGTCCTTTTACTGCTCTTGCCCTGTCCAATTATGGCGCGCCGGTCAGCAGGTAGCCCCCATTGCCCAAACGCACCAGTTTGAACTCTTGATCTAATTGTTCGCCATCATATGCCGAATTTTCTAATTTTGCGAGCGCTAAGCGTAAATTGTCCCGAACTGAGTCACTTTGGCCATTGTCCATGGCATAGGCCTTGCGGAAAATCTGCGCGGCTTCGGCTGTTTCGCCGCGTTCCATGAGGACGACGCCGAGGTTGTTCCAGATTTCAGGGCGGGTTTCGTCGGCCTCAATGGCTTGGCGGAGTTGCGTTTCCGCCTGTCCCAGACGGCCTAATCCAATGTTGGCGGTCGCGAGCGAAGCCAGAACATCTGCGGTAAAACCTTGCTGCCCTGCCGCACGGGTATAGGATTTCAACGCCAGCTCATATTCGCGCGCTTCCATTAAGCGGTGACCGACCAGCAAAGGGTCTACGGCCTCGGCGCGCGTGTCCACATCGGGCGCAAAGGGGCTGTCCTTGGATGCGCCAAGGCCGCCCGTGTCACAGGCGGCCAAAGTCAGGATGAAAAGGAGAGGGGCCAGACCACCTGTCCCCAATTGCCGTATCATAAAGTGCCCGTTACCCGCCGAAGTTCATAATATTCGCGATCGACGGCGCGACCAGAATGATCAAGAGCGGCGGCACCGTCAGCATCATTGTGGCAAGGGTCATCTTGGTTGGCAACTTGTTTGCGGCTTCTTCGGCGCGCATCACACGTTTGTCACGCATCTCGCCCGAATAAACCCGCAGGGCTTCGGAAATCGGTGTACCAAAGGATTGGGATTGGTTCATCACGGTTACGAAGCTCGAGACATCCGGTACGCCGCAACGCTCGCCCATATCGGTCAAAACCTGCGATTTGTCCTTACCGGCTTTCATCTCGTGTGCGACGATTTCATATTCGTCGGCCAATGACGGATAGGAGGCACGCAGTTCCGCGGCAACCCGAATGATGGCTTGGTCCATGGACTGACCGGCTTCGACGCAGACAAGCATCATGTCGAGGCTGTCGGGGAAACCGTAAGTGATCTCTTCTTTCCGGCTCTCAACTCGGCGGGTGATCCAGTATTTTGGCAGGAAATATCCAGCCGCACCCGGACCAAGCACATACATCATAGTCTGTTGCGTACTGGCCGTTTCCGGATCCATCGCCGTCACGAAATAAACGACGCCCAAAATCAGACCAACAATGCCAAGACCCATCTGCGCCAGATAAAAGGCACGCACTGCGTCCTGCGACTGATAGCCCGCTTGGATAAGTTTCAAACGAACCGAAGACAGTTCTTCTTGGTCTTGAGGCTCCAGAAAGGCTTTGTACTTGGCCAGCTTTTCGTTCGGAGAGGCGCGGCGTAGGGCTTCTTTCTTGCTCTCTTCTTTTTTGGCCACAGCGCCTTCACGGCCGGCATTGGCCAGTTTGGTCATTGGGTCGTCACGCTCTTTGAGCATCAAAAGGATCGCAACTGCAATGATGCCAAGGCCCAATACGCCAACGGCGATGATTGGGCCAAAGGGGCCAAGGGCGCCGGTGAGGATGGTGTTCAAAGTGTCAAAGATTGGCATGTCGACGTCCTTACACTTTGATATTTGTGAGCACGCGCATCACAAAAAGGTTTGCAGCCAGGAACATGCCTACGGCGATGCAGCCCATGATGAAAAGAGGGTGATCGCGCACGCCATCATAATAGTGCGGGTCACTCACGTTGATGAAGATCAGCGCGGCGACCGGGAACCCTGACAGGAACTTGCCTGACCATTGCGCTTCCGCAGTGATCGCCTTTACGCGACGGAACAGGCGGAAGCGGGCGCGGATCACTTTGGACAGGCCCGCGAGGATCTCGGCGAGGTTACCACCAGATTGCTGCTGGATCGCCACGGCGACAGCCAGAAAGCGCATGTCCTGCATGTCCAGACGTTCCGCCATTTCCTTGAGGGCTTCGGCCACATCGCGACCATAGGCACTCTCATCCGCGATCATGCCAAATTCGGTGGCCAGAGGATCCGGCAGCTCTTTGGCGACGATTTGCACGGCAGAGGAAAACGGGTGGCCGACTTTAAGGCTGCGCACCATGAGCTCGATGGCATCGGGCAATTGCTCTTCGATCAAGGCCATACGTTTGTTGGCTTTCATCGAGATCCAAATATAGACGCCGCCGACGCCGACAGCGAGGGCAATGACCGCGTTGACNACAGGACCAGTGTTGGTGGCAATCGACATGACCATGAAGGACAGGCCCGACAGCGCCGCCATGACCAGGATCAGCTGCTGCGGAGAAAACGCGATGGCGGCCTTTTGCGCCTTTGACGCCAAAAGCGAGTAAAGCGGGATGCCACCTGTCTTGGCATGCGCGGCCATTTCCTTACGGAGCTGCTCGAGCACGTCCTGACGCTTTGCGCCCTTTTCCATCATGTCCAGACGGCGGCTGACGCGGTTGTTTAGGCTGATCGATTTGCCAAAAACAGTTAGATATGCGCCTTCGACCAGAACGAGAACACCTACAAAAACCAAACCATAAATAAGAAGTTCTGGGCTAATTGGCATCTGACTTACCCCGTGACCGGTTCATAGATATGCGCAGGGAGGTCATAGCCCCACATGCGGAAACGCTCTGAGAAGTGGCTGCGGACGCCGGTCGCCGTGAAGTGACCAAGGATCTTGTTTTCAGGCGTCAGGCCGGTGCGCTGGAATTTGAAAACCTCTTGCATCGAGATCACATCGCCTTCCATGCCGGTGATTTCTGTGATCGAGGTCATGCGACGGCTACCGTCCTGTAGACGTGACGCCTGAACGATCAGGTTCACCGCCGAGGAAATCTGGGAGCGGACCGCTTTGATTGGCATTTCGATACCGGCCATCGCGATCATGTTTTCCAAACGGCTTACGCCATCGCGCGCAGAGTTCGCGTGGATTGTGGTCATAGAGCCATCGTGACCTGTGTTCATCGCCTGCAGCATGTCGATCACTTCTTCGCCGCGGGTCTCGCCGACGATGATGCGGTCTGGACGCATCCGCAGAGCGTTTTTCAAACAATCGCGTGGGGAAACTTCGCCTTTGCCTTCCACATTCGGTGGGCGGCTTTCCATACGACCAACGTGGGTCTGTTGCAGTTGAAGTTCGGCGGTGTCCTCGATGGTGAGGATCCGCTCAGCATTGTCGATGAAAGAGCTGAGCGCGTTAAGCGTGGTGGTCTTACCGGAACCTGTACCGCCCGAGACGATGACATTCAGACGGGTCGCAACAGCGGCTTGCAAATAGGCGGCCATTTCCTCGGAAAAGGCGCCAAAGCCTACGAGGTCGTCGATGCCAAGCTTGTCCTTCTTGAACTTACGAATGGAGACCAGAGAGCCATCCACCGCGATCGGCGGAACCATGGCGTTGAAACGCGAACCATCGGCCAAACGGGCGTCCACATAGGGGTTAGATTCATCGACGCGACGGCCCACGGCAGAGACGATCTTGTCGATGATCCGCAGCAGGTGCTTTTCATCCTTAAAGGTGATGTCGGTCAGCTCGAGCTTACCGGAACGTTCCACAAAGATCTGTTGCGGACCATTCACCAGAATATCGTTGACGCCTTCGTCTTGCAGCAGTGTTTCCAGCGGGCCGAGGCCGGTGACCTCGTTGTAAAGTTCCTGGAACAGCTGGTTGCGTTCCTGACGGTTCAGAACAATCGCTTTATCTTCAAGCACTTCGGTTGAGATTGCACTGATTTCGGTGCGCAGCTCGTTCTCGGAGGCCTTTTCCAAAGCCGCAAGGTTCAGATTGTCCAGAAGCTCGCGGTGAAGGTCCAGTTTTATCTCTTGCAGCCTTTCCTTGCGCTTGCGGTCCTTGTCTGACGCCTGAGCCTGCGCGCGGGCCATTGGCATAGGCTTGCGCAGGGTTGCATCAATCGGCGCGGCTTCTGCGGGTTTGGGCGCAGGTGCGGCGGCCTTGGGTGTTGCATTGACCGGTTTGGCTGGGGTGTCTTTTTTATAGCGGCTGAACATGCTCTTTATCCTCTACCCAACTCGCGCTGATTTTTCTTCGAGCTCTACAAGGCTCTTNGCGAGTTTTGCGATTTCCCGACGAAGCGGGTTTTTGGACGCTGAAAGCGCCAGCGGCTGTCCGTGATCTCCGGACGCCGGAATTGCTTTGCCACCGTCAGGCAGCTGAACTTCCATCGAGATGCCGAGGGTCTCGGACATACGTTTGATGCGGGATTTGCCCGCCAGATCAGTGAACTTCGGCGCGCGATTGAGGACATAACGCAGTTTTTCAAACGGCATGTCTTCGGCCTGCAGGGCACGCTTCATACGCATGGTGTTTTGGGCCGAGCGCATGTCGATGTCGGTTAGTGCGAAATAGACATGGGCGGCCTGCAAGACGACCTCGGTCCATTGCACGATGGTGGTGGGCATATCAACCACGACGAAATCGAAATGACGACAAGCCATGTCGATGACGCGCTGTACGTCGTCGTTCGTGATCAAATCCAGCGGGACCATATCGGTCGGCGAGGTCAACACGTTCAGTGTGCCCTCGAATTTCTGCAAAGCCTGACCAAAACTTTCGCTGTCCATGCTTTCGGTGTCGGTCAATAACTCAAGCACCGCATCGCGTCGCGGCAGGTCAAGATAGGTCGAGACGGAGCCAAACTGCAGATCGAGGTCGATCAGGCAGACGCTCGGGCTGTCCTTTTTGGAGACTGTTGCCATTTCCCAGGCGAGGTTTGTCGCGAGGGTCGACGCGCCAACACCACCCGCAAGACCGTGGGTGGCAATCAAAACGCCATGCGCTTCGGGGGCGTCTTTCTTTAGGCTGACCGATTGCGCAGGCTCGGCGGCGTCAGTTTCAATATCAGGTACCGCAGCAACTACAGGCTCTTGCGCGGGTGCCGGGGGCTCGTCGGGTACCATATCGGCCTCCCGCAGAGTTTCCACGATCTCCATCAACTCACCAGATGGGGGAGGATAGGGGATAAATTCGTCCGCACCCATGCGCAACAGCTGGTGTAGTAGGGCGGGGGTGACGTCTTCGGCGATCAAAAGCGTGCGAATGCTACGTTTTTTGGCTTCGATCACGACGCGTTTCAGAAGGTCCGGCTCGTCTTCGTCCAGATCGTCGATGGCAAGGGCAATAAATTCAAGATGTTGGGCTTCGGCCTGGTCAAAGAAGGTCAGCGCATCAGAAAAGCCTAGGTCGCCCCACTGGTCGCCCATGACTTCTTCCATATCCACGATGAGCAAGTCAAAATTCTGCACATCCCGACAGACCGTACAGGCCAGTATCGGACGCGGATCAGATTCGACTTTCAAACCACTCTTCATTGCCTATTCCTTAGATGCAGACGCAGCTTTGCCTGTCTGGCTTGGCGTTGCCTGTGTCCGACTCCTGCGGACATGGTCATCCTTCAGAGTGTTTTTGACGTCGAACTGGGGCGGAAGTTGGGCAAAAAGATCGAATAATTGCGGTAATGTCGGCTGCAAAACGCGATTGTTTCGCCAATAGGTTGTGTGATCTCGGCCGTTAATTCTAAATGAAAAGACCCGCCAAAAGGCGGGTCCAGTTCAATTTTGCGACTTATGACGCCGCTTGAAAACTGTTTATTGGTTGGTTGCTGGTACCGCACCTGTTGGCAATGGCACAGCGCTTGCGACATATTCGCGATAGATGATGGCCGCATATTTGCCGTCCAGCACATTTGGATGACCGGACACAAAGCCCGAAACCTCTGTGACTGTGCGGCGATTCTTGCGTTCGCGGCCTGGGGTTTCAATGACCGGTTGTGTCTCGCCGAAGGAGACCAGCGCCTCGAGGCGATCTCGCGAAATACCTTGGCTTGCAAAGTAATTCACTACCGCATTGGCGCGCCGTTTGCCGAGACGTTTGTTGTAGCTTTCCGAACCAACCGCGTCGGTATGCCCGTACACGTTAAACCGCACCTCTGGGAATTGTTTGATCCAATCCGCTTGTTTGTGCAGCGTTTCGCGCGCAGCGGCGTCCAGAACAGCTGAATTGAACGCGAAAGTCACGGTGCTGTCGATCTCTGTGGCAAAGCGGTTGCCGAGATTTGTTGCGTAGGACTTATCGCCGTTCTGAATTGCGGTGTTATGGGCCGTTGCAGCTCCGAAATGCCCGGTACGGTCCAGTTCTGCCCCGACTTCTCCGAACCAATTTTTGTAGGTGTCTTGCGGTGTAGAACACGCAGCGACGAGTGCTAAGGCTGGGAGCGCGATCAGATGTTTCATGTCCAATGCTCCTTAGTCCAACACGTAACCGTAGGATCCGCCAAAGTCCTGTTTGGCAACCTCTGCAGCCGCACCCTTCGGCTTTTTGCTACGCCCCACAACGCGGCCATGTAGGAAAAGATCCTGCTCTGACGGGGGTTTAACGCTGTCGGTCGGCAATGCGATGGCCTCGCCGATGGTTGGCGTTACCAGATGCGCGGTGACAATGATCACGAGCTCGGATTGGTTACGCTGGAAGGACGCGCTGCGGAACAGAGATCCCAGGATCGGGATGTCTCCGAGCCATGGCAATTGGCTGGTTGCGTCTTGGAAATCCTCACGCAGCAGGCCTGCGATGGCAAAGCTCTCACCGTCGCGCATTTCAACCGTGGTTGAGGCCTTACGCGTGCTGATCGCCTGAATGGTGATTGTGCCGTTGGTGAAGCCATTGGTGGAATCGAGTGCCGACACTTCGGTATTGAGTTCCAGATTGATCAGATCGCC
>JABSOU010000090.1 GCA_013215215.1 Cognatishimia sp. | reverse complement strand
CCAAAGAGGCAGAGGAAGACGATAATCAGGCCGATTTCGACCCCATCAAGTCCGAATAACATAGTCTTGGTTCCCTATACCTCAGTGGGTGCCTTCGTAGGCTTCTTCACCTTCGCCGAGGCTGTCTCGGTCAAGGTACTTGCCTTCGCTCTCTTCGCCTTCGACGTACTCAAGATAAGAGCGGTAGAAGAAGGCGATCGCATGCAGGAACACGAGGCCTGCGAATGCTACGAGCAGGATTTTAAACAGGAAGTAGGCGTTAAACCCGTTCGGCGAGAAGCCGATGGTTTCCACGTTCCACTTCAGAATGCGCGACTTGCGCATCAACATATCGATCTGATCGGATGCCGAGACCTTCGGGGTCACAAGGTGACGCCACATAAAGTACCAGCCATACATCCAGGTGATCACGGCCGCTGGCATCATGAAAATCAGCGAGCCGATAATGTCGATGATCTTTTTGGTGCGATAGCTGACCGCGGAGTAGACAAGGTCAACCCTTACATGTCCGCCTTGGGCGAAAGTATAGGTCGCACACATCGCAACGATCATCGCGTTATAGAGCTTCAGCTCTTCGGCCCACCAGCTCACATCTTGGCTAAAGCTGCTGCCAAAGCCGAAGGAGATCTGCGCTGCGGTAAAGATCCGCTGCATGAAAACGATGACGATCTGCTGCAGCACCATCAAAAGGCCTGCCCAGGCAAAGAACCGCCCGATCCCATTCGCAAGGCCCTCAAGAACGCGCACGGACCGCCACATGATGGCGCGGCGCCAGAGGCCTGCTGCTGTCAGAAGAATGAATGCCGTAAAGACGACAAAGAAAAACTCTTTAGATCCGCCATAATAGACGAAGCGCATCAAGGCCTGTTTGTCTTCGGTGGTTTCCAGCCCACCGGTCCAGCTCAGCCATAAAGCCGGTTGCGTTAACGCCGCGAAGAAGTCCGTGAAAGCGGACCCTAGGCTTGCGAATAACCAGACGATCGCGTCCAGCATGATCCCCAATTCCCTCAGTTTAGTGTGATTAAGTGCTGTCGCGTAAAATGGTGGGGCCCACGGGCAAAACCCGAAGGCCCCTTATTACGTCAGCCGTCAGGCCTTAGCCCAGAACGCGGTCACGTTGTGCGCGGTATGCGCCAACGGAGTCGGTCAGCCAGCCAGAGGACGCGCGCATGGATGCGGTGTAGTCGTCGTAGATCTTCTTGAAGATCTCGTCGCCCATGAACTCGTCATAAACCTGCTGGGACGCGGTGCCCATTGCATCCCAAACGCTGTCTGGGAATTCCAGAACCTTAACGCCACCGGCTTTCAGACGCTCAAGCGCCGCACCGTTGTTGTTCAGGTACTGAGACAGGTTCCATACGTTCGCGTGACCTGCGGCCACTTCGCATGCTGCCTGCTGAGACGGTGTCAAGCTCTCGAACACTTCGCGGTTCATCGCAACGGACAGACCCGCCGCTGGCTCGTGGAAGCCCGCAGTGTAGTAGAACTTGGTGATTTCCTGGAAACCAGCCTTTTCGTCCGCCCAAGGACCGATCCACTCGGTACCGTCGATCGCGCCGGATGCCAGCGCTTGGTACACTTCAGCACCTGGAAGGTTCTGAACGGATGCGCCCATGTAACCCAGCGCTTTACCGCCGAGGCCAGGCATACGGAACTTCAGACCGTTGAAGTCTTCTGGGCCAGTGATTTCCTTACGGAACCAGCCACCCGCCTGTGTACCGGTGTTACCCGCCAGGAAGGACTTCAGACCAAAGATTTCGCCCAGCTCGTCATGCAGAGCGTGGCCGTTACCGTGGTAGTACCAGTTGTTGAGTTCTGTCGCAGTCATGCCGAAAGGCACGCCGGTGAAGAACGCAAAACCTGGATGTTGGTTGACGAAGTAGTAGTCCGCCGCGTGATACATATCAGCCTGACCTGCAGTCACCGCGTCAAATACTTCGAATGCGCCAACGAGTTCGCCCGCTGCTTTCACGTCGATGGTCAGCTGACCGTCGGTGATAGCTGTGACGTTTTCAGCCGTCTTAACAGCCGCGTCAAAAACACCTGCGAGGCCACGGCCCCAAGATGTTACCATGGTCAGGGTGCGTTTGCCCTGAGCATAGGCTGGTGCCGCCAGTGTGGACGCTGCTGCTGCAGAGCCACCTAGTGCAGATGTTCTCAGAAAAGAACGACGATCCATAGAATGTACCTCCCGATTTCTATTTAGCCACGCACATCACTCCGTGCGGTGGCGGATCTCAGTGTGCCGAGCCTAGCCCCAGCTTGGGTCAAGATAAAATACCAACAACTACGTAGGGACAGCGGAAAACTGCGTAGAAAAGCTGCAAACACCCGAAACTACGCACAAAAAATATATGGAATTGACGCAACCTTAGGGTTTCAAGCTATGGTTCGGGCGCAAATCCACCCTTCGAATCGTGATGTTTCGCTTACTAAATCTCTTCCGGCTGTCCTACGGCCAACAGCTTTTCTTACTTGCGACACTGCCGTTGATCATGGCGGTGGCAGCGATTTCTATTCTGGTGACCATTCAATCGCGCGCTTTGGCAGAACAAGAGATCAAGTCGCTTGAGGTGCAGCTTATTGAAGCCAAAAAGGCCGAGCTCAAAAACTATCTCTCCATCGCACGGACGGCTTTCGGCAATGTCTATGGGCCCGCCTTGCCCGACAATGAAGCCGCCATGCTTGAGGTGACGCAGGTCCTTTCCGCGATGATCTATGGGCAGGACGGCTACTTCTTTGTCTTTGATTACGACGGCAATAACCTCGTGAGCCCGCGTCAAACAGAACTGATTAACAAGAACTGGGCCGGTCTGCGTGACCGCAATGGAATAGAGATCACCGACCGGCTTATCGAAATCGCCCGTACAGGTGGCGGCTATCACACCTTTGATTGGCCCAAGCCGAGCACCGGCGAAACCGCGACTATGGTTTCCTACTCTGTTGGCTTGCAGGATTGGCGCTGGGTCGTGGGTACCGGCATCTTCATCGACGACATTCAGGCCACGGTCGCAGCCGCGCGTGCGGGTGTTGAGGAACGGATAAGGACGACATTCTTCTATATTCTCGGCATCGCCTTGGCCGCTGTCTTGTTGGTCTTTGCCTCTGGCCTCACGCTCAATATACGCGAACGTCGCCTTGCAGATGTGAAGCTCAAAGCCCTCACCCAGCGGGTCTTTGACGCCCAAGAAGAAGAACGCGGCCGTGTGGCCCGTGAGCTGCATGACGGTATTTCCCAGATCCTTGTTGGCGTCAGATACGCCTTGGACGCAGCCCGCCGACGCCTCGCGCGCGGCGATGAAAAGGCCGGAGACTCTCTTGATACGGGTATGGAGCACCTTTCCACTGCGATTCAAGAAGTTCGTCGTATTTCCAGAGACTTACGGCCCGGAGTTCTGGATGATCTTGGACTTGGCCCCGCTCTTAAAGCTTTGACTGAAGAGTTCGGCGAAAGAACTGGAATTAAAACAGAATTTCATACTGTGCCTTTCCGTAACCGCCTGCATGCGGACGCTAAGTTCTCCCTCTATCGTATTGCACAAGAAGCATTAACCAATATCGAGCGTCATTCCGGCGCAACCGACGTGTCTATCGACGTGCGCAGCCACAAACGTGGCGCCACTTTGCGCATCAGTGACAACGGTCGCGGCTTTACCCTGTCGCGTGACCGGTCCAAACAATCCAGCGGCTTGGGGCTGCGCAATATGCAGGAACGCATTGAACAGCTAAATGGCACGCTTCGCATTTTGTCGAGCAAATCTGGTACAGTGATCGAAGCCGAAGTCCCCCTCGCCCAGGTTCTCAACGCGGACGCCGTGGATGAGACCTCTGAACGAAAGGCCAACTCATGAGTGCGACAAATGTTGTGATTGTCGACGACCACCCGATGGTCGCGCAGGGCATTCAAGCGATACTTGAGAGCTATGACGACATCGATGTCTCAGCCACATTGTCCAATGGCCGAGAGGTCGTCGAGTACCTCAAAACCCATGAGGCAGATGTCGTCCTGATGGATCTGAACATGCCCGACATCGGCGGGTTGGCGGCGACGGAAATGGTGCTCGAGACTGCGCCTGATACACGTATCCTGATCCTCTCGATGCACGACAGCCCTGAATATATCGCGACAGCCCTACAACACGGCGCGCGCGGCTATGTCCTTAAGGACGTCCCGACGGAGGAGATCAAAACCGCCATCGACACGGTGATGCGCGGGGAACGCTACCTCTGTACCGGTGCGAAGTTCTCGCTCGAGCCACAGGATGACGAGGCACGCGAACAGCTGACCAGCCGAGAGCAAACGGTTCTACTGCAACTGTCTCAGGGCAAATCCAACAAGGAAGTAGCGCTGGAACTCAACATTTCCGTGCGCACCGTCGAGACCCATCGCAAGAATATAAAATCGAAACTCGGCATCAGTTCGACCGCCGGACTGACGCGTTATGCGATGGAACACGGGCTATTGCAGGGGCCGGGGATCGGATATTAGCCCGAAAACCCGCCCAAAGCTCACATAAATTACCCCAAGACACCCCAATCTTTATCAAAGTTGCGCAAAACGGCGCAACATTGGTAATTTAATGTCCATATTTTTGCGGAAATTTCCGTTTTCTTGGTTGACGCCCCTTATCCACAGCCATAATGTCGCCCGCGAACGCAAAGAGGACCCAACGAATGCGCGACCTAGTCGTCATTGTAGGAAATAGGCGCATGGACCGGTAACGGACACCATAATGGAAACCATGCGCCCCCGAGATCCTCGGGGGCTTTTTTGTACACAACGCACGCAAAACCGACAAACGGTGTGAACGGAGAAGAAAATGGCACGTCAGATGACCGGCGCGAAAATGGTAGTTCAAGCTCTGAAGGATCAGGGCGTGGACACAGTCTTCGGATATCCCGGTGGCGCCGTCCTACCGATCTATGACGAGATCTTTCAGCAGAATGACATCAAGCACATTCTGGTGCGCCACGAGCAAGGCGCGGTTCACGCAGCCGAAGGCTATGCGCGCTCAACCGGCAAGGTTGGCGTTGCGCTGGTAACTTCTGGCCCAGGCGCGACCAATGCGGTGACAGGCCTGACCGATGCGCTCTTGGACTCGATCCCGATTGTGGTTCTGTCCGGTCAGGTGCCGACCTTTATGATCGGCTCTGATGCTTTCCAAGAGGCCGACACTGTGGGCATCACCCGCCCCTGCACGAAACACAACTGGCTGGCCAAGGAAACCGACACTCTGGCTGAAACCCTGCATCAGGCGTTCCATGTAGCGCGCTCTGGTCGTCCGGGTCCGGTGTTGGTGGACATCCCAAAGGACACGCAATTTGCGTCGGGCACCTACACCACGCGCCAGGAAACCAAAACCAGCCACTATGAGCCTCAGCTCAAAGGTGACATCACCGAGATCACCGCACTGGTTGAACTGATGGAACAGGCTGAGCGTCCTGTGTTTTACACCGGCGGCGGTGTCATCAACTCTGGCCCTGCGGCCAGCCAACTGCTGCGCGAGCTTGTAGACACCACGGGCTTTCCGATTACCTCGACCCTGATGGGTCTAGGCGCCTATCCCGGCTCTGGTAAAAACTGGATCGGCATGCTCGGCATGCACGGTCTCTATGAGGCCAATATGGCGATGCACGACTGCGATCTGATGATCAACATCGGCGCGCGGTTTGATGACCGGATCACGGGTTTGATCTCGGCCTTCTCGCCGAACTCCAAGAAAGCGCATATCGACATTGATCCAAGCTCGATCAACAAGGTCATCCGCGTCGATATCCCGATTGTCGGTGACGTAGGCCACGTGCTGGAAGACATCCTCAAGGTCTGGAAGTCCCGAGGCCGCAAAACCAATAAGGAAGCGGTTGCGAAGTGGCAGGCGCAGATCGACCAATGGCGCGCGATCAAATGTCTGGACTTCAAGCAAGAAGGCAAAACCATCAAGCCACAGCACGCTTTGGTGCGCCTCGAAGAGCTGACCAAGAAATACGATCGCTACATCACCACCGAGGTGGGCCAACACCAGATGTGGGCCGCGCAATACCTGACCTTTGACGATCCAAATCGCTGGATGACATCGGGCGGTCTGGGCACCATGGGCTATGGCTTCCCTGCCTCCATTGGTGTGCAGCTGGCCCATCCAGACGCGCTGGTCATCAACGTCGCGGGCGAGGCCTCGTGGCTCATGAACATGCAGGAAATGGGCACTGCGGTGCAATTCCGCCTGCCGGTGAAACAGTTCATCCTGAACAACGAACGTCTGGGCATGGTGCGCCAGTGGCAGGAACTGCTGCACGGCGAACGCTACAGCCACAGCTGGTCCGAAGCCCTGCCCGATTTCGTCAAACTCGCCGAGGCCTTTGGCGCCAAGGGCATCCTGTGCTCCGACCCCGACGATCTGGACGACGCAATCATGGAGATGATTACCCACGACGGCCCAGTGATCTTCGACTGTCTGGTGGAGAAACACGAGAACTGCTTCCCGATGATCCCGTCGGGCAAGCCGCATAACGAAATGCTTCTGGGCGAAGCCGAAACCCAGGGCGTCATCCAATCCGGCGGCGCGGTTCTAGTTTAAGGAAATTCGATCATGGCTGCTCTAAAAATCAAAAAAGGCGCGTCAAGCCACTCTGCCTATAACCTCCGCCCGACCTTCTCGGATGTCGAAGAGGTGCATACGCTGGCGGTCCTCGTCACCAACGAACCTGGTGTACTGGCGCGTGTCATCGGCCTCTTCTCGGGCCGTGGCTACAACATCGAAAGCCTCACAGTGGCCGAGGTCGACCACACCGGTCACACCTCGCGCATCACCATTGTCACCAAAGGCAAACCGCAGATCATCGAACAGATCAAAACCCAGCTGGGCCGCATTGTGCCTGTGCATGAGGTACATGACCTGACGGTCGAAGGCCCATCGGTGGAACGCGAGCTCGGCTTGTTCAAAGTCGCAGGCGAAGGCGACAAACGCGTTGAAGCCATGCGTCTGGCCGACATCTTCCGCGCCAATGTTGTGGATACGACGCTTGAAAGCTTTGTCTTTGAACTCACTGGTGCGCCAGAAAAGATCGACGCTTTCGCAGACCTCATGCGCCCGCTTGGCCTCGTCGAAGTCGCGCGCACCGGCGTTGCGGCACTCGCCCGCGGCGCACATTAACTAAACCAAAAACTCAAACAAAATCGGGCGCCTAGGCGCCCTTTTTTATGTTTCACTTGATTTCATCTTGCCCANAGTACTCCGAGGTTTGGGGCAGAGCCCCAAGGCCCTAGTCCTCAGCCTGCGCATCCGCCCGAGACTTACCCGACACATTCAACGCCAGTGTCGCCGCCATAAACCCATCGAGATCCCCGTCCAGAACGCCCTTAGTGTCCGAGGTCTCGTGGTTCGTGCGCAGGTCCTTCACCATCTGATAGGGCTGCAGAACGTAAGAGCGGATCTGGTTGCCCCAACCCGCGTCGCCTTTGCTCTCATGCGCCTCGTTGATGGCCGCGTTGCGCCGATCCAACTCTTGTTGATAGAGTCGCGATTTCAGAGCCTTCATCGCAATGTCACGGTTCTGGTGCTGAGACTTCTCAGAGCTGGTCACTACGATCCCTGTGGGGATGTGCGTGATCCGCACGGCCGAGTCCGTCGTGTTCACGTGCTGACCACCCGCGCCCGAAGACCGATAGGTGTCGATGCGAATATCCGCCGGATTGACCTCGATCTCGATATTGTCGTCGACCACCGGATAAACCCAGACCGAGCTAAAGGACGTGTGCCGTTTGGCCGCGCTGTCAAAAGGCGAGATCCGAACCAGACGGTGCACGCCGCTTTCAGACTTGAGCCACCCATATGCATTGTGGCCCGAAATCTTGTACGCCGCCGACTTAATCCCCGCCTCTTCACCAGAGGTCATGGATTGCAATTCCACCGTATAACCGCGCTTTTCAGCCCAGCGGACATACATCCGCGCCAGCATCGAGGCCCAGTCACAGCTCTCAGTGCCGCCCGCGCCCGAGTTGATCTCGAGGAAGGTGTCATTGCTATCGGCCTCTCCATCCAAGAGCGCCTCGAGCTCTTTCTCAGCAGCTGTGATCGCGAGCGACGCAATCGCTGCTTCGGCCTCCGCGATGACCTCATCGTCCTCTTCCATCTCGCCCAATTCGATAAGCTCGATATTGTCAGACAGCTCGGTCTCCAGCTGTTTCACGCCTTCAATGGCATCCACCAGCAACTGACGCTCGCGCATCAGTTTCTGCGCGGCTTCAGCGTCATCCCAGAGGTTTGGATCTTCGACCCGCGCATTGAATTCCTCAAGCCGGAATTCCGCGGTCTCCCAGTTCAGCCGCTGTTTCAGCAGATCCACGGATTTCTCTATCTCCGTGACGGTGTTTTGAACCTCGGCGCGCATGGGATTGTCCTGTCTATCATTCTTAATCTGCGTGATAGACCAGAGGCCAAAGAGGGGCAAGCGCCCCTGCCCCCAATCTACCGCTGTTATAGGTTAATAAAGGCCGCCCGAGCTGAGCGTGCCGAAAGAGGCGCTTGGCGTCACGACCGTGCTCTCGCCGGTCGAGGTGATGACCTCGGTCACAACCTCTGTGTCGACCTCGTCAAACAGAGGCAGGTTGGACCCCATCGCAAAGCCGCCGTCAAAGGCCACACCAAAGACCGGCTCCTCGCCCAGACGGAAGTATTCGGCCACCACGTTGTCGCCAGAGGCATTCGGAGACAGCTGCGCACCAGAGAAGCGGTCAATGTTGATGAACTGTCCACCCGCAGGAACGCGGAAGGCACCGCCGCCGTATTTCTCGACTGCGGCCTGCATGAATTCGTTAAACACAGGCCCACAGGTGTTGCCGCCAAAGGTATTGCGCCCCAAAGGCGTCGGCGTGTCATAGCCAATGTAGCATCCCGCTACCATCGTGTTGGTGAAGCCCACAAACCAAACGTCTTTCGCCTCGTTGGTGGTGCCGGTTTTGCCGGCTGCAGGCACATCCAGATTGATCGCCCGAGACGCAGAGCCGCGATCCACAACGCCGCGCATCATAGAGGTCAGTTGATAGGCGGTGATCGCATCCATAACGCGTTCGCGGTTGCTGGTGATACGCGGGCTGCTGTCGGCCGCGAGCTCTGCAAAGGCACAATCCTCGCAAGACCGTTGGTCGTGGCGATAGATCGTCTGGCCTGCACGGTCTTGAACACGGTCCACAAGCGTAGGCTCTACCCGCTCGCCGCCATTTGCAAACATCGCATAGGCCGCAACCATTTTGTAGAGCGTAGTTTCCTCAGACCCCAAAGAGTTCGCAAGGAAGGGGTTCATGTCGTCATAGACGCCAAAGCGCTCGGCGTAATCAGCGACGGTCTCCATCCCAATCTCTTTCGCGAGGCGGATGGTCATAAGGTTCCGAGAGTACTCGATCCCGGTCCGCAGAGGCGTAGGACCATAAAATTTGTCGGACGAGTTTTTCGGCCGCCACAACCCTTCGGGCGTGTCGATCTCGATTGGCGCATCGATAACAATCGTGGCCGGAGAGTAGCCACTGTCCAGCGCTGCGGCATAAACGAAGGGTTTGAAACTAGAGCCTGGCTGACGCCGCGCCTGAGTCGCACGGTTGAAAACCGACTGCTCATAGCTGAAGCCACCCTGCATCGCGAGCACGCGACCGTTGTTCACGTCCATGGCCATGAAACCGCCTTGAACCTCGGACACCTGCCGCAGAGACCAGCGTTCAAAGTTGCCGTCCTCGTCTTTGATTTCGCGCACGAGAACCACTTCACCTTCGCGCAGCAGGTCTCCGGCGACCTTAGCCTTGGGGCCGAGCTCATCGTCCTCAAGCTGCTTGCGCGCCCAGGTCACATCGGTTGGGTTGATGAAGTGTCCATCGGCGTCATCGGGCACCCCTTCGATGCCGATACGCGCGTCGCGATTGCCGACGAAAAGCACCACAGCGGGGTGCCATTTTCCGTCCAGATCAATGTCGCGAGGAACCTCAACATCGCGGAGCGCTTCGCGCCAAGCGGCCTCGTCATTCAGCAGATCGGTCGAGATGGTTTTGCCCGTGCCGCGCCAAACACCTTGGTCACGGTCATACTTCTCAAGCGCGTGACGCAGGGCCGTTGCGGCCACGTTTTGAAGCTCTGGGTCAAGCGTCGCTCGGACGGCCATACCGCCGGTAAAGAACTCTTCCTCACCAAAATCGCGGCTCAGCTGGCGGCGGATTTCATCGGTGAAATAGTCTCTGGATGGCAGCGCGGAGCGGAAGCTGTCATAATCCCCATTTTGAACTGAAAGTAATGGTTGAGCTACTTCAATTTCGTAAACATCTTCAGTGATATAGCCGTTTTCCTTCATCTCTTTCAGAACGAAGTCGCGGCGGCTCAGCAGCCTCTCTTTTCGGCGTACCGGATGGAATTGAGATGGCGCCTTTGGCATGGACGCGAGTGTCGCTGCCTCATGCGGCGCAAGCTCTGACAGGGTCTTGTTGAAATAGGTCTGCGCGGCCGCAGCCACCCCATAAGAGTTCTGCCCCAGGAAGATCTCGTTCATGTAAAGTTCGAGGATGCTTTCCTTATCCAGCGTCTCTTCGATACGGGTTGCGAGAATGATTTCCTTAATCTTCCGTTCGATCTGGCGGTCGCCAGAGAGGAGGAAGTTCTTCATCACCTGCTGGGTGATTGTCGACGCACCGCGCACGTTTTGACCACGGGACCGCACGGCCTCGACAAAGGCCGCAGCGATACCGCGCGCGTCGTATCCCGCGTGCTGATAAAAGTTCTTATCTTCGGCCGAGATGAAGGCCTGTTTCACCAGATCCGGGATCTCTTCGGCGGGCACAAACAGCCGCCGCTCTTTGGCGAATTCATCAATGATACGCCCTTCGCGCGAATAGATGCGGCTGATCGTGGGCGGCTGATATTGCGCCAGGGATTCATGGCTCGGCAGGTCATAGCTATAGATATAAAGCACCGCGCCAATGGACAGGGCGACCACAGCGATCCCCATCGTCACGAATGTGAAGATGCCCCCGAAGAAAGAGAGAATAAATCTAATCACCTTGAACCCTGGCTTGTTGCTGGTTTTGTATAGCTGTGGATGACAAAGGGGTCAAAACACAACAAGGGGAAAAATCTGCGGTTTTTCGCGTATATCAGTCAGTTGTTCGTGAGATTGCGCGCGGTTTCATCCGCTACCACCCAGGCTTGCAGCCCATCGCGTATGCCATTGGCCAATGCCTGCCGCCACGCGGGGTCGGTGATGTTGGCTAGGTCACGTTCCGATGACATGAAGCCGATTTCGATCAGAACCGAAGGAATGTCGGCGGCTTTCAGCACCGAAAATCCACCCTGACGGTAGGGATGTTTGTTCAACTCCCCAACCGCGCCCTGCATGCCCAGAACCATCGCTTTCGCCAGTCGCTCAGACCGTGGGGCGGTTTCACGTCGGGCGATGTCCAAAAGCACTTCGGCCACTTGATCCTCCGTGCCCGTCAAATCGATGCCAGAGAGGACGTCTGATCGGTTGTGACGCTCTGCCAGATACTGGGACGCGGCATCGCTGGCCTCATCAGACAGGGTGTAGACCGTCGCGCCTAGGGCGTAGCCTTCCAGCACTGTGTCGGCATGCAGCGAAATGAAGATGTCAGCCGCGACTTCATGGGCGATCGCCACACGACGTTCCAAGGACACGAAAGTATCCTCGCGCCGCGTCAGAATGATCTCGAAATTGCCAGCCCGGCGCAGAGTGTCGCGCAGTTCACGCGCAAACTGCAGAGTGATCTGCTTTTCCGACCATTCCCCGCGCTCGGCCCCCGGATCAATGCCGCCATGGCCTGGGTCCAGCACGATCACCGTCGGTGCCCAGTCCGGTTTTGCCTCTCGGTCCTCGCGCGTGATCGCGGCCTCAGGCAGATCCCAGCGCGGATCATTGGGCGCGCCGGCTTTCGCGGCGAAGTCCTCGGCACTGGCCGCCTCTAGGCGCACGGACAACACAACTGGCCCCTGCCCGTCGCCGAGCTTCATCTCCGCGGTCTTGAGTACCATGGGCACGCTCAGATCTGCGACCATACGACTCCACCCCGGACGATAAGCCCCAACGCGCACGTCCGAGATATTCTTGGCCTGATCCAAGGCATCCGCGTTGACGCCCGTCCAATCGACCTCGCGGAAATCAATCACCAACCGGCGCGGCTCATCTAATGTGAAAATCCGCCAAGGCAGACCTTGGGACAAAGACAGGTCGATCTGAACGCCACCACGGCGCGCATCAGATATGGCGCTGTTGGCCACATCCACCCGCGCCAAAGCCGTGAAATCCTGCGCAAACGCAGGCGCGGCAAGGCCAACGAGGGCACAAAGCCCAACACAAAAGGATCGAAGTCTGCTCATGGTCCAACTCTTTGGTTGTTTCCAATGAGACTACATCAGACAGGCTGCGCTGAGAACTTAAAGATGGCCATACTTACGCATAAAAGTCTCAAGCCGTGCCAGACCCTCGGCGATATCAGCACTGAAGCGCGCATAAGAGAAGCGCAGCGTGCCGTGGCCGCGCTCTGGATCGAAATCCAGACCTGGCGTGACGGCGACTTTCGCCTTTTCAAGGATCTCGGCCGCAAAGGCGCGGCTGTCATCAGTAAAATCGCTCACGTCGACATAGACATAGAAGGCCCCATCGGGCGGCGCGAATTTGGTGAAGCCAGCTTTTGGCAGCCCTTCCAGCATCAAACGCCGATTTTTGCGATACACAGCCATATTGGCCTCAAGCTCGTCGGTGGCATCCATCGCCGCCAATGCCGCCACCTGAGACACATGCGGCGCGCAGATGAACATGTTCTGCGCCAGTCGTTCCACCGTGCGCACATGATCCTCGGGTACCACCATCCAGCCGATCCGCCAGCCGGTCATCGAGAAGTATTTCGAGAAGGAATTGATCACATAGCAGTCATCGGTCAGTTCAAGGGCCGTAACGGCTTTCGCCTCATATTCAATGCCGTGGTAGATCTCGTCACTGATGAAACTCGCGCCTTTGGCGTGGGTGGCGTCAATCAACGCCTGCATCGCGGGTTTATCCAGCATCGTGCCGGTCGGATTGGCCGGAGAAGCCACCATCAAACCGGCGATATCCAAATCAGCGAAATCATCCGGCACAGGCTGGAGCCGGTTTTCCGGCGCAGAGCGTAAATCCAGCGGATTGAGCGATAAGGCTTTCAGAATCTGGCGATAGCTCGGATAGCCCGGCGCGCCAATCGCCACAGTATCCCCCGCATCAAAAAGCGCCGTAAAGGCCAACAGAAACGCCGAAGAGCTGCCAGAGGTCACTACAATCCGCTCGGGGTTCAAATCGACATTATACCACTCCCCATAAAGCCGAGCGATCCGCGCGCGCAACGCGGGCAACCCCAAGGCCACCGTATAGCCCATGGCATCTTTCCGCATGGTCTCGGCAAGAACGCGCTGAGCGGCCTGAGGCGCGGCGGTGCCGGGCTGGCCGACCTCCATATGGATGATATGCTCGCCTGCAGCCTCTGCCTTGCGGGCGGCCTCCATGACATCCATCACAATAAAGGGATCTACGGTGCTGCGACTGGACTTACGCATGAAATTCCTCTCTGGTACGCCCATGATCTTTGAGCCTTTTCTGACCAAAGCGTCAACACGCTTGACCATCTTCGCGAGCATTTTCCTTGCGGCCTTGACCTTTGTGATGGTGACGGCCCCTGCCCGCGCGGCGACGATCATTCGCGATCCCGATATCGAGTATTCACTGGCCCAGCTTGCCAAACCGATCTTGGCTGCGGCAGGGCTTGGCAGCAACGTGCGGGTTCTGGTGATCGACGACAACAAACTGAATGCCTTCGTGGTAGATAATCGCCATATATTCCTGCACTCTGGCCTCATTCTGAAAACCGACAGCGCTGCGATGTTGCAGGCGGTGATCGCGCATGAGGCCGCCCATATCGCCAATGGACATATCACCCGTCGGATGCAGAACTTTGGCTCGGCCCGCACGGCCGCTAGCCTTGGCAGCGTGCTTGCGGCCATCGCCGGGGCTGCGGCAGGCAATCCTGAGCTGGGCGTTGGTCTGGCGCTGGGCGTAAACTCTTCTGCGCAAAGGAACTTTCTGGCCCATACGCGTGCCGAAGAGGCCTCCGCCGATAAATCCGCGCTGCGCTACATGAAGGCCGCGCGGGTCAATACGCAGGGCACGATTGACGTGCTGGAGCTCTTTGAAGGTCAAGAACTCCTGAACACATCCCGCCAAGACCCTTATGTGCGCAGCCACCCGCTGACACGAGACCGGATCCGCGCCGCCAAAGCAGGCGCGCAAGCTCTGGTTCATGACGGGGATGAGGACGCGACCGCGCAATATTGGTTTGGTCGTGCCAAGGGTAAGCTGTCTGCCTTTGAACGCCCGCCAAAATGGACAAAACGAACGCTGAAAACCAGCCCTAGCAAGGACGTGCGCCTGATGCGCGAGGCGATCATGTATCATCGCCAGTCCCAGAAATCCAAAGCCATCGCCGC
>JABSOU010000089.1 GCA_013215215.1 Cognatishimia sp. | reverse complement strand
TAGACATCAAAGCTGTGCTGAAAATATCCAAGCTCTCCATCGGCTTGGCGGAAATCACGCAGGCTGGAGCCGCCCGCTTCGATGGCCTCTGACAGCACCTCACGAATGATCGGCACCAAAGCGGCAATCCGAGGCGCGGAAATTTTGTTGACGTGGCGTTTAGGGGAAATGCCAGCACGATAAAGCGCCTCGCACACATAGATATTGCCCAGGCCTGCGACGATTTTTTGATCCAGTAGCGCGGATTTAATCGGCGTTTTCCGTGATTTGAGCTGTTCGACCAAGTAGGTCTCATTGAAATCATTGCCCATAGGCTCAGGGCCAATGTCACAGAGCAGCTTGTGGTCATCCGCGGTTGCCGTCTCCAGCAGGTCCATAGCGCCAAAGCGGCGTGGGTCGTTGAAGGTGACCCGCGCGCCATTGTCCATGTCAAAGACCACGTGATCGTGTTTCTCTGCCTGCGGATGGCTATGCGCGAATTGCCCTAACGGGTCGCCCGAGACCGTCATGCGTCCTGACATGCCCAGATGCACCAGCAAGGTCTCTCCGCTGGCCAAGTCCATCAGAATGTATTTCGACCGACGCCTCAGCCCCAATACCTTTTGCCCGGTCAGCCGCGCCGCCATGTTGTCCGGGAACGGCCAACGCAGGTCTGGGCGGTTCACCGCGGCCTTTGCAATCACAGCCCCCGTCATCGCGGGCTCGAGCCCGCGACGGACAGTTTCGACTTCGGGCAATTCTGGCATGGGATCTGCTCCTTCTTTGGCTCTTTTTAGCGGCTCAGATAGGACAGGCAAAGCCCGCGTTCCCCGAGCCAATAGATCGCATTGTAAGCACGGCTTTGGCTCTATATGTAAGGCAGGGAAATTCTGAGGGGCCGCGACATGAGCCAAGCTGACCAAACCACCACGCATTTCGGCTTTGAAACCGTGCCAGAGGCCGAAAAGGCCGGGCGTGTGCAGGGCATTTTTGGCTCGGTGGCCTCAAAGTATGACATCATGAACGACGTCATGAGCATGGGCATCCACCGCATCTGGAAAGATGCGATGATGGATTGGCTGGCACCGCGCCCGGGGCAAAAGCTCTTGGATGTGGCGGGCGGCACAGGGGACATTTCGTTCCGGTTTCTCGATCGCGCAGGTGCGGGCCATGCCACGGTTTGCGATTTGACCGAGCCGATGCTGGTTGAAGGCCGCAAACGCGCCGAAGCGGATCAGATGGCCGAGCAGCTCGACTGGGTGGTGGGCGACGCCATGGCGCTGCCGTTTGAGGACAACACCTTTGATGTCTACACGATTAGCTTTGGCATCAGGAATGTGACCCGCCCTCAAGAGGCCCTAAACGAAGCCTACCGCGTCCTAAAACCCGGTGGCCGCCTGATGGTGCTGGAGTTCAGCCAGATCCCGAATGACATGATGCAAAAGGCCTATGACTTGTATTCCTTCAACGTCATTCCTCGCATGGGGCAGGCCATCGCAAATGACCGCGACAGCTATCAATACCTGGTGGAAAGCATCCGTAAATTCCCTGATCAGGACACCTTTCTTGCCATGCTGCGTAAGGCTGGGTTTGAGAACGCGAAATACCGCAATCTGACCATGGGCATCGCGGCGCTGCATTCGGGTTGGAAACTCTAAGTGCGCGGACCTCACAATATCTGGCGCCTGATCCGAACCGGCGCAACGCTCGAACGCACAGGTGCGATGGGCGTGGTGCTCGAAGCCTTTGAGGCCCCCAAACCGCTGCGCATTCTGGCGCGCACTTTGGTCTGGCCGTTTCGCTGGATCGGCATCAAGGGCGACCCGAATATGCCGCCCGTGGTGCGCGCGCTGACCGCCTTGGGGCCGGCCTATATCAAATTCGGTCAGGTTCTTAGCACGCGTCCCGACGTGGTTGGCTCTGAAATGGCGACACAACTGCGCATTCTGCAGGATCGCTTGCCGCCGTTCTCGGTCGCCGAGGCCAAAGCGGCGATTGAAACGGAACTTGGCGTCGCGCCTGATGAGATCTTCTCGGAATTCTCAGAACCCGTTGCGGCGGCGTCTATCGCACAGGTCCATAAGGCCAAACTCGCCGACACCGGCGAGGTCGTTGCAGTCAAGGTGCTGCGCCCGGGCATCGAACGCGCTTTTCGCAAAGACGTGGACGCTTTCTATTTCGCGGCGGATTTCATCGAATTCGTCGCCCCATTCTCGCGGCGTCTACGCCCGCATGATGTGATTGAACATTTCGACGGCGTTGTCACCGGCGAGCTGGACCTCCGCCTCGAAAGCGCCTCCGCCAGCGAATTCGCGTCAAACACCGTGAATGACGCAGGCTTCCAAGTCCCGACCATCAAATGGGACCATTCCGCTCGCCGTGTGATGACCATGAGCTGGGCCGAAGGCGCGGCTATGGGTGACAACGACGCTCTGCGCGCCGCAGGACACGACCTGCATGCCCTTGGGGCACGCGTGCTGCAACTGTTCCTGAGCCATGCGCTGCGTGACGGCTATTTCCACGCGGACATGCACCAAGGCAATCTCAAGGTCGCAGCAAATGGCGATGTCATTGCCTATGACTTTGGCATCATGGGCCATATCGACGAATACACGCGTCGGGTTTATGCCGAGATCCTCTTTGGCTTTATTCAACGCGATTACAAACGCGTGGCCGAAGTCCATTTCGAGGCAGGCTACGTGCCAGCCGATCAAGACGTTGACGAGTTCGCCCGCGCCCTGCGCGCCGTCGGTGAGCCGATCTTTGGTATGGACGCGACCCAGATCTCGATGGGTCGCTTGCTGAATTACCTTTTTGAGGTCACCGAACGCTTCGGCATGGAAACCCGCACCGAGCTGATCCTTCTCCAACGCACCATGGTTGTCGTCGAAGGCGTCGCCCGCTCGCTGGATCCAAGCGTCAACATCTGGGACGTCGCCAAACCGGTCGTTGGAGGCTACATCCGCGACTCTGTCGGGCCAAAGGCTCTTGCTCGTGATCTTTGGAAAACGGCGCAGGTATTGTCACGTTTCGGCCCTCGCCTACCGGGCCTCGTCGAATCCGCACTAATCAAACAGATTACCGAAGAACCAGAACCGCGCCGTCGCATCTGGCCAATTGTCGCCAGCAGCATGGTTCTCGGCGCGAGTCTTGGAATCGGAGCCGTGTACCTCGCGGTGACCTTCCTCTAGCGGCGGGTCATCCGGTCAGCACTTGGCAACATTGCCAACCCGCCGCGCTGCACGGCCGGTTTCATCTTGCCAAAAATACTCAAATCCAAGACCTCAATCAAAAAGCCCCGACCAATGGCCGGGGCATTCCGTTTCAGCGCTCAAGTCCTAATCAGTTGATCAGCCCCGCATTACGCATGGCCGCATCGATCTGCGCCTTGGTGCTGTCCAGCAACCCTGTCAGCGGAGAGCGCACCTCATCGGAACAAAGTCCCAGCTGAGACATGCCGTATTTCGCGCCCACCAGACCCGGCTCAACAAAGATCGCGCGGTGCAGAGGCATCAGACGATCCTGCAGCTCCAGCGCTTTGCCGTAGTCACCAGCCAGGGTTGCCTCTTGGAACTCCGCACAAAGACGCGGTGCGACGTTGGCTGTGACAGAGATACAGCCCACACCGCCATGAGCATTGAACCCAAGTGCCGAGCCATCCTCACCAGACAGCTGCACGAAATCCGCGCCGCACGTCTCGCGCTGGTCGCTCACGCGGGCGACATCTCCGGTGGCGTCTTTCACGCCGACGATCCGAGGCAGTTTCGCAAGCTCACCCATGGTCTCAGGCGTCATATCGATGATCGAGCGGCCCGGAATATTGTAGATCACGATCGGCAGATTGCAGCAGTCGTGCAGCTCGCGATAATGCGCCAGCAATCCCCGTTGAGTTGGCTTGTTGTAGTAAGGCGTCACAACCAGCCCCGCATCCGCGCCAGCTTTCTCAGCGAATTGCATGAAACGCACGGCCTCGACAGTGTTGTTGGACCCGGCCCCTGCGATCACAGGAATACGACCCGCCACCACTTTGACGACCTCTTCGATCACGGTCTCATGCTCTTCATGGGTCAAAGTCGGGCTTTCACCCGTTGTCCCGACAGGCACCAGACCATGAGAGCCTTCGCTGATATGCCACTCGACCAGCTTCTTGAGCGTATCCAAATCCAGCTCGCCGTTCTTGAACGGCGTGATGAGTGCAGGCATAGACCCTTTGAACATAACACGCTCCTTTGTTGTGCGATCTGGGCAGGACGCCCAAGTGACAGGCCGGAAGTCGCCGACCCAGGTTGAATTTCGCGCGGACCCTAGCCCGAAGTGGCAAGGTTGCCAAGTTACTCATTGGACCATGAGCAATCCGCATCTATGTTTGCCCTATAACCCGCAGCGAGGTGGAAAACGCAAGAGATGATGCAGCGGATTTGGGCAGTATTTTTGGTTTTCATCGTCAGCAGTGCAGCTTGGGCACAGCAGGCGGTCGAAATTTCTGTGGTTATGCGTGCAATCAACGCCCAAAACTGGTCCGAGGCCGCGCGTCTGGCGCGCAGCTATGGGCCCGTCGCGCAGGACATTGTCGAATGGCATCGGCTGCGCGCGGGCGAAGGCAGTTGGCGCGACGCTCAGGGCTTTTTACGACGCAATCCGGATTGGCCCGGTTTGCCTTTGCTAAGGCGCAAGCAAGAAGAAAATTTCGCAGATGCGCCTGCCGAGTCGATCTATCAGGTGTTCGCGGAAAGCGGTGCGCAAACGGCCGAGGGCGCGCTTTTGCTCGCCGATGCATTCCGCGTTCGCGGGCAGCGCGATCTGGCGAATGCGACCATAGTTCAGGCCTGGCTCGAACGGGCCATGAGTGATGAGGAACAGGCGGCCTATCTCGCGCGCTACGGAGACGTACTGAAATCTCGCCATGTGGACCGCCTAGATGCGATGCTCTGGAAAGGCTGGCGAGAGAACTCCCAGCGCATGTATCCCTTGGTGCCCGATGGCTGGCGCAAGCTGGGTGCTGCGCGGCTCGCGTTGCGCGAGGATCGGACGGGTGTAGATGTCCTGATCAATGCGATACCTTCGAATCTGGCGGATGATCCGGGCCTGGCCTACGAGCGTTTTCTCTGGCGCATGCGCCAAGACCGCGATGCCGAGGCGGCAGCGCTCATTATCCAGCGCAGCGAAGATAGATCCCTTGGCAATGCAGAGGCCTGGGCCAAGCGGCGTCTCGCCTTGGCGCGCTCGGAAATGCGGGCAGGGCGTCCTGCGCAAGCCTATAAGATCGCCTCCCAGCATGGCTTGGCTGACGGTAGCGATTTCGCGCAATTGGAATGGCTCTCGGGCTATCTCGCGCTCCGCTACCTTGGCGAAGACTGGCTAGCGCTTCAGCATTTCGTCTTCTTTGAGCAAGCGGTGCAAACCCCGATCTCTTTGGGGCGTGCAGGCTTTTGGATCGGTCGCGCTTATGAAGCGCTTGGAGATGAGGCTTCCGCGCAACGTGCCTATGCCGGGGGCGGGGCCTATCAAACCACGTTCTACGGTCTGTTGGCGGCAGAGAAAGCAGGGCTGCCTGTGGATCAATCGCTCTCTGGTGGATCAAGCGTGCCGAACTGGCGCGGCGCAGCCTTTGCGCGCTCTACCGTTCATGAAGCCGCACTGATGTTTTTGACCTCTGGCGAGGGGGCTTTGGCCGAGCGTTTCTGGCTGCATCTGGCAGAATCTCAGGACGTCTTTGGTATGGCACAGCTTGGCGCAATGGCCATTGAACTTGGCGATCCGCATATCGCCGTCAAACTTGGCAAGTACTTTGCCAGTCAAGGCATCGAGATCCACGCGCCCTATTATGCGCTTCATCCGCTGGCACAGCGCACAGATTTGCCTGTGCCGACCGAATTGGCGTTGGCGATTGCCCGCAGAGAAAGCGAGTTTGACCCGTCTGTTGTGTCCCACGCCAATGCCTATGGTTTGATGCAGATCCTGCCCGGCACGGCCAAACTCGTCGCGGGTGCCATCGGGGTTGGATACAACAAATCCAAGCTGCTCAGCGATCCCAACTACAACGTCACCCTCGGTACGGCCTATCTTGATGGGCTGAGTGATGAGTTTCAGGGCAACATCATCATGATGTCAGCAGGCTATAATGCTGGCCCGCGCCGGCCGGCGGCTTGGATGGACCGAATGGGCGACCCACGCAAGGCCGGCGGGCCAGATATCATCGATTGGATCGAGCACATCCCGTTCACGGAGACCCGAAATTACGTCATGCGGGTTGCCGAAAGCCTGCCCATCTATCGGGCGCGCTTGGGTAAGGATCCTCTGCCGGTGCCGTTCTCGCAAGAGATCAAGGGCAGTACGATGGCCAATTAAGCCAGCGACTGCACGAGGATCATAACGCCAGAGATCAGCAACAGCGTCAGCACTGCGCGTTTGAACCCTTTGGCTGTAACGCGATCAAACATCCAGACGCCTACAAGGGCGCCAAGGATAACGATAGGCATGGAAATTAGCGAAAGTCGCATGACCTCGGCTGTCAATTGGCCAAACGCCAACATGGACACGGTCGATAGGGCTAAAATCGCAAGGTTATAGGGCTGATACCGCGCACGTTGTTCGGCGGGGGGCAGGCCTCGCATCTGGTACCACACGACTGGCAAGGCTCCGGACAGGCCAGCAAGCCCTCCGAGAATGCCGCCCAGAAATCCAATGATGCGATCCCAGATCAGCCCTGTGACGCGAATTTGCGGCACCGTGCGCCGCGCCATGAATTGCCAGAGCGTATAGGCGATCAGGAAAACACCTACGATCAGTTTGACCCTCTCAGGCGCGCCGTAGGCGACGAGCGCTGTGCCAATGGGAATGCCCAGAATGCCTGCCCAGATCAAAGGCCAGGCCTTGGGCCAGGAGACATGTTTCGCGAGTTTCGCAAGCCCCGTGAGCTGGCCCGCGGTCGCGCTGAGAACGACCAATGGCGGCACAAGATAGGCCGGGAGTGCTGCGAACCAGATGCCCGACACAACAAGCGCAAAGCCAAAGCCGGCAAAGCCGCTGATAAAGCCGCCGACAAAGGCACCAAGGCCGACTGTTATGAGGATCATTGGGTCCATGAACTATGCCGACGACATTCGTTCACGCCAAAGCGTAAACAAGCCCGCTCCCACGACGATCGCTGCGCCCACCGCGACGTTGATGCGAAGGGTTTCCCCGAATGCGAGGATCCCGAGCGAGGCCGCGAAGGGCAGTTGTAGGTAGGCAAAAGGCTGCACCGCGCTGGCCTCGGCCACTTCATAGGTCTTGATCAAAAGCCAATGGCCAAAAACACCGCTGCAACAGAGGATCGCCATCCATATCAAGTGGGGGCCCGTCATGACTTCCCAATGGAATACGCCAATCGCCGTCATCACGACGCAGCCCACAACGCCTGTATAAAAAAAGCTCGTCATCGCATCGTCTTCGCGCGCGACATACCGCGTCGCCAGACCATAAACCGCGAACATAGCCGCGCCGAGGAGCGGAATGGCAGCCAGAAGCGAAAACACCCCCGCACCCGGCTGCAAGATGATCAACACGCCTACAAGCCCAGCGCCAATCGCGGCCCACCGTCTCCAACCGACTTTCTCGCCCAGAACCGGGCCCGAGAGCGCGGCGATCATCAGCGGATAGCAGACAAAGATCGCATGGGTCTCGGTGAGGCCGAGCAGGGTGAAGGCCAGGACGGTCACGATGATTTCGGCTGCCAAAAGCGCGCCGCGAAAGATCTGCATCAGGGGAAACTTGGTGCGTGCCATCTTGCGGACACCACCGCTGCGCTGGGCCAGAAACAGAACGAAAGCCGCAAAGAACCAGTAGCGGATCATGATCACGAGATAGACGTTGTATTCGTCCGCCAGAAACCGAGAAATCCCGTCCTGCATAGCAAAGACAAAGGTCGTCAGGCACATCAACAGAATACCAAGACGGTTGGACGCTTGCGCCATGGCTTATCCTTTCACGCCGACAGTCATATGTCGCTTACGCCCAAACCCTGGGATACGCTCGACTGCAAAACCGGCGTCCTCTAGCCCACGCCGCACAAATCCCGCCGCCGTGTAGGTTGCACAGGTTCCGCCCGTCTTCGTGTGATCCCCAACAGATTGCATCAGGTCCGCATCCCAAAGCTCTGGATTTTTAGCCGGTGAAAACCCGTCCAAAAACCACGCATCCGCCTGCCAATCCTGTTGCGCCAAGGTCTCGCGCGCGTCGCCCAGGATCACGCGTGCCTCGATCCCGTCGAGCGTCACCAGCGTTGGATCCTCTTCCCAAGCCGCAGAAAGCCGCGCGGCAAAGGGCGCGAGCTCGGGAAAGGCCTCATGCGCGCGGCACATCTCTGTAGCGCTCATTGGAAAGGCTTCAAAGCTGGTGAACCGCAAGGGCGTATCAATGCCCGCTGCCTCCCAAGTCTGCCAGGCTGCCAAAAGGTTCAAGCCTGATCCAAAACCCAGCTCTGCGATATGAAACCCTTCAGCAAACCGCGCGGGCAGATCATTGCCGTCCAGAAACACGTGCCGGGTTTCATTCAGACCGTTCTCCAGGCTGAAATAGGGGTCATCAAACCGCGTCGACACGGGGATTGTGCCATCGCGCCAGATCAGCTCTGCACTCTGGTTGCTCATTGCGGATTGCCTTAAAGAGAGGGACGCGTGGTCCGACGCGCAACTGTGACGCAGCTTGGGGTGATTTGGCAATGGTGGATGTGACGGTCTATGGGGCTGGGATCTTTGGGCTTTCGGTCGCATGGTCCTGCGTCAAACGGGGCGCCAAGGTTCAGGTGATCGATCCGAACGGCGTCGCTGCTGGCTCCTCGGGAGGCATTGTCGGCGCGCTGGCACCCCACACGCCAGAGAATTGGAACGACAAGAAAGAGTTCCAGTTCCAAAGTCTGATCACGGCGGAGGACTATTGGGCCGAGGTCGCCGAGGTGAGCGGACAGTCCCCCGGCTATGCAAGATCAGGCCGTCTGCAACCCATCCCCGATCAGCGGGCTCATGACCTGGCTTTCAAGCGCCAAAAGGGGGCTGCGGAACTCTGGCGCGGCAAGGCTTCCTGGGACATCAAACCCGCGGCTGATTTCGAAGGTTGGTGCCCAAACAGCCCGACCGAGTTTGTCATTCACGACACGCTCTCAGCCCGCATTCATCCGCGTCAGGCATGCACGGCTCTTGCAGCAGCGCTCAAGGCCAAAGGCGTTGAGATCAAGTCGGAAGGCGCGCCTAAGGGCCATATCGTCTGGGCTACGGGCTGGCGTGGACTGCTTGAACTTTCAAAAGAAATAGAGCGCCCAATCGGCAATGGGGTCAAAGGGCAAGCGATCTTGCTAGAGTTTGATCGTGCAGATCTGCCTCAACTTTTTGCCGATGCATTGCATGTGATCCCACACGCGGATGGCACGGTGGCGATCGGCTCGACCTCCGAGCGCGACTTTGAGGATCCATACGCAACAGATGCGCAGCTGGACGAGGTCTATCAACGCGCGGTAGACGCCGTGCCCGCATTGCGAAATGCACCCATCCTCGCGCGCTGGGCAGGTGTGCGCCCTCGCGCCAAAAGCCGTGCACCCATGCTCGGGAACCATCCAACGCGCGCGGGTGACTTCATCGCCAACGGTGGCTTTAAAATCGGCTTTGGCATGGCACCAAAAGCGGGTGAAGTGATGGCGGATTTGATCCTTGAAAACCACGACGAGATCCCAGAAGGCTTCCGCCCTGAAGCCTCAATCTGACCTATTCATCTTGCAAAAAATACTCAAATTATCCTCTGATTTCGGCCTCCAAAGCCCGCATGAGGCGTTCCACGGACGCTTGATAACGCTCCGACACCAAACGACCTTCATCGTCAAATTCTGATCCCGCCGAGGCAATACCGACTTCCGGCGCTGCTGCGATGCGTACGCTGAACGCTGTCATACAGGTCCGCAGCATGGTTTGCGCGCGCACGCCTCCGGCGCGGCCGGCCGCTGCACTCATGACGGCCACAGGTTTACTCGCCAAGGGAGACGGTTTCGCGCGGCTCACCCAATCCAAAGCGTTTTTTAGAACGCCGGTGATGCCGCCGTTGTATTCAGGTGTCGAAATAATCACCGCGTCGGCGTCCGCAATTTGAGACACCAGGGTCTCTACCGCGTCTGGCAGACCGTCGGCGTCCTCAAGGTCGCCGTCGTAGAGCGGGATATTGAGGTCGGCTTCCAGAAACTCGCACTCGCCGTACAAACGCGCGGCTTCACGGATGAGCTTGCTGTTGACCGAGTCTTTGCGAAGGGAACCCGAAATGCCCAATATCTTAGTTGCCATGATGGCCTCCAGTCTGTGCGTTGGGGCTAAGGTATAGCGACAGCCCCGCGGGGCAACTGGCGATTGCGCACAGGAGCCCGGCTGATCACGCACAGAAAACCCCGCGCAGATGGCCTCTACGCGGGGTTTCGAAATGTTTCGATATTATCCTGCTGTTGGCAGGATCACGATCTCAACGCGGCGGTTCTGCGCGCGGCCTTCCGGTGTGAGGTTTGACGTCACCGGTTGGCTTTCTCCGCGACCAATCGCGTCGATCCGGCCAAATGGTACGCCCTCGGCCATCAAGACATCTGCGACGGCGTTTGCACGGCGTTCGGACAGAGTCTGGTTGTAGCTTGCTTCACCTTCGTTATCTGTGTGGCCGATGACCTGAATGGTAGAGTTTGGATAGGCCAGAAGGTTGCTGGCCACGGTACGAAGGTCGCGTTGCAGATCGGCACGTACGGTATAGCTGTCTGTGGCAAACAGAATGTTGTTTGGCATGGTTACGATCAGACGATCACCCGTGTTGGTGATGTCCACGTCGGAATTGTCCAAATCGCGGCGCAGGTCGGCCTCTTGGCGATCCAGAATATCGCCTGCAATTGCGCCAATACCCGCGCCAATCGCTGCGCCACGCACGGTGCCGCCGACTTTGTCATCCGCGGTGATCGCGCCGATTGCGCCGCCGAGGATCGCCCCGATGGTCGCGCCTTGACGCGTGTTGTCGCGTTCAATGCCCGCGTATTGAGGATCTGTACAGGCGCTGAGAGTCAATGCTGCGCTAGCGGCCAATGCCAGTGAAAATCTTGCTCGAGCCATCTTCATGCCCCTTTCGGTTCGCTTAGTCGTGATGGGTTTACTGCTAAAGCGAGTCTGAGGCTTCCCGCCTTGGTTCACAAGGGGGAATTCGGCAAGGCTTTGCTCAAAACACCGTGTTCAGGAGGCCTGAGCGAGGCTTTCGGACTGCGCGGCCTCATAGGCCAGCATGGCGCGTTTGACCGGAAGGCCCCAGTGATAGCCGCCAAGACCGCCCGATTTCCGAAGCGCGCGGTGGCAGGGGATAATCCAACTGATCGGGTTTTTGCCAATCGCCGTGCCAACTGCGCGCACCGCCTTAGGCGAGCCGACCGCATGGGCGATCTCGGAATAGGTCGTGACTTGGCCTGACGGGATGCGCATCAGGGCCTCCCAAACTTTGATCTGCAACGGCGTACCGATGAGTAGCAACGGGGTTTCGCCTTGTGACGCGCCAAAGACGTTGGCGATCCAGGGTGACAGCATGTCTGGATCTTCGACAAACTCAGCGTTGGGCCAGCGGGAGGTCAAATCGGCGTATGTGTTGTCTCGACCGGTTTCGGAGGCGAAAGCTACGCCGCAAATGCCTTTAGATGTCCCCATGACAAGGGTTTCGCCAAAGGGGCCGTCAAACCAGCCAAATGAGATCACAAGACCCGCCCCTTTTTGGGCGTATTCACCGGGGCTCATGGCTTCCCATCTGAGAAAAAGATCGTGCAGACGCCCGGTGCCCGAAAGCCCAAGCGAATGGGCCGTGTCCAATGTGGTGAAGCGCTCGTGCAAAAGCGATTTCGCATGCCCGAGCGTGAGATATTGCTGAAAACGTTTTGGCGAAATCCCCGCCCATTTGGAAAACTGACGCTGGAAATGTGCGGGGCTCATGCCTTGCGCGGCCGCCAACTCTTCGAGCGAAAGCGTGTCCTGCCCCTGATCGATCATCTCGATCGCGCGGCGCATGACACCGTAGTGGTAGCTTTGTTCCATATCGCTCATGTGCTCATCGCTCCCTTTGGGCGCTCGTTGTGATGGTAACTTAAGCCGTGTGTCTTGCTCAAACGACCCGTTTGTTGCGGTTTTTCTCAGGAAGGGTTTGACGCAGGTGCCAGACGGGCTAAACCCAGCCCATGGCCAAGCAACTTGATTACCACACGATCCGCGAGATCTTTACTCGATTTGAAGCCGCCGCAGCCGAGCCCAAAGGAGAGCTTGATCACGTCAATGCCTATACTTTGGTGGTCGCAGTAGCCCTTTCGGCGCAGGCGACAGACGTTGGCGTGAATAAGGCAACTAAGAACCTCTTTCCCATCGCGGATACGCCGCAAAAGATGTTGGACCTAGGCGAAGAGCAGCTGATTGAACATATCAAAACCATCGGTCTTTACCGCAATAAAGCGAAGAACGTGATGAAGCTGAGCCGTATTCTGGTTGAGGACTACGATGGAATTGTCCCCAATTCTCGCGCTGCCTTAGAGAGCCTGCCGGGTGTTGGGCGCAAGACCGCCAATGTGGTGTTGAACATGTGGTGGCAATACCCCGCGCAGGCGGTGGACACGCATATCTATCGCTTTGGAAACCGGTCAGGTGTGTGCCCCGGCAAGGACGTCGTTGCTGTCGAACGTGCCATCGAAGACCATATCCCGACCAATTTCCAACAACACGCGCATCATTGGATGATCCTGCATGGACGCTACACCTGCAAAGCGCGTAAACCCCTGTGCGGCACCTGCCTGATTCGAGATCTCTGCCTATTTGAGGACAAAAACTTATGACCCAATATCAAGTCGTCGGCATCGGAAATGCGATTGTTGATGTCATCAGCCAATGTGACGATAGCTTTCTGGACCTCATGGGTATCCAAAAAGGCATTATGCAGCTGGTCGAGAAAGAACGCGGCGAAGTGTTGTATGGCGGGATGACCAACCGCGTGCAGGCGCCGGGTGGCTCTGTGGCGAATACTCTCGCAGGCCTTGGGGCGCTGGGTCTGACCACTGCCTTTATCGGGCGCGTGAACGATGATGCGCTGGGCAAGTTCTATCAATCTGAAATGGTCGCAGGCGGCACGGATTTCCCGAATGCGCCTGTGTCGGGCGGGGAACTGCCAACGTCGCGCTCTATGATTTTTGTCTCGCCGGATGGTGAGCGTTCGATGAACACTTATCTGGGGATTTCATCCGAGGTCGGACCAGAGGACGTGTCCGAGGATGTGGCGGGTAATGCGAAACTCCTGTTCCTTGAGGGCTATCTCTACGACAAGCCACAGGGCATGCAGGCGTTCGAACGTGCTGCCGAGCTATGTAAAGCTGGCGGCGGCAAGGCGGGTATTTCCCTGTCTGACCCCTTCTGCGTGGATCGTCACCGCGATGACTTCCGTCGTCTTGTGAAAGAATTGGACTACGTGATCGGCAATGATCACGAATGGAAGTCGCTCTATCAAACCGAAGACCTGCAAGAGGCGCTGGACCAGGCGGCTCAGGAAACCGGCCTGATCGTTTGCACGCGCTCTGGCGAAGACGTGATCATGGTCGAAGGCGGTGCGACTGCGACTGCTCCAGTCCGCCCGATCGTCCCTGTGGATGCCACAGGCGCAGGTGATCTTTTCGCGGCAGGCTTCCTTTATGGCTACGCAACTGGCCAACCTTTGGCGAAAGCGGGCCGCATGGGCTGTGTCGCGGCGGCGGAAATCATCAGCCACTTTGGCGCGCGTCCAGAAGCAGATCTGAAGGCCTTGTTCCGCAAGGAAGGCCTGCTCTAAAAGCTCTTGCTGGGGGACGTATCGGCCCCCGTCGAACCCGTTCCCCAGCAAGACACTTTGTGTGATGCGCACGACCCCCTGGACGATGCGCAAGACCGATTAAACCGCGTTTCCAGTTAACAAAGCCTTTAGGCCACTAGAGAAATCTGGTGGCCAAATTTGGGCGTTAGTCGCCGAGCTTCGCGTGGACTTCATCCAGGTCGATTTCCCCAATGGGCATCTTATTCCCTGGGTTCTCGAAATCATATTTGAAGAGTTTGAAGTCGCGTTTGTAGATCTCATACATCAGATGCATTGAGAGATCGTCAAAATAGTCCTCAACCGGATGCGCGCGCTTGGGGCCGTGGCCTTCGGATTCATTGAACCGCGGGACGTCTTTCAGCTTGATCGCATTGGGGACCTCGATGTGATCCAGCACATCCTGCATCCCGTCGTTAAAGCTCTCGGTCCAGAAGATCTTATTGTAGCGCCCGCCATTCTGAATGAAGGTCGAGACATGTCCCGAGGTCGCTGACCAGTGAATGTCGGGATCCATCGGGCGGCGAAAGCGAATGGTGTCGCGGGCAAATAGCAAAAAGCGGCGGAAGCTTTTGATCTGGTCAAAGTCCTCGCTGCCGTCCTCGCCGCCGACATCGATCCCATATTTCTGGATCAGCATTGGAACCATATTGCCACGATAGCGCCTTCCATTGCGCTGGATGCCGCAGATCTTGTCAAAGAACGAGCTGAGGATCCGCGTGTAGGGGTTGCGCACGCAGGTAAACGCATAGGTTTCACCCGCTTTCACGGCGTCCGTAATCAGCGGCTTACTGTCATCCAGCGCCCACTTGTGCATCCCTGCGGTTGCATCGTGGATGTCGCCGTCAAAGTAGTCGCCATTGTCGGAATAATACATGATCTGCCCGATGGTCGAGCAGGCGCATTTCGGCACAACGCGATACACCACGCTTTGGCTTTCCGTCATCCAGACGCCGGGAAATCCCATCTGCTTTGGCCTCTCTTAGTA
>JABSOU010000088.1 GCA_013215215.1 Cognatishimia sp. | reverse complement strand
ATTGATTCACCGAATTTGCCGCCTTACCCTGCAAAAATGCAGAGTTGGAATTGGAACGATCTCAGGGTTTTCCTAGCACTTTATCGCACAGGGAAACTGCGCGCTGCTGGGAAAGAGCTTGGCATTAGCGACACGACCGTGACGCGCCGCATAAAGACGCTGGAAGCGCATCTTGAAATGACGCTCTTTTTGCAAACAACCTCTGGACGTTATCAGCCTACAGAGGGCGCCCTGAACATCCTCCCTTTCGCCGAAGCGATTGAGGCCCAAACGCTGGCAATCAATGATCAAAAGTCACTGGGATCTCAAGGCCTGACCGGCCGCGTGAGGATCAGCGCGGTGCCGCTGATCGTAAACCAAATTCTCATTCCAAACCTGACCGAACTGGAAGCGAGCTATCCAAAACTCCGCATCGAACTTGTGCCCAGCGCCCAGAACATCGATCTGACAAAGCGAGAGGCCGATCTTGCCCTGCGTCTTGCTCGGCCAACGAAGGGCGGGCTGCGTACCAAGGCCAAAAGACTGGGCAGTTTGCCATTTGGAGCATATGGGCCAGCGGGGTTCTCGGTGGACAAGATCAAAGAACTTGCGTGGATCGCCTATGAGGACAGCATGTCTCACCTGCCGCAGGCGCGATGGCTGGAGGCACAATGTACGAAACTCCATCAAACCCGCGCCATGGTAGAGGTGACGGATATCGAAAGCGCGCGGGAAGCCATTGCTCATGGGCTGGGCAAGTCGCTCCTACCAAGCTTTGTTGCTGAGCGGGATCCAAGGGTCTCTTCACTGGACATACAAGACACTCCTGATCTTCCTGAACGCGATGTTTGGCTTTTGTGGCATGCTGATCAATCCGACCGCGCCGCTATTGGTGTCGTAAAGCGCTGGATCGAAGATCTGTTCTAACGGCAGCGGCCCGCCTTATCGTCCTTAATTTTGCCATATCTTTACGCTATACTCTTAACCAATCGCTCCAAAGAGAGCGCCCTAAACGTGGCAATTGGGTAAGAGCATGGCAATCGGAGAAGCAGGCAGCCTCCATACAGCAGGTGTCGCCAATCAGGCGATCACGGTCGATTTGACCGAACCGCTGACCGATCCTGTGATCGTCATGACCGGCACGCAAAACGGCGGCCACCCCTATACGTTCCGCATTGTGGATCAGGAATTTGACGAGGACGGCAACACCACGTCCTTCAGCTTCTATATCGAAGAATGGGAATATTTGGACGGCAACCACCCCGTGTCCGAGGACATCAACTGGCTCGCGATCGAGGAAGGCGTGCACACTTTGCCCGACGGGCGCGTCATTGAGGCTGGGCATACGACGGCGGATGACAGCACCTCTTCCGTGGATCTGAACGGAGACTTTGACAGCCCGCCTGTGGTGATGACGTCTGTGATGTCCAACAATGACACGACTACCGTGGACAGTGATGGATTCAATATCACAGCAGATGGCTTTGACCTCTCTTTGCAAGAGGAAGAAGGTCAGGACGGAACTCATGCACAAGAGAGCGTCGGATGGATCGCGATTGAGCCCGGAGGCAGCGGTGATTTCGGCACGGCTCTGACGGCTGATGGGGTTGATGAGGCAACCGATACGATCGGCTTTGGATCCACGATCAACGACGCAGTCGTGATTGCCAAAACCCAGACCATGAATGGCACCGACACTGCACATGTGGCGATAAAGGGGCAGTCTGACACCAACGTTGGTGTTTTTGTCATGGAGGAACAGTCCCTAGACTCCGAAGTAGATCATAGCGAAGAAACCGTNGGTATCGTCGCTTTCCCGAGCGGCGTGATCTCGGGCACGTCCTATGTGCCCTGCTTCACTGCTGGTACAATGATCAATACTCCGGACGGCCAGCGCCCCGTCGAGGATTTAGAGACCGGCGATGTGGTCGCACTCTATGATGATCCGCGTGGTGCAACCCCGCTTCTGCGTGCCTATAAGCGTACCTTCAGCGCCAAAGAGCTTGAGGCCGCGCCCGCCCTGCGACCGATCCGTATTGTCGCAGGAGCCTTGGGCCATGGTTTGCCGCAACAAGACCTTCTGGTCTCGCGCCAGCACCGGATGCTGGTGTCCTCAGAGATTGCCAAACGTGTCACCGGTACCCGCGACGTGCTTATCCCAGCCAACAAGCTGACGCCCCTGCCCGGGATATTTGTCGATACCTCAGTCCAAAGCGTGACCTACATCCACCTTCTGTTTGACCGTCACGAGGTCATCATGGCCGAAGGGGCTCCGACCGAGAGCCTCTATACGGGTCACCAGACCCTGAATGCCCTGCCCCTCGCAGCACGGCGCGAGATTAAAGCGCTGTTTCCAGAAATGGTCGACACTCTGCCACCTGAGGCCTGCCCGATCCCCGCGGCGCGGCTGCAAAAAGCCGTCGTTGCGCGGCTGGCGCAAAATGCACAGCCGGTGCTGACGCTCTAGACCCCACGAAACCGTGATCGAGGTGTGATCTGCCGCGTGATCCAAAGCGCGGGCGCGCACGTATCCATCTGTACTTGCACCCCGGGGTACTTGTGCAACGTAACAGTGAGGAACTTATCAATGAAACGCGCAAGCACTCTTGCGGCTACTCTGGTTGCCGCCACTCTTGGCACGTCTGCAATGGCGTCTAACACCATCGTGGACATCGCCGTGGGCGACGACCGCTTTTCGACCCTCGTGGCCGCCGTCAGCGCCGCTGGTCTGGTCGAAACCCTTCAGGGCGAGGGCCCTTTCACAGTTTATGCGCCAGTGAATGACGCTTTCGCGGCACTGCCAGCAGGCACCGTGGAAACGCTGCTGGAGCCCGCGAACAAAGGTCAGCTGACGAATGTGCTGCTCTATCACGTGGACGACCGCAATCTGACAGCTGGCATGATCCCACATGGGTCCAACTACTTTAAGCCTGTGCTGGCCTCTGAGCGTCTCTGCATCACACGTTCGCAAGACGGCGTCATGATTGCGGATGGTACCGGTGAGATGGCCAACGTCATTATCGCAGATATCGAAGCCGACAACGGCGTGATCCATGTGATCGACAAGGTATTGCTGCCAGGCACACGTCCGGATTGCCACTGAAGCAAACATGCGGGGACCGGTTTGACATAACGCTTAGTCACCCTAATTCCCGACTGTAAACGGCTTCCGGAGCATCAGCCCTCCGGATGTTGTCCCCAGTAACCAGTCCAATGGTTATAAGGCCGGCCCGTCCCCATCGGGTCGGCCTCTTGAATCCCGCCTCTCAATACGCGATGTCTAGGGCAACAAGTGAGGCGAGGTATCAATGGCTCTTCCGGTTCAAGAACAAGCAAAATACTGGGGCATTGCCACAGTCGTCTTATTTGTGGCTCTCTGGCAGTTGGGCAATGTGGTGTTGCCCTTTGTTCTAGGCGGGGCGATTGCCTATTTCATGGACCCGGTTGCGGACCGGCTCGAGGATCTGGGCCTGTCGCGCGCCGCAGCGACCGCCGTCATCACCATCGTCGCGATCCTGATCTTTGTGATCATGATACTGGCTGTCGTGCCAACGCTGATTGCTCAGGCCACCTCGCTCGTGCAAATCGCACCGGAACTGGTCCGAGACCTGCAGGCCTTTATCAGCGAACGTTTTCCTCAGCTTTTAAACCCGGAAAGCGCGGCCTATCAGGCGCTCGCCTCTATCGGCGATCAGATACAAGCTCATGGCGGCGCGTTTCTGCAATCTGCGCTGACCTCTGCGGCGGGTTTGGTAAACGTGCTGGTCCTGATNGTCGTCGTGCCGGTGGTTGCTTTCTACCTGTTGCTGGATTGGGANAATATGGTCGCCCGCGTCGATCAGCTTTTGCCGCGGGATCATGCACCCGTCATTCGCCGTCTGGCCAAAGAAGTCGACAAAGTTCTCGCTGGCTTTGTCCGCGGGATGGGCACGGTCTGTCTGATCCTTGGTACCTACTATGCGGTAGCGTTGATGCTGGTCGGTCTGCAATTCGGTCTCGTCGTCGGCGCAATCGCGGGGCTGATCACCTTTATCCCCTATGTAGGCGCTCTAGTGGGCGGCGCGTTGGCCGTTGGTCTTGGACTATTCCAGTTCTGGGGCGATTGGGTATCCCTTGGCCTCGTTGGCGGCATCTTCATCACCGGCCAAATGTTGGAAGGCAACTATCTGACCCCGAAACTGGTGGGCAGCTCGGTGGGCCTCCACCCTGTGTGGCTCTTGTTTGCCCTATCGCTCTTTGGCTCGCTCTTTGGCTTTGTGGGCATGCTCGTCGCTGTCCCCGTCGCCGCAGCCATCGGTGTCCTCGTGCGCTATGCCTCAAGCCAATACGTGGAGTCGCGCCTCTACAAAGGGCTTGAATCCAGCACCGAGGACGACAGCTAAGATGGCTGAACAGCTAGGCTTTGACCTGCCCGCGCGGGCAGCTTTGGGCCGTGACGATTTCTTTGTGTCTGACGCAAATGCAATGGCCTTGGCAATGGTCGACAGCTGGCCCAATTGGGCAGGCAATAAGCTTGCGATCATTGGACCTGAAGGCAGCGGCAAGACTCATCTGGCGCATGTCTGGGCCGCGCAATCGGGCGCGCGGATCGTGGATGCGGCAAGCCTGACCAAAGACGCGGTGCCAGATCTGGTCCAAACGCCGATTGCCGTGGAAAACGTCCCTGCCATTGCTGAGGACGCCGCCGCACAAGACGCGCTCTTTCACCTGCACAATCTGACCTTGGCCGAGGGTAACTCCCTCTTGGTCACCGGCATCTCCGAGCCCAAGCACTGGGGCCTCACCCTGCCCGATCTGAAAAGCCGCCTTGAGGGCACCACCACGGCCGTCCTCAAAGAACCCGATGATGCGCTTTTGTCGATCCTTTTGGCGAAACTCTTCGTGGATCGCCAGCTCACGCCGAACACCGAAACCATTGCTTATATGGTCAAACACATGGACCGCAGCTTTGCAGAAGCGCGCCGTCTTGTGCGCGATATCGACCAGGCGTCGCTTGCAAAAAAACGCAAAGTCAGCCGCGCCTTAGCTGCCGAAGTGATGAATACCTAGGTCTCTGGACACTCTGGCCCGTTGGCGCGATACTGTCATCTTCCTGAGACAAAGTGCTGATAACCGACCCTTTATGACCAACGCCGATTTCCTGAAGTCAGACTTCCAAACTCCGATAGACATCCCCGAGATGGACCTGACCGGCCCAGACCGGTTCTTTAATCGTGAGCTGAGCTGGCTGGCCTTTAACTGGCGTGTCTTGGAAGAGGCGGAAAACACGCGGGTTCCCTTGCTGGAACGGCTGCGGTTCTTGTCGATTTCGGCCACCAATTTGGACGAGTTCTATACCGTGCGCGTCGCCGGTCTGCGCGAACTGGCACGCGAAGGAAATGTGACCCCCGGACAAGACGGCCTTTCTCCTGCAGAGCAGCTCGTTTTGATCGACGAGGACGCCCGCAAACTGATGACANGGCAACAGGCGATCTTTGCCCAGCTGCGCGAGGATCTGACGGCCTCTGACATCCTCGTTCTGAACCGCGAGGAAATCACCGAGGACGACAAGGTCTTTTTGCAGGATGTCTTCCTCAACCAAGTTTTCCCGGTCCTCTCACCGCTCGCGATTGACCCCGCGCACCCGTTTCCGTTCATTCCAAACACCGGCTATTCACTGGCGCTGGAGCTTGAGCGCAAGAAAGACAAACGCCCGCTACAAGCACTCTTGCCGATCCCGCATCAGATCGACCGCTTTGTGGCGTTACCCGGTACCAATGGCACACAACGCTTCCTGATGCTTGAGGATCTGTTGATCCTGCATCTGGAGATCCTCTTCCCCGGCTATAAGGCCAAGGGCCACTGTACCTTCCGCGTGTTGCGCGACAGCGATATGGAGGTCGAAGAAGAGGCCGAAGACCTCGTGCGCGAGTTTGAAACCGCGCTGAAGCGGCGGCGCCGCGGCGAGGTTGTGCGTCTGCAATTGTCGCGTGGGGCTCCAAAAAGCCTGCGCACGATGATCAGCCGCGAATTGCATGTGAACCCGCAAGAAATCATCGAATTTGACGGAATGATCGGGATTGCGGACCTCAAAGAGCTGGTGCTCGATAATCGCCCTGACCTTCTGTGGACGCCCTTTGCACCCCGCGTACCTGAACGTGTGCAAGACCACGACGGTGATATGTTTGCCGCGATCAAGCAGAAAGATATGCTGCTGCACCACCCCTACGAGACGTTTGATATGGTGGTGCGTTTCATCAGTCAGGCTGCGCGCGACCCAAATGTGGTGGCGATCAAACAGACGCTCTATCGCACGTCCAAACGCTCTCCCATCGTCGAAGCGCTTTGTGAGGCAGCGGAGGATGGGAAATCCGTGACCGCTTTGGTCGAACTCAAAGCCCGCTTTGACGAAGCCGCCAATATCCGCCAGTCCCGCCGCCTGGAACGCGCGGGCGCGCATGTGGTTTACGGGTTCACCGATTGGAAAACCCACGCCAAGATCTCGACCGTCGTGCGGCGCGAGGGCAATCGGCTGGTGACCTACACCCACTATGGTACGGGCAATTACCACCCGATTACGGCCAAGGTTTATACCGACCTCAGCTTCTTTACCTGCGACGATGGTCTGGGGCGGGATGCCACCAAGATCTTCAACTATCTCTCTGGCTACGTGCAGCCGGAAAGCCTTGAAAACCTTGCGATTTCTCCGCTTTCCTTAAAGAAAACCCTGATTGAGAACATCCGCAAAGAGGCCGAGTTCGCGCGGGCAGGAAAGCCTGCCGAGATCTGGGCCAAGATGAATTCCCTGATCGAATCCGAGGTCATCGACGCGCTCTATGAGGCGAGCCAGGCCGGTGTGAAGATCAGCCTAGTGGTGCGCGGCATTTGCGGGCTTCGACCCGGGATCAAAGGGCTCTCTGACAATATCCGCGTGAAATCCGTGGTCGGGCGCTTTCTGGAACATTCCCGGATCGCCTGTTTTGGCAATGGCCATGGGCTGCCGAGCAAAAAGGCCAAGGTCTATATTTCGTCTGCCGATTGGATGGGACGTAACCTGAACCGGCGCGTGGAAACCCTTGTGCGGATCGACAACCCGACGGTTAAGGCTCAGATCGTCAGCCAGATCATGGCCGCGAATATGGCCGATACAGCACAGAGCTGGGTCATGAACGCCGACGGCAGCTTTGACCGCGCGCAGGTGCCTCAGGGCGAGTTTTCGTTCAACTGCCACCGCTTCTTTATGGAAAATCCGTCTCTGTCGGGCCGCGGATCGGCGGGGGCTTCGGATGTGCCGAAACTGACGCACACGGATGATGAAGCCGCGACATAAATCACGCAGACCCTTCTGATCCATTGACCCACCCTGCCCCGTGCCGCATCTTGCAAGCCAAGACCCTGGGGCGATTCATGAATGTAACCATCGACAGCCTAGAAGACGCGGATATCTTTGGACGCCCGCTCTTTAACGACCCATCCTCTCGAAAGCTGAAACGCGTGGGCGTTGTGGATGTGGGATCAAACTCTGTCCGACTGGTGGTCTTTGACGGCGCGGCGAGAAGCCCAGCGTATTTTTTCAACGAAAAGATCATGTGTGCCTTGGGCGCAGGATTGTCCGACACAGGCCGCCTGAACCCCGAAGGCCGCGCGCGTGCCCTGTCGGCCATCGCGCGGTTTCAGGAAATCGCGGCGCAAATCTGCAACGGACCCCTGACCGCCGTCGCCACAGCCGCTGTGCGCGAGGCCGAAGACGGCCCCGAGTTCTGTGCCGAAGTGCTGGAAAAGACCGGCCTAGAGATCCACGTCATCGACGGCAAAGAAGAAGCGCGGCTGTCAGCGCAGGGCGTCTTGCTGGGCTGGCCNGGATCCTATGGTCTGGTCTGCGACATCGGCGGCTCTTCGATGGAACTCGCCGAAATCAACGATGGTGAGGTCGGCGAGCGTGTCACCTCGAAACTCGGCCCTCTGAAGTTGCAGGACATCGAAGGCGGTGCCGAGGGGCGTCAGGCTTACATCCAGAAAACGCTCGATAAGCTCTATGTGAAAATGGGCGATCAGGAAAACCGCCTGTTCCTTGTGGGCGGCTCTTGGCGGGCGATTGCGCGGGTGGACATGGAACGCCGCGCCTATCCGCTGAACGTGCTGCATGAATACCGCATGACGGCCGAGGACGTGGCCGCAACCGCCGGTTTTATCGCCGAAAACGATCTGGAAGAGCTGCGCCAGCGCTGTGGGCTATCAGCACAACGGATGGCCCTTGTGCCCTTCGCGATCGAGGTCTTGATCGGCCTGCTTGACCGTTTCACCCCCTATGACATCGCGATCTCAAGCTACGGCATTCGCGAAGGTATGCTTTATGAGCAAATGCCCGATGAGTTGCGTCGGCGTGATCCTCTGATCGAAGCCTGTCGCCACGCGGAATCCAAAGACGCGCGCCTGCCGGGGTTTGGGCGGACGCTCTATGATTTCGTGAAGCCTCTGTTCAAAGACGGCAGCAAAGACCGCAAACGCTTAGTGAAAGCTGCCTGCCTTCTGCACGATGTCAGCTGGCGCGCGCACCCCGACTATCGCGCGGAAACCTGTTTTGACAACGCCACGCGCGCGAACTTGGGCGGGCTCAAGCATTCCGAACGTGTGTTTCTCGGGCTGGCCTTGTTGCATCGCTATCGCAACAAACGCGAAGGCACGCGGTTTGAAGAGCTCTATGATTTGCTCAATGACGAAGACCAGAAACAGGCGGAAATCCTTGGCAAAGCCATGCGTTTTGGAGCGATGCTGTGGATGCAGGCCGGCACAGATCTGGGCAAGTTGACGTACAAGGCCAAATCCGCGGAACTCCATCTGGAACTGCCAGATCGCGCCCGCGCGCTTTATGGAGAAGTGGCGGAGGCACGGCTGCAGTCATTGGCAAGCGCGCTTGAGGCCGAGCTATTCGTGAGCTTTTCCTAAAGATCGATATCCAGCGTGACCGGGAAGTGATCAGAGGCACCCAGCAATGCTTCGCGTAGGGCTTCGTCGGCCCAGCAATTATGATCATCGAACGGGTGCCAGATCCGCCATTTCGGGGATTTGGCCGCAAGATCCTGCGAGACCATGATGTAGTCCAAAAGCGCCTGAAGATACCGCCCCTCATGGCGCAAATAGAACCGCGATGTGGTCGGCCGCGCACCCAACCGAGGCCCTAAAGCCTGTCGCGCATGGGGATCGGTCAGACAGTTCTGGCCCTGCTCTCCCATCACAATTTCAACCGACGAACGCCCAAAGAGCCCCTCGTATTCGTCCAGTCCTGGGCCGTCATTGAGGTCTCCGAGCACCATCAGAGAGTCGCCATTTTTCAGGTGATCCACAATCCGCCGCCGAAGCCAAATCGCCTGCGCCAATTGCTTGCGCCGATTGGCAATCGAGATCCGCATAACCTCGTCGCGATTGCGCGCGCCATGAGGGGNTTTGGATTTCAGATGCGCGCCGATCAAACGAAATTCGCTGCCGAATTTCGTCGTCACCGCGAGTTCCAAAGGAGGTTTGGAAAACCGAACGGTGTCGCTGCGTTCATCCACATCCAGATCAATGCCCAGCTCCTGATCAAATCGAGACGCATCAAGGGAACTCTGAGGGTCATGGCGCGCGGTTAAAACCGACGGATCATACAGCAGCGCCAATTCCTGCTGCGTGTCATTGGAAAACCCAATGATTGCATCGCTTGTACGCAGGTCAAAATGCGCAGCAAACCCTTCCAATGCAGCGACGGTGGAGCGTTTCCCGTTCTGATCAGGCGCTTCCACCACCAAGATCGCATCCGCATCCATGGATCGCAGAACATGCGCCACAGCTGCCGCTTGCCGGCCCTTGGTCACATCCCGACGCGAGGACCATGAGTCATCCAGAACCAACTGATTTTCTTCATCAAACAGATTTGCGAACCACTCTATATTGTAGGTCGCAATCCGCATTACGCTGCCTTGCCGTTGATGGTGTCCCAGGCGCGGTTGATGTCGATCATCTTCTTCTCGGCAATCTTCACGGCCTCTTCGGGCACGCCCCGCGCGACCATGGCATCGGGATGGGTCTCGCGCACCAGCTGTCGCCAGGCCTTGCGCATCTCGTCCATAGAGGCCGAGGGGTCCACGCCCAGAACCGTGTAGGGATCTGGCTCTGCATCGGGCACAAAGCGCGTTTTGATGGCCTGATATCTGGCGGGCGACATCTCAAAGATCTCGGCAACCCGCTCAAGGAACACATTCTCATTGGGATGAAACTCGCCATCCGCCATCGAGATATGAAAGAGCCCCTCCACCAAATCGCAATAGGTCGGGTGATCGGCCCCAAAAAGCCGGTGAATTCGCGCCGCATATTCCTCAAATCCGGCCGCATCCTGACGCGCCAGATTAAAGACCCGCGCAGCCCCTGCCTCATCCTCAGGGCGTATATGAAAGACCTCACGAAAGGCGGTGACCTCATCGCGGGTCACCAACCCATCTGCCTTGGCCATCTTGGCGCCCAAGGCGATCACGGCAATGGTAAAGGCAATCGACCGCTCTGGCGGCGTTCGCAAACGGTCAAAGACCTCAGACAGGGGCTGTCCCTGCACAAGTGCTTCGATCGCATCGCTTATTCTGGTCCAAATCGACATAAAATCAGTATACGAGAGCGCTAACGGAGTGTCACCGCGTCATAGTTCCCTTTGCATCAATACGAGCGTCATCCAACGGTCAAACTTGCGTGCAATCTGAGGCATACGTCCGGTTTCCGTAAAACCCAAAGCCGTGTGAAAGCCAACCCCTGCGGTGTTTTCCCCAGCGATGCCGGCCACCATGATATGGTGGCCTTCACCCCGCGCGACCTCATAAATCCGAGCCATGAGTGCTCGCCCCACGCCCCGCCCCTTGGCGGCTGGCGTCAGGTAGATCGTGTGCTCCACGGAATGACGATAGCCGACGCCACCACGGAACGGACCATAGGTGACAAAGCCCAAAAAAGTCACGCCCTCATGGGCCACCTGCGTCGCGGCCCCGCGCTGCGCGATCATTTCTTCAACTTCGGTCAGAGTTTTCTCGACCGAATTGAACGTGCTCACTCCATCGCGGATTTCAGCATTCCAAACGGTGGCGATATCTGGCGCGTCCTGCGCGGCGGCTTGCCTGATGATCATGACAAGACCCGCGTGCCATGGGGCGTTTCAAAGGTTGCGCGCATCTCACGGGGGCCTTCGACAAACTGCACTCTCGGATCGCCCAAAGAGATTGTTTCACGAAGCCAAAACGCCTCAGGATGCGCGATCTCAAATCGGGTCAACTTACAACCTGACGCAGGCAGAATATCTCCTGGAATTTTGGCGACATCCCACTGAATAAGTGCAGGAAAACAGCCGTCACAGGGCAGAATACCATCCACCGGCACCGCCATCCGCCAGGCCAGATCTCCGCGCGTCAAAGCCACAGGCACGCCCGCGCCTTCTGGCAACGCCCCAAGCTCCCCCACCAAATCTTCGCTCCGGCAGATCCAATTGCTGATGCAAGGCGCGCCTGCAAAACGGTCCAGATCAAACCACCGTGGATAGCCAGGTTTTGGCGCATCTGGATCGATGGAAATAGCTTCCAAATAGAGCCCGTCAGCCAGCCCTAAGAGATGATTGTGCGTGCCAAAATGTGTGTGCTTGCCGCCGGGTAGAAGCGCTACGCCAAGCGCATCCTCAACATAGGCAACAGCGGCCTCAAGGGTCTCTCCGGCTATGGCGAAATGATCAAACTGCATGATGGCTCCGATAAGCGAAGACTCAGCATACAAAACAGTCGATCAAAGACAACGTCTTTTCTCTTTCCGGAAATGTCCCTGGGGGGTTTGGGGGGCAAAGCCCCCCATCAATCGTGCGGTTTNGGAGGCAGAGCCCCCCCGCCTATCAGCTGCGCGCTTCGCGAATAAGGTTCAGAATATCCTCAGCCGCCTCAGGAATATTCGTCCCAGGTCCAAAGATCGCCTTCACACCGGCCTTTTTCAGGAAATCATAGTCCTGCTGCGGGATAACCCCGCCACAGATGACAATAATGTCGCCCGCTTCATTGGCCTGAAGCTCTTTGATCAGCTGCGGTGCAAGCGTCTTGTGACCCGCCGCCTGAGACGAAATCCCGACCACATGCACGTCATTGTCAATCGCGTCCTGTGCGGCCTCAGCCGGTGTCTGGAACAGAGGGCCCACGTCCACGTCAAATCCGATATCCGCAAAGGCCGTCGCGATTACCTTGGCGCCGCGGTCGTGCCCGTCTTGCCCCATCTTCACCACCAGTAGACGCGGACGACGCCCCTCTTCCTCGGCAAAATCTTCGATAGATTTCTGGATCTTAGCAAAACCTTCATCGCCTTCATAAGCCGCGCCATAGACGCCTGCGAGGGTCTTCACTTCGGCGCGGTGGCGGCCGAATTCGTCTTCCATTGCCATGCTGATCTCTCCGACAGAGGCCCGCGCGCGGGCGGCTTCGACTGCGGCTTCCAAGAGGTTGCCGCCTTCTTTGGCACGGCGGGTGAGCTCCGCCAAAGCAGCCGTGCAGGCCGCGTCATCACGGGTGGCGCGGATCTCTTCCAGACGTTTGATCTGGCTCTCGCGCACGGCGATATTGTCGACGTCTAGAATGTCGATCGCCTCTTCGCTTTCCTTGCGGTATTTGTTCACACCGACAACGACCTCTTCGCCTCGGTCAATCATCGCCTGACGCCGCGCGGCAGTTTCCTCGATCCGTAGTTTCGGCATTCCCGAGGCCACGGCCTTGGTCATACCGCCCATTTCCTCAACTTCCTCAATGAGTTCCCAAGCCTTGGTCGCCAGCTCATCCGTCAGGCTTTCGACATAGTAAGAGCCTGCCAGTGGGTCGACGACATTGGTGATCCCAGTCTCTTCTTGCAGGATCAGTTGGGTATTCCGCGCAATCCGCGCCGAGAAATCAGTTGGCAGCGCGATGGCCTCATCCAGCGCATTGGTGTGCAGAGATTGCGTGCCGCCCAAAGCCGCCGCCATCGCCTCGTAAGCGGTGCGGATGACGTTGTTATAGGGGTCTTGCTCCTGCAAAGACACGCCCGAGGTCTGACAGTGAGTGCGCAGCATCTTGGAACGTTCAGATTTCGCACCAAACTCGGTCATAATGCGATGCCACAGTTGACGCGCGGCGCGCAATTTCGCGGCTTCCATGAAGAAGTTCATGCCAATCGCAAAGAAAAAGCTCAAACGGCCTGCGAATTTGTCCACATCCATGCCCGCCTCAATCGCGGCCCGCACATATTCACGACCATCCGCCAGCGTATAGGCAAGCTCTTGGACAAGGTTCGCGCCTGCCTCTTGCATGTGATAGCCAGATATCGAGATCGAGTTGAATTTCGGCATCTCGTTAGAGGTATACTCAATGATGTCCGAGATGATCCGCATCGAGGGCTCTGGCGGATAGATATAGGTGTTGCGCACCATGAATTCTTTCAGAATGTCGTTCTGAATGGTGCCTGCCAGAAGCGCCTTGTCATGACCCTGCTCTTCGCCCGCGACGATGAAATTCGCGAGTATTGGGATCACGGCGCCGTTCATCGTCATCGACACCGAAACCTTGTCCAAAGGAATGCCGTCAAAGAGGATCTTCATGTCCTCGACGCTGTCAATCGCCACACCGGCCTTACCGACATCGCCCTCAACACGCGGGTGATCAGAGTCATAACCCCGGTGCGTCGCCAGATCGAAAGCCACAGAGACACCTTGTTGCCCCGCCGCCAGGTTGCGGCGATAAAAGGCGTTGGATTCCTCGGCCGTGGAAAAGCCTGCATATTGACGGATCGTCCAAGGGCGACCCGCATACATGGTCGCTTTTACACCGCGCGTGAAAGGCCCAAAGCCTGGCAGACCTCCCATATGGTCGATCTCTGCCGTATCTTCCGCCGTATAAAGCGGCTTGACCTGAATGCCTTCCAGCGTGTCCCAGGTCAGGGCCTCAAGCGGCTTGCCCCGCAGTTCTTTTTCCGCCAGCGCTTCCCAGTCTTTTTTCGTCGTCATGTGACTATCCTCTGCGCGGGGATCCGCGTCTTCATAAATTTCTGTGAGGCGC
>JABSOU010000087.1 GCA_013215215.1 Cognatishimia sp. | reverse complement strand
ACGTCACGCCAAACCCAAGGCCCCGCTCCTCGATTGTTTCCGTTTTCTTCGCTCTATTCACCCAAAACGTGTTTATCCCCGCCCCTCACTGGTCTGATTGTCCAACATTCCGAAACAAAAGCGAAAAAACCGACGGGCAAATAAGGCAAAACTGGGGCGAAAAGCCGTCAATTGACGGGCAAATCCCACGTTGAACCGTTTGGAAATCCTTAATCTGAGCTTAAGCTGAGACCAAGAACGCGCGAGCATGATGTGGCCTTAGGGGGCTCTGGCGCATCAAAGCGCAAAAGCGGCCGTGTCATTGCCGCTTTGGGGCCCTCGTTCGTCCCGCATGTGTAAACAACGCCTCACGCCGTGAGGTCAGGTAAAAGGTAGGCACCACTATGGCTGACAGAGATCTCCGTGAAGGCACCCCTTGGCCGCCGATTTGCTTTGCCACAGGCACGCAGATCGCAACCAGCAAGGGTACGCGCGCCATCGAATCCCTGCGCCCCGGTGACAAGGTCATCACCCGTGACAATGGCCTTCAGGAAATCGCCTGGGTCGGTCATCGCGAGTTTTCGTCAATGGATCTGGACCGCAACGAAGACCTGCGCCCGATCCTGATCAAGGCGGGCGCTTTGGGACCAAACGCGCCTGAAACCGATATTCTGGTGTCGCCCAATCACCGCATGCTGATCACCAATGACATCACCGCTTTGGTCTTTGATGAGCGTGAGACATTGGTCGCCGCCAAGCACCTGTTAGGCAAAAAGGGTGTCAAACGCGTGAATATTGGCGGCGTGGGCTACCACCACGTTCTTTTTGAGCACCACGAAGTCATTCTGGGCAATGGGGCATGGTCCGAGAGCTTTCAGCCCGGTGACTATTCGCTGGGCACACTAGAGACCGCCCAAAAGGACGAGATCTTCAAGATTTTTCCGGAACTGCGCGAGCGCGAGACCCTAGGCATGTTTGTCTCGGCCCGCCGCACTCTTAACAAACGAGAAGCCGTGTTTCTGCGGACGCATTAACTTCACTATCCCCAACAGTGACTGACGCGTTCTTCGGGGCGCGTTTTTTTCTGCCTGCTGTTTTTTCTGGCGGGATGTGATTTGCTTAATTTTTAAGCGCACGCGCATTTTTCGCGCAAGTTAACGGTTCTGACGCCGCATTTTGCTTTCGTACGATCTGAAAATGTCCAAGTTTCGGTCTGTATCTTTCGTTTTGTCCAATGTTCCGAGGTCAGCCATCCCGCTTGCGCCTGCATATCTTGACGTGCCTACGCCGCCGACACCGCCCACAGCGATTGGGCCGGTGCCGCGTACGCAGGGGGTTTTGAACCTCTCGACCAAGGCGGTTGGGGCTGGATCGGGCATTGATAAATTCCGCACCTCCGGCGCGATGAAAGCCCTGTTCCCACGCGGGCATGGGGTGCAGGCGATCATGATCAATACCTCTGGTGGCCTGACCGGAGGCGATCAGCTGGATATTGAGGCCTCTGCCGGCACGGGCAGCCATTTGACCCTGACCACACAGGCCGCCGAGCGCGCCTATCGCTCCAAAGAGGGTCATGCGCGGATGGACTCGCATTTGTCGGTCGCCGCTGGCGCCTCACTGCATTGGTTGCCTCAGGAACTGATCCTGTTTGAAGGCGCGCGGGTGAACCGTAGCCTGAGTGTGGATTTAGCAGAGGACGCCAAATTCCTGATGGTCGAGCCCATGATCTTTGGCCGCACCGCCATGGGCGAAGTGCTAAATGACGTTGATTTCAAAGACAAAATCCGTGTGACGCGCAATGGAGCGCCGCTTTACTTCGACGGCATGCATCTGACCGGAGACGTGGCCGCCCAGCTCACAGGTCGCGCTGTCGCCGCGCGCGCAGGAGCCATGGTCAGCCTGCTCTACGTGGCCCCCGACGCTGAGGCCCATCTCGCGCCCCTCCGCGCCCTTCTTCCTCAGACCGGAGGCGCGAGCCTTCTGGCCCCTGATGTTCTTGCTCTGCGCCTAGTCGCCTCTGACAGCCACACATTGCGCAGCCCCCTTTTGCCGATCCTCGATCGCCTTTCCGGCGACGGGCTTCCTACGTCTTGGAGACTATAAGACATGCAACTCACCCCTCGGGAAAAAGACAAACTGCTGGTGGCGATGGCTGCCGAAGTGGCGCGCAAACGACTGGCGCGCGGTGTCAAACTGAACCACCCCGAAGCCATCGCCTTGATCACTGACGCGGTGGTCGAAGGTGCGCGCGACGGGCGCTCGGTGGCGGACATGATGCAGGCCGGTGCCGAAGTGGTGACCCGCGATCAAGTCATGGAGGGCATCGCCGAGATGATCCATGAGGTTCAGGTCGAGGCCACCTTTCCCGATGGCACCAAACTGGTGACCGTACACAACCCTATTCGCTGAGGACAGACACATGAAAACAATCACTTACGCGACTTTCGCGACGCTCTTTCTGGCAGCACCTGCCTTGGCACATTCCGGTGCACATCTGCATCCGCATGGGTTTGAGGGCCTCACTATGGGTCTCGCCCTGATCGCACTGGCAGGCGGCGTGGCCCTGGTCCGCGCAGGGCGTCGCAAATGATCCCCGGAGAACTGATCCCGGCAGACGGCTCGCTAGAGCTGAACCCCGACGCAGAGGTCACGACCCTTATGGTTGCCAACACCGGAGACCGTCCGGTGCAGGTCGGCAGCCACTATCATTTCGCCGAGACCAATCCGGGTCTCGAGTTTGATCGCGAGGCCGCGCATGGCATGCGTCTGGACATCGCCGCGGGTACCGCCGTGCGCTTTGAGCCGGGTCAGAAACGTGAAGTGAACCTGATCCCGATTTCGGGCGGCCGCGTGGTCTATGGGTTCAATCAGAAGGTTATGGGCAAGCTTTAGCTACCCTCCAAGGTTTTGGTGTATCGAAAGGCAGTTGAGTGAAGCCGGTAGATTGGATTTTTGGAAAGGCACATGCGGTTTTCAATGGGAAAATCGAATGCGTCCGGTTGCGCAGACTTGGCGCGACCCAATTGAATCCGTTCTTTTCCGACATTGCCGACAGCTTTGAAATCAAAATCACCGTGAAAGACCGCCTTATGATCCAAGATCAGTACGACATCGCTCGGCTGGTTGGCGGTTCGGATTATGACGCCACTGAAAAGATGTGGTTGGGCACGACCAATCGGGTTTTCAACCGGTTGGATGAACTGCTCACCCAATACGAAAACTAATCATCAACGTGATGGTACATGAACATCGCGAGAACGGAATTTAGACAATGCCCGCACACATAAAACGTTCCGATTATGCCGCCATGTTCGGCCCCACCGTCGGCGACAAGCTGCGTCTGGCGGACACCGACCTGATCATCGAAGTCGAACGCGACCTGATCGCAGAACGCTCTGGCACCGCGACCACGGGCGGCAGCGGATCCAATGCGCTGCATTACGGCGAAGAGGTCAAATTCGGCGGCGGTAAAGTCATCCGCGACGGCATGGGCCAAGCCCAGACCACCCGCGCTGACGGAGCCGTTGATACCGTGATCACCAACGCTCTGATCGTGGACCACACCGGCATCTACAAAGCCGATGTGGGCCTGAAAAACGGCCGCATTCACAAGATCGGCAAGGCAGGCAACCCGGACACACAACCCGGCGTCGACATCATCGTCGGCCCCGGCACCGAAGCCATCGCAGGCGAAGGGCGCATCCTGACCGCAGGCGGTTTTGACTCACACATTCACTTTATCTGCCCACAACAGATCGAAGACGCGCTGCACTCGGGCCTGACCACCATGCTCGGCGGAGGCACCGGGCCAGCCCATGGGACTTTGGCGACCACCTGTACCCCCGGTGCCTGGCACCTTGGTCGCATGATGCAAGCCGCAGATGCCTTTCCGATGAACCTGGCCTTTGCGGGCAAGGGCAACGCAAGCCTACCTGCCGCACTTGAGGAACAAGTCAACGCCGGTGCCTGCGCGATGAAGCTGCACGAGGACTGGGGCACGACGCCAGCGGCCATCGACTGCTGCCTCTCGGTGGCCGACGCCATGGACGTGCAGGTGATGATCCACACAGATACGCTCAACGAAAGCGGGTTTGTTGAAAACACCGTCGCCGCTATGAAAGGCCGCACGATCCACGCCTTCCACACCGAAGGCGCAGGCGGCGGACATGCGCCGGACATCATCAAGATCTGCGGCGAAGACCATGTTCTGCCCTCCTCGACCAACCCCACCCGGCCTTTCACCGTAAACACCATCGAGGAACACCTCGATATGCTCATGGTCTGCCACCATCTGGACAAGTCGATCCCCGAAGACGTCGCCTTCGCTGAGTCGCGCATCCGGCGCGAGACGATTGCCGCTGAGGATATCCTGCACGACATGGGCGCGTTCTCGATCATCGCATCGGATAGTCAGGCTATGGGTCGCGTTGGCGAAGTCATCATCCGCACCTGGCAAACAGCTGATAAGATGAAGAAACAACGCGGGAAACTCGCCGAGGAAACCGGCGACAACGACAACTTCCGCGTCCGTCGCTATGTGGCGAAATACACCATCAACCCTGCGATTGCCCATGGCATCAGCCATGAGATCGGCAGCATCGAGGAAGGCAAACGCGCCGACCTCGTGCTGTGGAACCCGGCCTTCTTTGGCGTGAAACCTGAAATGGTTTTGCTGGGTGGTACCATTGCCGCCGCGCAGATGGGCGATCCGAACGCGTCTATCCCAACACCTCAGCCGGTCTATTCACGGCCCATGTGGGGCGCTTATGGTCGCTCGGTCGAAAACTCCGCAGTGACCTTTGTGTCTGGTGCCGCCCACAGCATGGATATCGGCGAGAGCCTGGGCCTCGCGAAGGAAACCGTTGCTGTACAGAACACCCGAAACATCGGTAAAAAGGACCTTAAACTCAACGACGCCACGCCTGAGGTCGAGGTCCACCCCGAAACCTATGAAGTCCGCGCCGACGGCGAACTTCTGACCTGTCAACCGGCCACGGAGCTCCCGATGGCACAGCGTTATTTCCTGTTCTAACATGTTGATTGCACAGACATATAAGCGCGCAGGCGACTGGCAGGGTGAGGCCCTTTCGGTAACCCTCGACTACGAAGGCCGCTTTCTGCGCCGCAAGAAACTGACAACCGATCAGGGCGAGGCTTTCGTGCTGGATCTAGAACAGACCACATCGCTGGATCACGGGGACGCAGTGGAACTGGCCGATGGCCGCTTGGTGGAGATCAAAGCCGCGCCTGAGGCCGTGCTGATCGTCACAGGCGAAAACCTCGCGCGCATTGGCTGGCACATTGGTAACCGCCATACGCCGTGCCAGATTGAGGCCGACCGTCTGCTGATCCAAGACGATCCGGTGATTGCCCATATGCTCAGCCACGTTGGCGCAACCTGCGAAAAGGCGACCCTGCCCTTCACCCCCGAAGGCGGAGCCTATGGCCACGGGCGCACCCACAGCCACGAGCACGGCAACTCGGCGCATGATCACAGCCACCATCACCAAGATCACGGGCACGACCATGCCCATTGATCCGCGTCTTCTGACCCTGACCCAATGGCTGTCGCCGAGCTATCCCATGGGGGCTTTTGCCTTTTCCCATGGGCTTGAGGCAGCGATTGCAGAGGGCTGGGTCAAGGACGAGGACACGCTCTTTGAATGGCTCGAAGGGCTGCTGTCGCAAGGTTCCGGCCGCAGCGATGCGATCCTGATCTGGAACGCCTATCACTCTGATAACATTGAGGACCTCAACGCCATCGCCCGCGCCTTTGCGCCAAGCTCAGAACGGCTCCGAGAAGCGCAGCGCCAAGGGACGGCCTTTGCCCGCGTCACACGAGAGGTCTGGAATATTGACCTTCCCGACCTCATGCTGCCTGTCGCCTTGGGCCATGCGGCCAAGCTGGTCGACCTCGCCCCTGCCGAACTGGTCGCGCTCTATCTGCACAGCTTCGCCAGCAACCTCACCCAAGCTGCGCAACGTCTGATGCCGCTCGGTCAGACTGGCGCGCAACGGGTGCTGCACCGCCTGACCCCACTCTGCAGCCAGATCGCCGAAGACACCCGCGATCTCACAACAGATGACATCCATTCCAACGCCTTCCTCAGCGACATCGCCGCGATGCGCCACGAGGTGCAAGAACAGAGGCTTTTCCAATCATGACAAAACTCAACGGACCGCTTCGTATCGGCATCGGAGGCCCCGTCGGCGCGGGCAAAACCACCCTAACCGCCCGCCTCTCCGAGCGCCTCAAAGAGCGCTACTCCATCGGCGTCATCACCAACGATATCTACACCCAAGAAGACGCCGAAGCGCTGACACGCATGCAAATCCTGCCCTCTGACCGCATCATCGGCGTGGAAACAGGTGGCTGCCCCCACACGGCGATCCGCGAGGATGCCTCAATCAACCTCGCCGCCGTCGCCGAGATGCAAGAGCGTTTCCCCGATGTCGAGGTCGTGTTGATTGAATCGGGCGGCGACAACCTCTCGGCCACCTTCTCGCCCGAACTCGCAGATTTCACCGTCTATGTCATCGATGTGGCCGCAGGCGAAGAGATCCCGCGCAAGGGCGGCCCTGCCCTTACGCGCTCGGATCTGCTTATCATCAATAAGACGGACCTCGCGCCCCTTGTCGGTGCGTCGCTTGAGGTCATGGACCGAGACGCCACCCAACAACGTGGCGGGCGTCCGCATATCTTTGCGCAGCTGAAGCACGGGCAAAGCGTGGATGAGATCATCGCGGTGATCGAAGACCAGGCCGGGCTGATCCCCGCGTCAGACATGCAAAAGGCGGGTTAACCCCGCCTTTTGTGGCGTTACGCCAGCGCGGTCAGCTCAATCTCGACCCGAAACTTCGGATCAATCAGATTGCACTCAATCATTGTCGCCGCCGGTGGGTTTGCGCCAAAGGTCTCGGCGAGCAGTTCAAAGCACGGCTCAAACTCCGCCGCGTCCGGCAGGTAGTAGTTCACACGCACGGCCTTCTCAAACCCAGACCCAGCCTTCTCCAGCGCGGCCCCAATAGTTTCCAGCGCGGATTTGCACTGCGAAACCACATCATCGCCCTGCCCGACAGTTCCCGCGACATGCACGAAGCCGCCCGCAACAACCGCGCGGCAATAGCCGACCTTGGCCTCAAATTCTCCGCCTGATGAAATACGTGTGATGGTCATTGGTCCCTCATTTTCTCGTGCCAAAGGGCTCTCGCCCGTTTTTTTGAAAATTTGTCCCCCGGACAAATTTCAATTCTCAAAAAAACTCCCCGCCGGAGGCTCCTACCTCAGACGGGGACGCATACTTGTGAACTGAGGCGCTTAACCCGCCTCAGCGGTCTCTTTTTCTGCATCGGCATAGATCATCAGAGGCGCTGCATCCGAGGTCACCGCCTCTTCGTTCACAACAACCTCAGTCACGCTGTCCATACCTGGAAGATCAAACATCGTATCCAGCAGGATCTCTTCGAGGATCGAACGTAGGCCGCGTGCGCCGGTTTTGCGTTCAATCGCACGGCGGGCGATCGCTTTAAGCGCATCCTCGGTAAAGCTCAGCTGCGTGTCTTCCAGATCAAACAGGCGTTGATACTGTTTCACCAGCGCGTTCTTTGGCTCGGTCAGGATGATGACAAGCGCGTCTTCGTCCAGATCTTCCAAAGTGGCCAGAACCGGCAGACGGCCGACGAATTCTGGGATCAGACCGAATTTCAACAGATCTTCTGGCTCGAGATCCTGGAAAATCTCACCAACGCCGCGTTCGTCATTGTCACGCACATCCGCACCAAAGCCCATGGCAGAGCCTTTGCCACGTTGCGCAATGATCTTATCCAGACCCGCAAAGGCGCCACCGCAGATAAACAGGATATTGGTCGTGTCGACCTGCAGGAATTCCTGCTGCGGATGCTTGCGGCCACCTTGAGGCGGAACCGACGCAACCGTGCCTTCCATCAGCTTCAGAAGCGCTTGTTGCACGCCCTCGCCCGAGACATCGCGGGTGATCGAGGGGTTTTCAGACTTACGCGTGATCTTATCGACCTCGTCGATATAGACGATGCCACGCTGCGCGCGTTCGACGTTGTACTCGGACGCCTGCAGAAGTTTCAGGATGATGTTCTCGACATCCTCGCCCACATAACCCGCCTCAGTGAGCGTGGTCGCATCGGCCATCGTAAACGGCACATCTAGAATACGCGCGAGGGTCTGCGCCAGAAGCGTCTTACCGCAGCCGGTCGGCCCCATCAGCAGGATGTTGGATTTCTGCAGTTCAATATCGCCAGATTTCTGCGCGTGGTTCAGACGTTTGTAGTGGTTGTGCACCGCAACAGACAAAACCCGTTTTGCAACGCCCTGACCGATCACATAATCGTCCAGAACCTGACAGATTTCTTTTGGGGTTGGCACGCCTTCGGAAGATTTCAGTCCAGCGGACTTCGTCTCTTCGCGGATGATGTCCATACAAAGCTCAACGCATTCATCACAGATGAACACCGTAGGGCCCGCGATCAGCTTGCGCACCTCGTGCTGACTCTTACCGCAGAAGCTGCAGTACAGAGTGTTCTTGCTGTCTCCACCACCGGAAGTATTCGCCATATGGTCGTCCTTTCAGGCCGTCAGCCTATGCCCCTTGGGTCGTTGCCCGCGTCGGTCATTGCCGACTTTCGTGCCAGCTTAGGCCAGCCTTTTTCCGCATACAATGCGAAAGTGGCCCCCCTATCCATTCGGAGGGGCCACTTTAATCACTTATTCTTAATCACCCGCAGAGCGGTTTTCCACGATCTCGTCGATCAGGCCAAACTCTTTGGCTTCTTCTGGCGACATGAAGTTGTCGCGCTCCAGCGCCGCTTCGACGGTCGCGAGGTCTTTGCCGGTGTGTTTGACGTAGATCTCATTTAAACGCGTTTTCAACTTCTGCGTCTCTTGCGCATGGATCATGATGTCGGTCGCCTGACCCTGATAGCCACCAGAAGGCTGGTGCACCATCACGCGGGAGTTCGGCAGAGAGAAGCGCATGCCCTGCTCGCCTGCTGTCAGCAAAAGCGAGCCCATGGACGCCGCCTGACCAATCACAAGCGTGCTCACTTTGGGCTTAATGTATTGCATTGTATCATAAATCGACAGGCCAGAGGTCACCACACCACCCGGGCTGTTGATATACATCGAGATCTCTTTGGAGGGGTTTTCCGCCTCAAGATGCAAGAGCTGCGCGACGATGAGGCTGGACATGCCGTCATGCACCGGGCCGTTTAGAAAGATGATGCGCTCTTTCAGCAGGCGGCTGAAAATATCATAGGCGCGTTCGCCCCGGCTGGTTTGCTCAACCACCATGGGGACCAAATTCATATATGTCTCGACTGGATCGTTCATCTTTGCCTGCTTTCTGCTGTCGCCCAGCATCTGGGCCATTGCCTAAAAAGAGTCTTAGTGGCGCGCGCGGGCACCTGCAAGACGTCGTTGGTTAATTCCCTAACCACATCGTAAGCCCGATTTAATTGAGGAAAAGAGCAAAACAATCCCTTGGCGTGATTTTGCTTTGTTTCTAGGCTTGGCATTAAGAATTGTGAACGCAAGGAGCGCCAAATGCGCAGCTATCAAGAGATCTTTGACATTGCAGCGGCACGCAAAGGCGGTGCTGAAGCGCTGGAGGCGATGATCGACAAACCTCTGCCTGCCGCAGAGTTGCTGAAAATTCCCGAGGACCGTTGGCTGTCGCAATTCACCAAGAGCATCTTTCAGGCCGGGTTTAACTGGAAAGTGATTGAGGCCAAATGGGACGGATTTGAAGAAGCGTTTTCCGGCTTTGACGTAAATCGCGTGGCCTTTTTCAATGACGAAGAGTTTGATGCGCTGCTGTCCAACAAAGCGGTTGTGCGCAATGGGACCAAGCTTCGGTCTGTGATCGACAATGCGATTTTCATTCAAGAGATGCGCGAAGACGGCGGCATCTCCAAAGTCATCGCAGGGTGGCCGTCGACCGATTACATCTCTCTTCTTGAGCTCTTGAAAAAACGCGGATCGCGGCTTGGCGGTTTTGCGGCGGGCTATTCGCTGCGCTTCCAGGGCAAAGACAGTTTTCTATTGTCCCAAGACGTGACCGCGCGGTTGATTGTAGAGGGAGTGATCGAAAAGCCGGCGACCTCCAAAACCGCCATGCGCGCGGTTCAGGCGGCGTTCAATACTTGGATGGATCAGTCAGGGCGCGGTCTCACCGAGATTAGTCGAACCTTAGCGATGAGCGTCTAAGCGAAGAGCGCCACGTCACAAAAATTTGCAGGTGACAGATTGCTACGCCTTGCGCAAGTTAAAGAAAACGATGGATTAGGTAATGCCACATATGACGACCTACGCCCTAACCATGCTGCTTGCCGGCATTGGAATTCCTATCCTTGCGGCCCTCAATGCCGCGCTGGGGCAACAGCTCGGTCATCCCGTCGCGGCCTCGGTGATCCTTTTCACTGTTGCTCTCTCTTGCGCCATCGTTGTGCTTTTGCTTACTCGCAGCGCAGGCGCTCTGTCTTCCCTGCCTGGCACCCCGAAACATCTATTCCTTGGAGGCTGTTTGGTCGCCTTCTATGTGCTTTCGATCACCTATGTCGCACCGCATTTCGGGGTTGGGAATGCGGTGTTTTTTGTGCTTTTGGGGCAAATGATCTCAGCGGCTGCGATTGACCATTTCGGCCTCTTTGGCGCACAGGTCTCTCCAATCACTTTGAACCGCGCGGGCGGCATCGCATTAATGGCCACAGGACTTTTCGTCATTCAAAAGACCTAGACCAGCTTCCCGTCTTCAAGACGCACTACACGGTCCATGCGCGCGGCGAGTTCGAGGTTATGGGTCGCGATCAAAGCCGCCATGCCCGAGCCGCGCACGAGCGTCATAAGCGCCTCAAACACCGTGTCGGAAGTGGCTGGGTCCAAATTCCCCGTCGGCTCATCCGCCAACAAAACCCGCGGCGCGTTTGCGAGCGCGCGACAGAAAGCCACCCGTTGTTGCTCGCCCCCGGACAGCTCCGCAGGACGGTGGGAGGCGCGATGGGCGACATCAACCGAGGTCAGCAGCTCAATGGCCCGCGCCTTAGCGGCTTGGGCGGAAACCCCATTGGCGAGCTGCGGCAAAGTGATGTTTTCCAGTGCGATAAATTCAGGCAGCAGATGGTGGAACTGATAGACAAAGCCCACATCCTCGCGCCGCGCGGCAGTGCGCCGTCGATCAGATTGACCCGACACATCGGTCCCTGCAAGCGTGACCGACCCTTCGTCAGCTTCATCCAAAAGGCCCGCGATGTGCAAAAGTGTCGATTTGCCCGAGCCAGAGGGTGCCACCAAGGCAACCACTTCGCCCGCGTTCAGCGTCAGATCGCAACCCGAGAGCACATTGACTTCATTCGCCAAGCCCTTGTTATAAGACTTTTTTACGCCTGTGAGGCTCAGCACAGCATCACTCATAGCGCAAGGCCTCCACCGGGTTCATCCGCGCCGCGCGACGGGCTGGGAAGATGGTCACCACAAAGGACAATCCAAGGCTCAGGAAGACGGCCCTAAGCACGTCTTCAAGCCGCAGTTCGGCGGGCAAATGATAGATCCCACGCACCGCAGGATCCCAAACGCCTCCGCCTGCGACAAAGTTCACGAAGGAGAAGATCGGGTCGATGTAGATCGCGAAGAGGCACCCTAGGACCACGCCCATCAAAGTGCCGATCACGCCCGTGAAGGCCCCGCAGATAAAGAACACGCGCAGCACCGATCCCTCAGACAGGCCCATGGTGCGTAGGATCCCGATGTCGCTGCCTTTGTTTTTCACCAGCATAATCAGGCCTGAAACGATGTTCATCGCCGCAATCAGAACAAGGATTGAGAGGATGATAAACATCACATTATCCTCGATTTCCAAGGCCCTCAGAAACCCGCCCGACGTGTCCCGCCAGGTCCACAAAAGCGCGCGATCCCCGGCAACGCGCAATATGTCTAATGTCAAAAGATCAACGCTTTCAGGATCTTCGACCATCACCTCGATCTCATTGGCCGCCCCCTCCATATTGAAGAAACTCTGCGCGGCCTCAAAGGGCAGGTAAACACGCGTGCGGTCAATATCATAACGGCCCGCAGTGAAAATATAGACCACATCATAGCTGACAACGCGTGGGCTGACGCCAAAGGCTGTGCGCACCCCATTGGGCGAAATCAGCTTGATCTTGTCCCCAAGCGAAAGACCCAATTCCCGCGCAACACCGGACCCAATCGCGATGCCATCATCAAAGCGTGCGATGTCGCCGCTGGACGTCTCAGGGTTCGCGATCCTTGGAATGGTTGCAAGGTTCTCGGACGAGATCCCAAAAACTTCGACCCCTGCATTGCGATTGCGCAGGTTCGCCATGACCTGCCCTTTGACCAGAGGCGCTGCGCGTGTGACGCCATCGACCTGACGCAGGGTCTCGGCCAGCTCGTCATAGTTTTTGATGGTGCGATCAAGCTGCCCGCGCTCGGTCACAATAGCGCTGTTGTAGACCGTTACATGAGCGTTTGCGCCGAGGATCGTATCGACAAATTCCGTGCGAAAACCTGACCTTACAGCCAATGTCGCGATCAACGCGAAGACAGCCAGCGTGATTCCAATCAAGCTGATCCAGGTCATCACCGACACGCCGCCCTCAGCACGGCGGGCGCGCAAGTAGCGCCAGGCGATCATCCATTCAAATCGCGAAAAAGGAGGTGTGCCTGCCATATCTGCTCCGGGGCTTGTTGCGCGCACCCTATGAGGCGCTCATAGGGGGGTCAAGCCACGCCAGCGCGTCTTCGCCCAAAGATCAGGCGGCGCAGAATGCCTAAGGTCAAGGCAATCGCGATCCAGCCGCCGATAAAGCCGAAACCTGTGAAAACCGCGCCCTCAAAGGTTACTGGGACCGCTGGTTTGAAATCATCCGCAGCCGCGCGCGCCACATCCAAGTCATTGAATTGGATCGCATTATAAGCGCGTGTGAAAGGTCCCGAGCTTTGCAAAACCTCAAGCGCGGCGCTCATTTTTTCATACCTGACAATCGTTGTGCCAATGGTTTCCGCCCGCGCGGCGCCTAGGTCGCCACTCGCGGCCATGTCCTCAAGTGCTGCTTCGCGGGTCAAACCAACGGAGGTTGCGTCCGCATCAAAGCCTTCGACAAAGAGCGTCAGCTCATCGACGGCTCCGGCCAATCGCTGGATATATTGTTGCGAATACTCTGGGAATTGCGACAGGCTAACCCCGCCAGCCATCCCGCCCAAGAGGGCCAATGCGCGTGCAATCATACTGCTTTCCTCTTGTTCTTTTCAGCCAAAATACCTCGAAATGGCCAATAAAGACAGGGGAAAACGGAGAGCGGCTTACCCCTAAAGGTCTAGAAGCGTCCTGACCGGCGCTTGCATGGCCTCGCCCAGCGCGCGGGACACATGCGCCTCAAGGTGGAGGCCGTCGCCTGCTTCGGCATGGGCGACGGTGGCTGCATCAAAGAAAGGCACATCAAATTCCTGCGCCAATTCCGCGACCATGGCCCCAATCTTGCGGCTCTCTGCCGCCATAGCATCATCGATCCCAAGGAACTTGCCGCCGGTGAATGTGGGCGGTGCGATCAGCAAAACCTCTGGCGTTTTATGATCCGGATGCCCAAAGGGATGCGTGCGCACGATCTCGACCAGGCGGCGCAAGCCCCACCAGATGTGATGCATCGGCATGTTGGAATAGATGTCATTGGTGCCCAGCATGATCATGACCAGATCAAGCGGCGCATGGGTGTGCAGCAAGGTCGGCAGATGCAGGTCGCCGCGATATTCGGCGACCCCGGGGCGGAAATAGGCGGTTGTGCGACCACGTAAGCCTTCGGTGATGACCTGGACGCCCGGAAGGCCTGCGGCCATGGCCTCGGGCCAACGATCCTCTTTCGGGTGACGTCCTGCGGTAAAGGGGCATGAGCCCCAGGTCAGACTGTCACCAAAAGCGAGGATCGTTTTCATATGGCTTACATCCCAACGACGCGGTGGTTTGCGTAGATTTCCGCGATCTTGGCGACCGCTGCCTCTGGCGGCATCTCTTCGCTTTCGCCCGTGCGACGGCTGGTCAGCTCCACAACACCGTTCTTCAGCCCGCGAGGCCCGACTGTGATCCGCCATGGCAGACCAATCAGATCCATCGTCGCGAATTTACCCCCTGCCCGCTCTTTGCGGTCATCATAGAGCGCCTCAAGGCCCAGCGCGGCAAAGCTCTTATAGAGCGCCTCGCACGCGGCGTCTGCTTCGTCGTCGCCTTGCTTAAGGTTCACGATGCCCACATGGAACGGGGTCACGCCTTCGGGCCAGATGATGCCTTTGTCGTCATGCGACGCTTCGATGATCGCACCCAAGAGACGAGACACACCGATGCCGTGGCTGCCCATGTGGACAGGGACGTTCTTTCCGTCGGTGTCCTGCACCGTGGCATTCATCGCCTCAGAGTATTTGGTGCCAAAGTAGAAGATCTGCCCGACCTCGATACCGCGCGCGGTGCGGCGACGCTCTTCTGGGATCTCGTTAAACAGCGCTTCGTCATGGGTCTCATCGGTACGCGCATAACGGCTGGTGAACTCCTCAAGAACGCCCTGACATTGCTCAACCGAGTCGTAGTCGATCTCACGGTCGCCAAAGGTCAGATCCGTCACAGCGCTATCGTAGAACACCTCGGATTCACCGGTCTCGGCCAGCACAAGGAACTCATGTGTGTAGTCGCCGCCAATCGGCCCACCATCAGCCCGCATTGGGATGGCTTGAAGGCCCATGCGCTCATAGGTGCGCAGGTAGCTCACCAAATGGCGGTTATAGGCGTGCAGCGCGTCCTCTTTGGTGAGGTCAAAGTTGTAGCCGTCCTTCATATAGAACTCACGACCCCGCATCACGCCAAAGCGTGGACGGCGTTCGTCGCGGAATTTCCATTGGATCTGATACATGGTCAGCGGCAGGTCTTTGTAGCTGTTCACATGACCGCGGAAGATATCGGTGATCAGCTCTTCGGCGGTCGGCGTAAACAGCATATCGCGATCATGACGGTCTTTCAGGCGCAGCATCTCTTCGCCATAGGCATCATAGCGCCCGCTTTCCCGCCACAGATCTGCGGATTGAATAGTCGG
>JABSOU010000086.1 GCA_013215215.1 Cognatishimia sp. | reverse complement strand
AGGGTATCGATGTTCCCGTCCACACGGTCGAATCGCTTGACCTGACGTAAGAACCAGTCGTTGGGGATCGAGCCGCGCTCATGCAGGTGCGTGTAGATGCCCTCGAGGAGACTTGCGTGCTCGTTATGACTGATCCCGCGAAAGTCCGGCACACGGCAGACATCCCACAACAGTCGCACCGATTTGGCGTCACTGGCACGGGCCCGGATCTCCGCCTCGCGAGCCAAGGTTTTCAACGCCATAAGGTCATCCGCTTCGCGCGCCTTGACCAGTCGCTCGTCGCTGGTGGGCTCTTCAAGGCTGTTGATCAACGCATCAATGTGGCCAAACCGCAAGTCCGCATTCCGCCAGACCAGCTTGCGCACAGGCGCAAAGCGATGCTCCATGATGGCTTCGGCCACGGGTTCATCCAAGGGCCGCGCTTCGCCCGTCACCCCAAAGGTGCCATGACTCATGCCCCGCCCCGCGCGACCCGCAATCTGGGCCAGCTCGTTCGGCATCAAATCGCGCATCCGGCGACCATCAAACTTGTTGGTGCCCGCAAAAGCCACGTGGTCGATATCGAGGTTCAGCCCCATGCCAATCGCATCGGTGGCCACGAGAAAATCCACATCGCCATTCTGATAGAGTGCCACCTGCGCGTTGCGTGTGCGTGGGCTGAGCGCGCCCATGACCACGGCCGCCCCGCCTTTTTGCCGCTTCATAAGCTCGGCAATCGCATAGAGGTTGTCGACCGAAAAACTGACAATCGCCGACCTCGGCTGCATTCGGGAAATCTTGCGGCTGCCAGAGTAGCTTAGCGTCGACATGCGTTCCCGCCGGATGAACTGGACCTCTGGGATCAGATCGGCAATGACGCCACGCATGGAGTCAGACCCAAGAAACATCGTCTCATGCAAGCCCCGCGCCCGCAGCAGACGATCTGTAAACACATGCCCCCGCTCGGGATCGGCGCAAAGCTGGATTTCATCCACGGCAAGAAAATCGCAGCCCATGCCCTCGGGCATCGCCTCAACCGTACAAACCCAATATTGCGCGCGCGGCGGCAGAATGCGTTCTTCGCCGGTGACCAGAGCCACCACGGACGGCCCGCGCACGGCAACGATCTTGTCATAGACCTCGCGCGCCAGAAGGCGCAAAGGCAGGCCAATCACACCGGTGCGATGGCCCAGCATACGTTCAATCGCCAAATGGGTTTTACCCGTATTGGTCGGTCCCAAGACCGCGGTCACCCGCCCCTGCTGCGCCATCGTGTTGCCTTTGAATTAGAGGGTCTGACCCTTTGCCAGCGGCTCAAGCCGCGCCATGGTCTCAGATAGGTCGGGATAATGGGGATGTATAGTCTGCAAAAGCTCCATCGCCTCAAAGGCATCCGCAGGCCGGCCAATGGTTTCCAGGATCACGCCCAGCCCATAGATCGCCTCATAATGCTGCGGGTTGATCGCCAAAGCATGTTCCAGATCAGACAACGCCATGCCGTAATAGCCCATGCGCACAAACGCCCCGGCCCGGCTGACCCAGCCCTCGGCGAATTCCGGCGCATGATCGGTCAGGGCCGAGAGGTGATCGACCGCCGCCTCAACCTCGCCGCGTTCCAAAGCATCCAAGCCACGTTTGAGCAGAAAATCTGCCGACGCGGACCCGGATTTCCGCCACAAAAGCTCGATTTCCCCAGAGATCCGTTGCGCCGCCGTCGCATCCGCCTCACGCAACTCTTGCATCAAGCCATCCAAACGGTCTTGCGCCACTGCGACGCCACCAAGTATGGCAAACATAACTGCCGCCACGGCAAGTTTAAGAATATGTGGTAAGCGAAGCATATCAGTCATAAATGTAACCTGAACGGAGGGATTTACCAGCCTTCTGTGGATCACATCTAAGAAAGGTTGGACCATGAGCGATATCGTGACCAAGGCCGTAGAGGCTCTGACTGAAAAACTGGGCGGCGACGCGTTCGACGGCTCTGCGAAATTTGAAATCGAAGGCGAAGGCTCGATTGTCATCGACGGCGACGGCGTGCGCGCGAGCGATGATGACACCGACGTGACCCTGACGGCGGATGCCGACACCTTCCAGGAAATTCTCGAAGGCGAGCTGAACCCAACCGCAGCCTTCATGGGCGGCCGTCTGTCCGTTGACGGCGACATGGGCATGGCGATGAAGCTGGGCGGTGTTCTGGGCTAATGAACCTGTCATCCGCACCCTACCACGCAACAATCCCGAATGAGCCTCTTGCCGAGGCCTATTGGGTGAAGACTGCGGATGACATCCGACTGCGCGTCGCACATTGGGCGGTTCCCAAAGCAAAGGGAACCGTTTTGCTGTTTCCAGGACGCACGGAATATATCGAGAAATACGCTGTAACGGCCGCGGATTTCGCAGAGCATGGCTATGGCGTCTATGCGATTGACTGGCGCGGTCAGGGCCTTGCTGATCGTGTGGCGGATGACCACCGGGTCGGCCACGTGGATGACTTTGCTGACTATCAAATCGACATGGACGCAGCGATTGCCGCTGCCGAGGCGCTGGAGCTGCCGAAACCCTGGTATCTGCTTGGGCATTCCATGGGCGGCTGCATCGGCCTGCGGGCGCTCTATCGTGGGCTAGACGTGAAGGCCGCCGCGTTTTCAGGACCTATGTGGGGGCTTGGATCTACGGCGTTGGTGCGCACTTTCGGCAAAATGCTTGGTGGTGCTGCGACCAAGACCGGCTTTGGCGCACACTTCGCCCCGGGCGGCAGCAAAGAGATCTATGTGCTGCATGACACATTCCCCGACAACGGCCTGACGACCGACAGCGCCATGTATGTCCGCATGCAGGATCAGGCCCGCGCCAACCCCGAACTGGTGGTCGCAGGGTTTTCCTACCAATGGGTCTATGAGGCCTTCAAAGAAACCGAAGCCTTGGAAAAGATCCCCTCCCCTAGCCTGCCTTGCCTGACCATCGTCGGCTCGGACGAAGACATCGTGAACCCCTCTGGCATAGAGAACCGCATGGCGCGTTGGCCCAAAGGCGAACTCATGCTGATCCCGCGCGGCAAACACGAAGTTCTGATGGACAGCAAAGCCATGCGCGGCCCGGCCATTGTAGCCATGGCGAAACTGTTTTCACAACATTGCTAAGCGGCAGCCCTTGCACCTTCGCCCCCCCTCTGCCTATCTGTGATCCAAGAGCAATTCACAGATGAGGCCCACCGATGTTCACCTTGCCCTTCCCGCTGCCCGCCGCAGTGCGTGACGCAAATGCCAGCTCTGGCAGCGAGAACCTCGGCGATCTGCCGGAATGGGATCTGAGCGACCTCTACACCTCTCCGGACGCACCTGAACTTGAAGCGGATCTGTCGTTTTTGGAGAAAGAATGTTCCGCCTTTGCCGCCGACTACCAAGGCAAACTGGCCGATCTGGATGCTTCTGAAATGCTCACCTGCATTGAGCGTAACGAAAAGATCAGCCAGGTCTCGGGCCGCATCATGTCCTATGCGGGTCTACGGTATTACCAGATGACCGTTGATGCTGAGCGCGCGCAGTTCATGGCGAATTGTCAGGAACAACTGACCGATTTCTCTACCCCTCTGGTCTTCTTCACGCTGGAGCTAAACCGCCTTGAGGACGACCACCTCGCGGGCCTCATGGCCGCCAACGAAGGCCTCGCCCGCTACAAACCCGTCCTTGACCGCATCCGCGCGATGAAACCGCACCAACTCTCTGACGAGATGGAGAAATTCCTGCATGACCTCGGTGTCGTCGGCGATGCTTGGGAGCGGCTGTTTGACGAAACCATCGCAGGGCTCGAGTTCGACATGGAGGGCGAGACCCTCAATATCGAAGCCACGCTGAACTTCCTGACCGACCCGGACCGCAGCAAACGCGAGGCCGCCGCCCGCGAGGTAGCGCGTGTGCTTGGCAGCAACATCAAAACCTTTGCCCGCGTCCACAACACCCAGGCCAAGGAAAAAGAGGTCATGGACCGCTGGCGCAATATGCCAACGGCACAAACGGGGCGGCACCTGTCCAACCACGTGGAACCCGAGGTGGTCGAAGCGCTCCGCAACGCAGTCGTCGCGGCCTATCCGAAATTGAGCCATCGCTACTATGAGCTGAAACGCAAATGGCTTGGCTTGGACACAATGCAGGTCTGGGACCGCAACGCGCCCCTGCCAATGGATGATCCGCGCATCGTGGATTGGGATGAGGCACGCAAAACCGTCTCTGACGCCTATGCAGCGTTTGATCCGCGCATGGCCGAAATCGCTGAGCCGTTTTTCACCGACGGCTGGATCGATGCAGGCGTCAAACCAGGCAAAGCCCCCGGCGCTTTCGCCCATCCGACCGTGACCAACGTCCACCCCTACGTAATGCTGAACTATCTCGGCAAACCGCGTGACGTGATGACCTTGGCGCATGAATTGGGCCACGGCGTCCACCAAGTGCTGGCGGCAGAGCAAGGCGAAATGCTCTCCTCCACCCCGCTGACTTTGGCGGAAACAGCATCTGTCTTTGGCGAAATGCTCACCTTCCGAAAAATGCTCGATGCGGCTGAAACCCAGGAACAACGCAAAGTGCTCTTGGCCGGCAAAGTCGAGGATATGATCAATACGGTCGTGCGCCAGATCGCCTTCTACGATTTCGAATGCAAACTCCACGCCGCCCGCCGCGAAAGCGAACTGACGCCCGAGGATATCAACGCGCTCTGGATGTCCGTCCAAGCCGAAAGCCTCGGCCCAGCGTTTGACTTCATGGAAGGCTACGAGACCTTCTGGGCCTATATCCCCCACTTCGTGCACTCGCCGTTTTACGTCTATGCCTATGCCTTTGGCGACGGCTTGGTGAACGCACTCTATGCTGTTTACGCAGAGGGCGATGAAGGCTTTGAAGAGAAATACTTCGACATGCTCAAAGCTGGCGGCTCCAAACACCACAAAGAGCTGTTGGCGCCATTTGGCCTGGACGCCTCCGATCCGAAATTCTGGGACAAAGGCCTCAGCATGATCTCTGATATGATCGACGAGCTTGAGGCGATGGAGGCCTGATCACGCTAACGCGTGATGCCTTCGGCGAGAGTATTTTGGGCAAGATGAAATGGCCTTTCTCTTGCCCAAATATCCTGGGGTGAAGACCGCGAGGGCTGAGGGGCAAAGCCCCTATTTCAACTGACTGTCTTTTGAGCCACGCCTGTTGATCCCACCCCGCGCCTGAAACGCCTGATCGCGTTCCTGTTGGCAGTCAATACAGAGCTTCACCCCCGGCAAAGCCACGCGGCGTTTTTCGGGGATTTCTTCTTCGCATTCCGCGCAATGGGTAAGGCTTTCACCGACAGGAACCTGCCGTGCTTTCATGCGCGCGAGCTCGTCTGAAATCGACGCTTCAATCTGTTCGCTCACCGCCCCATCGCGGGCCCAGCCTCCGGCCATAGTCGCCTCCTTTTCAGAACTACGACCCTAGCGCGGAGATGCTTGACCACGCAAGTTCACTTAGACTTCGCGCGCAACCTCAAACACTTTGTCGATCATAGCTTGGGTTCCGCGCGAGAACTCTAGTGGCACAGGGTAATCACCACCCTCACGCACCGCCCGTCCAAAGGCCTCGACCTGTAGCTTGTAGTGGTCATCTGCCGGAAACCGCTGCGTCGAGACAGTCCCCCCACCAGTATGCCCAACCGTGTGTAACTCAACCCGTGCCTCGCCAAATACCCGCGCGTTGAATGGCGCAGTCAGTCGGATCACGCCCTTCTCGCCATGAAACACCATCTCTTGATAGGGATGCATGCGCGTGCTGACATAGGCCGTATAAAGCGCATCGCCAAAGCGGCCCTGCACGTCAGCCACCACATCAACGCCATTCTCAAACCGCACCCGCGCCGAAATATCGCTGGCCTCCACCCCCGTCACAAACCGCGCAGAGCCAAAGACATAGACCCCGATATCCCTGAGCCCCCCGCCGCCAGTTTCGGGCCGGTTGCGGATGTTTCCTGTGTCTTTGCGATTGTCAAAAGAGAATTTGCCGCTGACATGCCTAAGCTTGCCAATCATGCCCTGCTGAACCAAATCACGCGTCAGATGCCACTGAGGATGATGCAGGATCATATAGGCCTCTGCCGCCAGAAGACCTGATTTGTCGCGCGCGGAGATCAACTGGTCGAACTCTGCCTCCTGCATGGCAATCGGTTTTTCACAGAGCACATGTTTGCCCGCCTCGAGCGCTTTGATTGTCCATTCCACATGCAGGTGATTGGGCAGAGGAATATAAATCGCGTCGATCTCGGGATCGGCCAGCAGATCGTCATAGGACAGATGCACACGCAAGTTTGGGCAAAAGGCCTGAAACGGTGCGGCTTTGTCAACTGAAGAGGTCGCAAGCACGGCAAATTCTGCACCCTCTGCCGCATGAATGGCGGGCGCCATATAGTTCAACGCGAATTTCGACGCGCCCAATACGCCCCATTTGACAGGTGTCATATCAGCCCCCCTCCCAAGATCTGTTAGCGCAATCACACTACACGTGACGGGGCTGAGGTAAAGGCTTTGTCTTATTGCGTGGATTTATCCCACGGGAAAGGGCGGACCTCGGTATTCCCGGTTTGGAAATCGACCACATCCTTCATCCAGACGCTGAGGTCTCGACCAATGTCGGCGATCAATTCGTTGCGGCGACCCGCAAAGAGATACCAGAAGAACTGCAGGATCGCGCCAAGGGCCAAAAGCGATTCCGCGACGCCGAAAAGAATTAAAAAGATCAGCATATGCAGGCCGCGTTTCCAGGTGCCGCCTTTAGGTGTCTCGGTCTCTGAATAGTGGTGCTGTTCCGTGTTCGTCATGGCATCCTCCGATGTCAAAGAAACAAGTTTAGGGCGAGCCGGATCGTCCCCGGCTCGTCAATTTTTTCAAATGTAAGAAATGCAGCCTCTTAGGCTGAGACCAGCATGCCCTTGTTTTGCGCCAGCTCGCGCATGCGCAGCTGCAGCTTTTCAAAGGCACGGACCTCGATCTGACGGATCCGCTCACGGCTGACGTCGTATTGACCGGACAGGTCTTCAAGCGTCACCGCCTGATCTTGCAGACGGCGCTGGATCAGAATGTCCTTTTCACGGTCATTCAGCACATCCATCGCCTCGGCCAAGAGCTCGCGACGGGCCTCAAGCTCGTCTCGAGCCTCATAGTCTGCGGCCTGGTCAGCATCTTCGTCCTCGAGCCAATCCTGCCATTGCATGGTGCCTTCGCCTTCAGAGCCGACGGTCGCGTTCAAAGACGCATCACCGCCAGAGAGGCGTCGGTTCATGGAAATGACCTCGTCTTCTGTCACGCCAAGATCATGAGCGATCTGCGCAACGTTCTCGGGGCGCATGTCGCCTTCTTCCAAGGCACCAATGCGGGCTTTCGCCTTGCGCAGGTTGAAGAAAAGCTTCTTCTGCGCGCTGGTTGTGCCCAGCTTCACCAAGGACCACGAGCGCAGGATATATTCCTGAATGCTCGCGCGGATCCACCACATGGCATAGGTCGCCAGACGGAAGCCTTTTTCAGGGTCAAAACGCTTTACGGCCTGCATCAGACCCACATTGGCCTCAGAAATCACTTCGGCCTGAGGCAACCCATAGCCGCGATAACCCATGGCGATTTTCGCCGCGAGACGCAGGTGGCTTGTGACCATCTTATGGGCCGCTTTGGTGTCTTCTTTCTCGACCCAAGCTTTGGCCAGCATATACTCTTCTTCCGGCTCCAAAAGCGGGAATTTGCGGATTTCCTGCATATACCGGTTGAGACCGCCTTCCGGCGTCGGCGCTGGCAAGTTTGCGTAGTTGCTCATGTCCTGTCCCCTTCAATGTTTAAACGCTTAACATCCAGATAGGCATGGTGCTGACGCGTTTCAAGCGGGTTAGAGTGAAATTCTTTAGAGAGTATGAACGCACGGCTGGTTAACTTGGAAGTCACGGGCGTGTGTGCTCACACAGACGTGCAATATGTGTCATTTGGGGGCGCATAAGGAAAGCGAAACTTCCATGCATTAACGCATATCGCTTGTGCGCATTTTACAAATCAACGGATTTTGTAAGCCGCCCTTAGGGCGAAATGTTTCAAGCCTTGGGCTGCGCCAAAGCCTTAATCAGAGCGTTCATATCTTCGGGAATGGGCGCTTCAAAGCGCATCGCATCGCCAGTGAGCGGATGCTCAAAACCCAAAACCGCCGCATGTAGCGCCTGACGATCAAAGTTGCGCGCCGCTTGGATGCCCTGTTGGCTCAACGCCTTTTCCGAGAGCTTGCGTTTACCGCCATAAGTCGGATCTCCGATCAGAGAATGGCCTGCGTGGGTCAGATGCACACGGATCTGATGCGTGCGGCCGGTTTCCAGCCAACATTCTACCATCGAGGCAACTTCGGGCGTGCCATAGGTCTCGACGATCCGAGAGCGCGTCACCGCGTGACGCCCGCCCTCAAACAACACCGCTTGTTTCTGGCGATCAGTTTTGTGGCGCGCGAGCTGGGTGGTGATCTTCATGATATTGCCAGACTCAAAATTCACACCGCGCACACCGCGCAGCCGCGGATCATTGGCGTCAGGCACGCCATAAACGACCGCGCGATAGTACCGCTCGACGGTGTGTTTCTCAAATTGCTTGGCCAGACCATGATGCGCGCGATCCGATTTCGCGACCACAAGAAGCCCCGAGGTCTCTTTGTCGATCCGGTGCACAATGCCCGGACGCTTTTCGCCCCCGACGCCTGACAATGTGTCCCCACAGTGATGAAGCAGAGCATTTACCAAGGTGCCACTGGGCGTGCCCGGCGCTGGATGTACCACCATGCCAGCGGGTTTATTGATGACGATGAGGTCTTCATCTTCAAAGATGACCTCAAGCGGGATGTCTTCTGGGCCAATGTGGCTTTCATCCGCAATTGGCAAAGTGATTTCCACCTCTGCCCCTTCGGCAATCTTGCCTTTGGGATCTGTCGCCACCACGCCATTTACCAGCACAGCCCCCTGCTCCATCAGCCGCGCCAACCGCGTCCGGCTCAGCGCAGCTTCTGCTGGCACATCGCGCGCCAAGGCCTTATCAAGACGCGCAGGCGGATTTTCCGCGATCTGAAATGTAACGCGAGCAGACGACATGGATGACACTCCTGAACCGGTCGAACCGGCCAACCTGCGGTTTCTGCGCCAGCTGATCACAGTGCTGACGGTGGTAATGATTGGCGGGCTTGTAGTCGTGGTCGGCCTGCTTGTCACCCGTTTCTATAGTTCGGGCCCCGAGATGCCCGAAAGCATCGAGCTGCCGGATGGCTCAGAGGCCACAGCCTTTACTCGCGGCGACACATGGTACGCGGTTGTGACAGCTGACAATCAGATCCTGATCTTTGACGCCATGACCGGGCAGCTCAAGCAAACGATCGAGATCAAATAGGGGCTTTGCCCCTCTGTCCGGGATTGCGGGCAATCCCTCCCATTCACCTCAGAGCATTTCTCGCAAGATGAATGTGCTGTTTCTCTTGCCAGAAATATCCCCGCCGGAGGCATCTCTGCTCTCGAAAGGCGCAACGTTCAATTTTGAAAGAAATGGTACCGCCTCCCCGGCTCGAACGGGGGACCTCTTGATCCACAATCAAGCGCTCTAACCTACTGAGCTAAGGCGGCACGTTGGTGACGGCTGACTTAGGCTGTTCGCTTAAGAGCGTCAAGCCGCATTTAGATCATTCTCTGCGGTTTTTTACCACGGCGATCAGAGCCAACCCCAATCCCACAGCTGCAAGGACCTGCGGGGTGACGACGTTCACCAGAACCGAGATATTGGCGATGACAGAGATCACGAAATCGCCGGATTGCTCTCCCAACAGCAGATAGACCAAGACGACAAAGCCCAGAAAAACGAATCCCGTCTCGGTGACCTGTCGAAAGACACGTTGCACAGAGGTGAGAAAGTCGGAAAATCTGGTCATGGGATTGGCCCTTTTTGGTGGGTGCTATTGGGAGAGCGAGAGATCAGCCTCTAAACAGCCAGAGCACGACGCCCAGCGAGATCAGACCCGCCAGACCAGCACTACCAAGCTGTGAGACCAGTGCGGTGATATTGCCAACGACATCCCCCAGGAATGCCATGTTGGATGGGCCAACCAAAAGCGACGCCACGATCGCCAGCGCTAAAAGCGCGATGCCGATCTCTGTTAAGGCGCCAATGGCCTTCTTCGCATTATCTAACATTGTTAGTCCCTCTTTTTGTTTTCCGCGGCAGCAAGTTTGGTCACGCATTGCAGCGGAGGTTCCGTGTGACCGCGTCAAATTGTCATAGGCGGATTTCCGCTGGGTCAACAAAATATTGGGGTATTCGCCCATATTTTGTGCATTTTGAAATTTTGACGGCATATTTTGCGGTATATCGGAAGAAAATTACGCTGCAATCGCAAAATCACCAGAGTTATCCACAAGCACGAATCGTTCGCAGCTGACCCGCGCGTCAGCTTTCATGGCGACCAAAAGGCAAAAATCCCCGCCTCGCGCGTTCAGAAACTCGGCGTAGCGCTATTGAAGCGACCGTGTGAATGCACGATAGTGCGGCGCGTAGCGACGATCGAAAAGGACTTTGCACCCGATGGGCATCAACACAGAACGCGACATGGAAGCAAACCTTCAAATCGGCCCAACCGATCAGGGCTTCGTGCGGATCTTTATTGAGGCAGGCGGTGTTGAGATCCCGATGGATTTTGACCCTGAAGAAGCCGAAGAAATCGCAGAAGAGATCCGGGCAGCCGCCGAAACGGCGCGCAAACTTTCAAAATAATCAGCTGTCGTCTGGCAAAGGCGCCAAACGCGGATCCCGATACCTCTGCAGCCTGCGCGCAGAATCCATCGCGAATTTCTGGATAACTTTCTTGCGGCGCGCGGGGGCCAGTTTGTCTTCGGGCGCCATGCGAACGATCTCCGCATCATAGGCATCCGCGATAATCAGACCCGTTTCAGACGGCAGTAAGTCGGTAGGAAACTCGGTATCCACCGCCCAGAAATAGCGGTCACACCACTCTAGATAGCCTTCCCATTTGCTGTCACTCTGAAAATCGGCGCGGCTGGATTTGCATTCGATCACCCAAAGCTCGCCTTTTGGGCCCAGCGCCATGACATCCACGCGTTTGCCCCGCTCTGGCACGAATTCCTCAAGCCCCACAAAGCCCAGCGCCCGCAGATGCCGCGACACACCGCGTGCTAAAAGCTGCCCTGGTTGCAGATCTGTGTCGGTCAAAATACCCATTTCGCAAATGTGAACAATTCGTGAACAAAAATCAACCCACCTTGCGCAGCACGGTGCAAAGCCCTAGGTAGACGCTTGGCGGGTTCTGCCCTTCTCGTGATACGGTTGCATTCCGGTGGCCTTACGCAATTCCGAGGGAGCTGGCTCTGTTTGGATCCTGGTCCACTTACCTGGCGCCCACCTGTATATACAGGTCCTCGGGAATGAGATAACCCCACGGCTGCGATTGCGGGCCCGCCACTCTTGCTTTGCACACGCTGGCATGGTCATCTGCACAAAAACAACAGGCGTAAATTTGACCACAGTTTTCAAAATCACAGTCGCAACATCTCTCCTTTTCTTGGCGGGCTGCGGCGTTCCCTTGGTGCCCGGCATCTAAGCTTGCACTTCAAAGCCCCCTCCTCCTAAGCTCGCCTCAAGTTCAGGAGGCAGCCCATGACCGACATCAAAGACTTCGCCCGCGCTGACGTCCTTGCGCGGATGCCGGAGTATTCCAGATGGTGCCGCCAAATCTGGGTTTATGGCGAGACCGCCTGGCGCGAATATCAATCCGCGGCTTTCTATGTGGACCTGTTGCGGCGCGAGGGCTTTGACGTTCAAGAGGCGAGCGCCGGCATGCCAACTGCCTTTTGCGCCACATGGTCCAACGGCGAAGGCCCCACAATCGGAGGCTACGCCGAATACGACGGCATCCCAGGCAATTGCCAAACTGCAGAGCCGCAAAAAGCCCCTCGCGCAGGCCTCTCGGAACATGCCGGAGGTCACACAGATCCGCACTCGGCTTTGGGCATCTCGTCGCTCGCAGGGTTTCTTGCCAGCAAGGCCGCGATGGAAAAGCACAATATCCCGGGTCGGCTCAAGTTCTTCGGCGAGCCCGCCGAGAAACTGCGCGGCTCTAAGCCTCTCCACGCCGCAGCGGGCTACTACGACGACCTCGACGCAGCGCTGTCCTTTCACCCATTCTATATAGCGCCGCTCTGCAACACCGTGCGCTGGGACACCCATTGCGGCGCGGCCTATGGGGTGATCTATGAATTCACCTGCGAGGAACCGGAAACCTGGATGGCCAGCGACGACGGCTCGCCCATTCCCGCCAGCCACGCCTCAGCCCGAGCCCCCGGCGCGACGGACGCGATGGTGCAGATGTACACCAACGCCAAAGCCCTGCGCGAGCACATCATGGCCGCCGGTCAAAGCTGGTCGATGAATGAAACCATCCTCACCCACGGCCAGGCGACGGCGGATAATATCCCCGCCCAGATCGCGCAGATCCAATACTTCATCCGTATATCTGAGATCAGCGACGCGGATCGTATCATCGCAGGCCTCGACCATTTCGCCGAACAGGCCGCCAAACTCTGTCACTGCACATGGCGCAAACACTGGGTCGCCAAATCCCGCCCGGGCCTTGCAAACCATGCCCTCGCCCAAGCCACCTACGCCAACCTCGAAACCGTCGGCGCACCGCAATGGGGCGAAGACGCCAAAGCCTTTGCCCGCCAAATCCAGTCAAACCTCGGCATGGAGCCCATGGCCGAGCCCTTCTCGCCAATGATCTCAACCCTCGCGCCCCCTCTAGACGCCGAAGCCAAACTCCGCGAGATCCTGCCACCCAGCCAGAAAAACTTCACCTCTGACGACTACACCGAATACTGCTGGCACGCCCCCACAGTACGGCTCTACATTGGCCGCCCTGCCCTTAATGCCCCCAAAGGCACAGCCTATCCCGCCTGGGCCATGAACGCTCTTGGCGGAGACCCCGCTTGCATCGACCCAATGATCGAATGCGCGGCCCAAACCCTCGCTATGACAGCTCTAGATTGCCTCACCGATCCCGACCTGCTCACCAAAGCCACAGAGGAGTTCAACCACCGCACCGGCGGAGGCATCGGCGGCACGGATTGGATCGCGCCACTTGCCGACTACGCCCCACCTATCAACTTCAAATGGCCCGAATATGTCACCACAGACCGCGGCCGCGACTGGGTGATCCCAACCCGCTGATCCCCCAGTTTCATCCTGCTAAAAATACTCAAATACCTCGTTACGCCCCACAAGACTCACTCGCTGCTTTCCCTCCCCCTTCGCATCCGCTAAGACGCCTAGGACACACGACACGACCCTATGCAGGACCCTCATCATGGCGATGGAAAAAACCTTTAACGCAGCCGAGGCCGAAAGCCGTCTGTTCACCGCTTGGGAAGAGGCCGGATGCTTCAAAGCCGGCGCGAACGCAAAGCCCGAAGCGTCAACCTATTGCATCATGATCCCACCCCCGAATGTCACCGGCGTTCTGCACATGGGGCATGCGTTCAACAACACGCTCCAAGACATCCTGATCCGCTGGAAACGCATGCAGGGTTTTGACACGCTCTGGCAGCCCGGCACCGATCACGCGGGTATCGCGACGCAAATGGTCGTGGAGCGCCAACTCGCCGAAGCAGGCAACGCGGGCCGCCGTGAACTGGGTCGCGAAAAGTTCCTCGACAAGGTTTGGGAGTGGAAAGCCCAATCCGGCGGCACCATCATCAACCAACTCAAACGCCTCGGCGCGAGCTGTGATTTCGACCGCACCGCTTTCACTATGTCCGGCGCACCCGGAGCCCCAGCGGATGAGGCCGACGGCAATTTCCATGACGCGGTCATCAAAGTCTTTGTCGAGATGTACAACAAGGGCCTGATCTATCGCGGCAAACGCCTCGTGAATTGGGACCCGCATTTTGAAACCGCGATCTCGGATCTCGAAGTGGAGAACATTGAGACACCGGGCCATATGTGGCACTTCAAATACCCGCTCGCGGGCGGCGCGACCTATACCTACGTCGAGAAAGACGAAGACGGGAACGTCACGCTAGAGGAAGAGCGCGACTATATCTCCATCGCCACCACTCGCCCTGAAACCATGCTGGGCGACGGTGCTGTTGCGGTGCACCCAAGCGACGAACGCTACGCGCCGATCGTCGGAAAGCTCTGCGAGATCCCCGTCGGCCCCAAGGAACACCGCCGCCTGATCCCGATCATCACCGATGAATACCCGGATCCGGACTTCGGCTCGGGCGCGGTTAAAATCACCGGCGCGCATGACTTCAACGACTATCAAGTCGCCAAGCGCGGCGGCATCCCGATGTATCGCCTGATGGACACCAAAGGCGCAATGCGGGCAGATGGCGCGCCTTATTCCGAAGAGGCAGGCAAAGCGCAGGCCCACGCGAAAGGTGCGGAATTCACCGAAAACGAAGTCGACGCGATCAACCTTGTACCTGACGACATCCGCGGTCTGGATCGCTTTGAAGCCCGCAAACTGGTGGTTGAGCAAATCACCGACGAAGGCCTCGCGGTTATGACAACCGAGACTTCAACCGACGAGGATGGCAACGAGGTCACCACCTCCGTGCCCATGGTCGAAAACAAACCGATCATGCAGCCCTTTGGCGACCGTTCCAAAGTCGTGATCGAGCCGATGCTGACCGACCAATGGTTCGTTGAGACGGATAAGATCGTCGGCCCAGCGCTGGATGCGGTAAAGGGCGGCAAGGTTAAAATCCTGCCGGAAAGCGGCGAGAAGACCTATTACCACTGGCTGGAGAACATCGAACCTTGGTGTATATCACGCCAGCTCTGGTGGGGGCATCAGATTCCGGTTTGGTTTGACGCCGAAGGCAATCAATATTGCGCCGCGACAGAGGCTGAGGCTCAGGCGCAAGCCGGCGAAGGTGTCGTTCTAACCCGAGACCCAGACGTCCTAGACACCTGGTTCTCCTCCGGCCTCTGGCCCATCGGCACGCTCGGCTGGCCGAACTGGTCTGAGGACACCTCAAAATACTTCCCAACCTCTACGCTCGTCACCGGTCAAGACATCCTGTTCTTCTGGGTCGCCCGCATGATGATGATGCAGCTCGCGGTTGTGGATGACATCCCCTTTGACACCGTCTACCTCCACGGCCTCGTGCGCGATGCCAAGGGCAAGAAGATGTCCAAATC
>JABSOU010000009.1 GCA_013215215.1 Cognatishimia sp. | reverse complement strand
CCTCTTTTGCAACTGAGTGAGATCTCGCTGACTTTCGGCGGAGATCCGGTGTTTGATAACCTCGATCTGGTCGTGCAACCGGGCGACCGCGTGGCTTTGGTCGGGCGCAATGGGTCTGGTAAGTCGACCCTGATGAAGGTCATGGCCGGATTGGTTGAGGCCGACAAAGGGGCGATCACCATGCCACCGGGCGTGTCGGTCGGCTACATGGAGCAAGACCCCACGATGAAGGGCTTTTCCACGCTCGGTGATTTTGCGTCCTCTGGGTTGGATGCCGGTGAACTCTATAAAGTGGAGCGTGCCGGTGAGGGGCTGAAATTTGACCCCGCGCGCTCTGTCGGGACCGCCTCAGGTGGCGAGAGACGGCGTGCTGCTTTGGCCAAACTGATGGCCGAGGCGCCAGAATTGATGCTCTTGGACGAGCCAACAAACCACCTCGATATCGAAGCGATTGCCTGGCTTGAAGGCGAACTCAAAGCCACCCGCGCGGGCTTTGTTTTGATCAGCCACGACCGCGCATTCCTACGTGAACTCACCCGCGCAACCCTCTGGATTGACCGGGGAATGGTGCGTCGACAAGACAAGGGATTTGCCGATTTCGAGGCCTGGCGCGACAAGACCTGGGAAGACGAAGACATGCAGCGCCACAAGCTGGATCGCAAGATCAAGTCTGAGGCGCGGTGGGCTGTCGAAGGCATCAGCGCACGGCGCAAGCGCAACCAAGGCCGCGTACGCGCGCTGCAAGGCCTGCGCGCAGAACGTGCGGCGCAGATCAAACGTCAAGGCTCTGCCGCGATGGAGTTTCAGGCGGGGCCAAAGTCCGGTCGAAAGGTCATTGAGGTCAAAGATCTGGCGAAGGCCTTTGACGACAAATCTATCGTTAGAAAACTGGATCTTTTAGTGCAACGCGGCGACCGGATCGCCTTTGTCGGCCCCAATGGTGTGGGCAAAACCACGTTGATCAAAATGCTCATGGGCCAAGAGACACCCGATAGCGGCACCGTTACCCTTGGCACAAATCTGATCACCGCAGTCTTTGACCAAATACGGTCACAGCTTGACCCAGACATGACGCTCTGGGACAGCCTGACCGGAGACCCGGAGATGCGTGTTTCCGGTAAAGCCGACCAAGTCATGGTGCGCGGCAATCCCAAACATGTGGTCGGCTACCTCAAAGAATTCCTCTTTGACGAAAGACAGGCGCGCGCGCCGGTGCGGTCTCTGTCTGGCGGCGAGAAAGCGCGGCTCTTGCTGGCCAAACTGATGGCCAAGGAAAGCAACCTTTTGGTGCTGGATGAGCCCACCAACGATCTGGATGTCGAGACGTTGGACCTCTTGCAAGAGCTGCTGGATGACTACGACGGCACCGTGCTTCTGGTCAGCCACGACCGTGACTTCCTCGATCGCGTGGCCACCACGACCATAGCCATGGAAGGCAATGGCGAGGCGATTGTCTACGCCGGTGGCTGGTCTGATTACCAAGCGCAGCGCAAGGCGGATGCGCCTGAAAAGTCTGAAAAATCAAAGTCTAAAAAGGAAAAGGTAAAGCAAAAGAAAGCGCCGCAAGAGGGTCTTACCTTTGCCGAGCAAAAGCGCCTTGATGCTTTGCCTGCTGAAATCGACCGCCTGATGGCCGAGATCGCCAAGCTCGAAGAATTCATGTCAGACCCCGAGCTATTCACCAAAGAACCCGTGAAGTTCCAGAAAGCCATGGAGGCTTTGGTCGAACGGCAAGAAGCCGTCGCCAAAGCCGAAGAAGAATGGATGGAGCTCGAGGAAAAGGCGGAAGGGTAGCCTTTCATCTTGCCCTCAATACTTCTGGGAGCTCGAGGGGCAGGCCTCTCGATTACTTCATCCGCAAAGCCCCATCAATGCGGATCACTTCACCGTTCAGGTAACCGCATTCCACAATAAACCCTGCCAGACGCGCATATTCAGTCGGCTCACCAAGACGCGGCGGGCAGGTGACATCAGCTGCCAAGCCATCCATGATCTCTTGGCCCAAGCCAATCAACATTGGCGTCTTAAAGATCCCCGGCGCAATTGCCATCACGCGGATGCCCTGTTTCGCCAGATCCCGCGCCATGGGCAGAGATAGGCCGACAATACCACCCTTTGAAGCCGCATAAGCCGCCTGGCCCTTTTGGCCTTCCATGGCTGCGACGGAGGCCGTGTTGATGATCACACCGCGCGAGCCGTCTGGTTCTGGCGCATTCTCGGACATGGCCGCGCTTGCCAATCGCGCGACGTTGAAGCTGCCGACCAGATTGATGTTGATGACTTTCTGAAACATTGCCAGATCATGCGGCCCATCGCGCCCCAGTGTCTTCGCCGCCGGCGCAATCCCCGCGCAATTCACGGCAGCGGTGATTTGCCCCATGTTTTCAGAGGCAAACCCTATGGCCGCCTGAACCGAAGCTTCATCGGTCACATCGGTCTCTACAAAATACCCGCCAATCTCTTTGGCCACAGTCTGACCGCGTTCAACATCACGATCCAGAATCGTAACCTGCCCACCTTGCTCTGCAAAATGCCGTGCGGTGGCCTCGCCCAGACCAGAAGCGGCCCCAGAAATAACAGCGGCTGTGGTGGCGAGTTTCATGGGAGTCTCCGACTTTAATTGAACATGTGTTCACTTATCCTGTGGGAGCTGCTCAAGTCCAATGTGACCGAACGTCCAAACAATAAGAGCGCCGCAACGGGCGCTCTTTCTAATTCAATTCTGCGGGCTTTACGCCAACTGCACCAGCGCATGCCGCTTTTTGCCCGCGCTCAATTTGATCGGAGAGGCCAGATCAGCGGCTGTGAAAACACGACCCGCCTCAGTCAGCGGCTGATCGTCCAGTTTCGCGCCGTTTTCTGCAATCAGGCGCTTGGCCTCTTTGCCGGATTTCGCGAGGCCGGATTTTACGATCAACTGCACTACAGAAATGCCGTCGCCGATGTCCTCAGAGGACAACGAAAGCGTCGGAAGATCCGCACCAACGCCGCCTTTTTCAAAAACCTCACGCGCTGTCGCCTCTGCAGCCGCAGCAGCATCTGCGCCGTGGCACAGTGTCGTGACTTCATTGGCCAAAATCACCTTTGCCTCATTGATCTCAGACCCAGCCAAAGAGCCTAGACGATCACATTCATCCACCGGCAGCTCGGTATAGAGCTTCAGGAACCGGCCCACATCCGCATCCGTCGTATTGCGCCAGAATTGCCAGAACTCGTAAGGGCTGCGCATCTCGGCATTGAGCCACACCGCACCATCTGCGGATTTGCCCATCTTTTTGCCATCAGACGTGGTCAAAAGCGGCGAGGTCAGACCAAAGATCTGCTGATCAATCACCCGACGGGTCAAATCGATCCCGTTGACAATATTGCCCCATTGATCAGAGCCGCCGAATTGCACCAAACAGCCATAGCGACGGTTCAGCTCAAGGAAATCATAGGCCTGCAGGATCATATAGTTGAACTCAAGAAAGCTCAGGCTCTGTTCGCGATCCAAACGGGATTTTACCGATTCAAAGCTCAGCATCCGGTTGACAGAGAAATGCCGACCAATGTCGCGCAGAAATTCCAGATAGTTCAGCCCATCCAGCCATTCCGCGTTGTTCAGCATCAAGGCGTCGGTTTCGCCATCACCGTAGTCGATGTATTTTGCGAAAACCTTCTGAATGCCGCTGATATTGTCGTTGATCTGATCTTCCGTCAGTAAAGGACGTTCGTCCGCTCGGAACGACGGATCACCGACCTTGGTTGTGCCGCCGCCCATCAGAGTAATCGGCTTATGCCCGGTTTTTTGCAACCAACGCAGCATCATGATCTGAATTAGAGACCCCACATGCAACGACTTCGCCGTCGCATCAAAGCCGATATAACCCGGAACCACGCCTTTGATCAGAGCTTCGTCGAGGCCTTGATAATCGGTGCAATCAGCCAGAAAGCCGCGCTCCATCATCACTGCAATGAAATCCGATTTGGGGTGGTAGGTCATGGTATCCGTCTCATATGATATGAGCGCATCTATAAGCAGGCGGGCCGCAAAGGAAAAGACCATGTTGAAGGCCAAATTGAGCAAGGGTCCAATTCGTGTCGCAGGTGCCATGTCGGGCACGTCATTGGACGGCGTGGATGTGGCGGTGATCGAGACAGATGGCGTGACGTTTGAAGCTACAGATCGTCACGTATTTCGGCCGTACACATCTGAGGAACAAGAGATCTTGCGAGCCGGTTTGGGGAAATGGACAGGTCCCGAGTTGGATGCTGCGTCTGAGGTGGTTCAAGCCGCTCATCTTGAGGCGTTCAGCGCCTTCACCGATTGCGACCTTCTGGGGTTTCACGGCCAGACCCTCGCGCATGAACCGCGCCGGCGAGGAACGTTGCAAGTGGGTGATGGCGTGGCCTTGGCTGAGGCACTTTCTGTGCCAACCGTTTGGGATTTCAGGTCCGCCGATGTGCAGTTCGGCGGGGAGGGCGCGCCGCTGGCACCGTTCTTTCACTTCGCCTGCGCCAAGAAAATAGGTGCGCGTGAGCCTTTGGCCTTTCTCAATCTGGGAGGCGTGGGCAATATCACTTGGGTCAATCCGCAGGCAACTTCGGTGGAAGAGAAAGGATCCCTCTTGGCCTTTGACACAGGCCCTGCGAATGCGCCAATCAATGATTTCATGCTGGCGCAGACCGGACAGCCCTTTGACAAAGATGGCTTGATTGCGCAACAAGGCGAAGTCGAGTTGGGAGCGCTTGAGCTCTTTTTACAAGAAGCCTATTTCACAAGATTACCGCCTAAATCACTGGATAGAAACGATTTTTTCGAAATGATCGGACTGGTGTCCGAACTTTCAATTCCCGATGCGGTCGCCACGCTGACCGCAATGAGCGCGGCCGCTGTGGCGCAAGGAATGGATCATTGCCCTGAACCGCCTGTGAAGATCCTAGTGACGGGCGGCGGACGACATAATCCTGTTTTGATGCTGATGCTCTCTGTATCGCTTGATTGCTCTGTCGCGCCGATTGAAGAGGTTGGTCTGAATGGTGACATGCTGGAAGCACAGGCCTTTGCCTATCTCGCCGCTCGCGTGGCACGAGGCATGCCAACCTCAAGTCCCTCAACAACAGGTGTCATGGCGCTGGTTGGAGGCGGTACGCTCTCGGAACCAAGCTAACGCTTGGAATGAGTATTTTTGGCAAGATGAAGCCTGCTGTTCTCTTGCCCCAAATATCCCCGCCGGAGGCCAAAAAGTTAGCTGCGCGGAATATCGAAATCTGGAGCTGCGAGGGTAAAGCCTTCGAATTGAAAGGCGGGGGACACGGTGCAGCCGACTAAGGTGTAGTCGCCGGTGGTCTCTGCGGCCTGCCAATGGTCTTTTGGCACGATTAGCTGAGGTGCATGGCCTTTGGTGAAATCAGGACTCAACGTTTTCGTCACTGCCGGTCCTTCGTCTGTCTCGGACAAATGCAGCAAAAGCGGTGCGCCGGCGTAGTAGTGCCAGATCTCGGTCGCATCGACACGGTGCCAATGGGATGTCTCTCCGGCCTGCAGAAGGAAATAGATCGATGTCCCCGAAGGGCGGCCATCTTCATCTGCGATCCAGGTCTGGCGATAATGACCGCCTTCTGGATGGGGCGTGAGGTCGAGGTGTTTGATAATGTCGTCTGCGGTCATGGGAACATCGGGATCTGAGGGGCTGCGGATTTGGGAAGATCGCCCGAGAGGCGGGGATCTTCTGCGATTTCAATCTCTTGCTTGTAGGGTTTAAAGCCGCTGCGGACGTAAAATCCCAAAGCCTGAGGGCTATCAAGCGTGCAGGTGTGGACGTGAAAGCGTGTGATGGGACGCGCGAACGCCAAGCTGATCGCCTGGCTCATCAAGTAGCGGCCAGCACCTGTACCAATCAGTGCAGTGTCTAGGCCAAAGAAGGCCAACTCGCAGGCGGTGTCTTCGCGGAAGTCCAATTCCAGGAGGCCTAGATCTTCGCCCTCTCTCTGGAGCGTATAAAGATCGTAATCGGCGTGATCGAAGATTTCGAGCAATTCTTCATCACTCAGATGCAAGCGCGAAAACCACAAATAGTCTTGCCCAATCCGGCGAAAGAGATCCCGATAGGCTGCCGGAGAGATCGCGTCGTGTTTCACCAGGGTGAGCCCCGAAATCTCTGGTGTCTCGCGCGTCACAGGCGCAAGCATCTCCAAATGGGTGACCACGGTCGTGACATGGCCTTTGGGAACTTGATGAAAACCGGCACTCAGCATGCAAAACCTCTTTTTGGGGGATAGAGATCATGGCGCGGTGTCAAAGGCAATCGCCCGAACGAAAAAAGCCCCACCAAAAGGCGGGGCTTTGAAAATTTTACTGAAAGGAGCGCTTAGCTTTTCAAAATGCTTGCGCCAGCATACTCCGCGGTTTCCCCCAGCATTTCCTCGATTCGGATCAGTTGGTTGTACTTTGCCAGACGGTCAGAGCGGCTGAGAGAGCCAGTTTTGATCTGACCACAGTTGGTGGCAACCGCGAGATCCGCGATGGTGGCGTCTTCGGTTTCGCCAGAGCGGTGAGACATCACGTTGGTATACCGCGCACGGTGCGCCATATCGACGGCCTTGAGAGTTTCAGTCAGCGAGCCGATTTGGTTCACTTTGACCAGCATGGAGTTTGCGACACCTTGCTTGATGCCATCCGCCAGACGGGCAGGGTTGGTGACAAAGAGGTCGTCGCCCACGAGCTGAACCTTGTCGCCGATCAGGTCTGTCAGCATCTTCCAGCCAGCCCAGTCGTCCTCGTCCATACCGTCCTCAATAGAGATGATCGGGTAGTCCGCGCAAAGGTCCGCCAGATATTGCGCGTTTTCCTCGGATGTCAGGGATTTACCTTCGCCCTTCAGCTCATATTTGCCGTCCTTGAAATACTCAGAGGACGCGCAGTCGAGCGCCAGATAGATGTCTTTACCCAGCTCGTAGCCGGCTTTTTCAACCGCAACTTTGATGAAATCCAACGCAGCGCGGGTGCTTTCGATGTTTGGTGCAAACCCACCTTCATCACCGATGCCGGTGTTGTGACCCGCCGCTGTCAGCTCTTTTTTCAGCGCGTGAAAGACTTCNGCGCCCATGCGGATCGCTTCCTTCACATTGCTGGCTGATACCGGCATGATCATGAATTCCTGGATGTCGATGGGGTTNTCCGCGTGCTCACCGCCATTGATGATGTTCATCATTGGAACCGGCAAGACGCGGGCCGAGGTGCCGCCCACGTAGCGGAACAAGGGCTGCGCGGTGAAATCAGCCGCTGCCTTCGCGCAGGCCAGAGACACACCGAGAATAGCGTTCGCGCCCAGGCGCGCCTTGTTTGGTGTGCCGTCTAGCTCTATCATTGCGGAATCGATGGCCACCTGTTCGGTCACATCCATGCCCACGAGGTTTTCTGCGATTTCGCCGTTCACAGCGGCACAAGCCTCAAGAACGCCTTTGCCAAGATAGCGCGCTTTGTCACCATCACGCTTTTCTACCGCCTCGTAAGCACCCGTTGAAGCGCCAGAAGGAACCGCGGCGCGGCCAATGGTGCCGTCTTCGAGGGTCACGTCGACTTCGACGGTCGGGTTGCCCCGGCTGTCCAGAATCTCGCGTGCGTGGATGTCAATGATGATACTCATGATAGGATGTCCCGGCAGTAAATTCAGTTGGCGCTGTAATAGCAGGCTATTTTGAAATGTAAACGATGACCGATAGCGCTAACAAAATACACCTTCAAGTTGTCGTTATTATTGGGTATTAACGCAGGGCGTGAAGTTCGGCAGGGGAAACGGCCGTAAAACACCTCACGAAGTTCGTAAAAAGTGCAAAGTTGGGTCTAATTCTGGGCAAATTTGCTCAGTATGGATGCTTTTGCTGGTATTCCGAGAGGTTTTTCACTAAGCACAAGAAACAGGGTAGCGTTGTGTTAAGAGCAGTTGTAGACGATCTCAGGGTCGAAGCGGAAAGCGCGACTGGGACAGGAATGGAAAAACTAAATACGTATGACGTCCTTGAAGATGCCGGTATCGGTGTTTTTGAGTTGGACCTTACGACCGGTCTTTCGGTGGCGTCTCCTGCGTGGAAGCGCATGATCGGCCTTGCCGTAGATGCCGAAATCCTTCCACAGGAAGAATGGTTGTCTCGGGTGCATCCGGACGACCTCGAAGCCGTTCAAGCCGTTGACGCTCAAATGTTCGCGCGTGAAATCAAACGCAGCAAAGTCACGTTCCGCTTTCGTCACGAAAACGGGGAATGGATCTGGATCCAATCCGACGTTGGCATCACCGAATGGGGTGACAACAATAAACCTCTCAAAATGGTCGGTCTGCACACGGATGTAACCGACTTTGTGATGCGTGAAAAATCCAAAGACGACTATTTGGCGATGATCAGCCACGAGCTGCGCACGCCTCTCACCTCTATTTTGGGCGCTTTGAAGATGGCCAATAGCGGCCAACTCGGCGCGCTGCCTGGCCCGATCGACAACCTTTTACAACTGGCACAACGCAACAGCAATCGTCTGCTGCATATGGTCAATGAAATCCTGGACTTCAAATCTATTGAATCCGGTGAGATGCATTACGACCTTGAAAAAGTGAATGTACGCGACGCGGCGGCTGATGCGGTGCTGTCTATGCAAGGCTATATCCAAGACGGTCAGAAGATTTCCGTCGTTGGCGAACCCGGCGATGATCCGATTTACATCAATGCCGACGTAAATCGCCTGCAACAGATCCTTGCGAATTTGATGTCCAACGCGATCAAATTTTCGCCGGCTGAAGCCGAAATTGAGTTGGGTCTGAATATCAAAGACGGACTGCTGGAATTCGCCGTGCGTGACCACGGTCCCGGCGTGCCAGATGAGCTCGAAGGCAAGATGTTCCAGCGCTTTACCCAAGCGCACACAACCGGCAAGAAAAAGTTCAAAAGCACCGGTCTTGGTCTGTCGATCTGTAAACAGATGACCGAAGGCATGGACGGTGAAATCGGCTATTTCAACAATGACGACGGTGGCGCGAGCTTCTGGGCGCGTTTCCCGTTGATGTCGTAAGACTATGTGAGGTGCCCTAGGGCGCCTTTTTTGCGGAAATCTGCGCTTCTCTTAACATTACGAAAAGTCCTGACACGACGACCAGTGCGGCGCCCAAGATTGTGTGCCAATCCGGCACTTCTGAAAACATGATGAAGGCCAGAAGCGCCGCGCAGGGCAGGCGAAAATACCGCAAAGGCGACACCGCCGAGACATCTCCGATCCGCATGGCGGTCGTGACACAATAATATCCCGCCACAGACAGCAACACCATCAAGCCCAGTGGCGCGTATGAATCTGAGGCAATGTGCCAGACACCGTCCGTTGACCAGTTCAGGAATGCTCCGACAGGCAGTAGCGACAGGAAGGCATAAAGCGACAATAGCGGAGTCGAGGCCTCGGAAGGCGCCAGGCGCGATGCCAGATCGCGCAATGCCAAGAAAACTGTCCCCAATACGGCCAATAAATCTGTCCAGACGATCCCTTCGGTCGACGGGCGGATTATGATCATGACCCCTAAAAGGCCAACGCCAACGGCTGCCCAACGCCTCGGGCCGACGTGCTCTTTCAGAACGGCTGCGGCCAGAATGGTCAGTATCAAAGGGATCGCCTGCATGACAGCTGCCACTTTGGACAATTCGATTTGGGCTAGGGCTTGGAATAGGAAATAGGCGGCGGCGGCTTCAAAGATGTTGCGAAGCAAAATGACCGGATGGAAATAGAGCCGAGACAGAACCGATGTGCCCGTCAGGCGGCAAATGCCCCAGAAGATCAGGCCTCCGGCAGCACCCATTGTCATCATGACAAGTCCGGTGGGCGTTTGACTGGCCGACAGTTTCACCATCGCATCTGCGCCTGCGAATGTTGCCATTCCCATGATCATAAAGATCATGGCGCGCAGGTTATTCATGGCTATGATCCGTGTGATTTGATGGGAACACCGTAGAGTTCCAGCTTATGGCCCTTAAGCCGGTACCCAAGCTTTTCGGCAATCTTTTCCTGAAGCTGTTCGATTTCGGGGTCCATGAACTCGATGACTTCACCGGAATGGATGTCGATCAGATGATCATGGTGATCACGTTCCGCATCCTCATAGCGCGCGCGCCCATCCCCAAACTCGAGCTTGTCCAGAATGCCGGCCTCTTCGAAAAGCTTCACTGTCCGGTAGACCGTCGCCAGAGAAATCCCCGCATCACGCGCAGAAGCGCGGGCATAAAGCTCTTCGACATCAGGGTGGTCAGCGCTCTCTTCCAGAACGCGGGCAATCACCCGACGTTGTTCGGTCATGCGCAGGCCTTTTGCTTCACAGCGGGCTAAAATCGTGTCGCTCATAGGGGCTCCGGGGTCTTCTGGTCTTTTTCAATACAGCCGCAGATCGCGGCTGGCTACAGCAGATGCCGAGTTATCCACGAGAAATCAGGCTTGACCCAAGCGGCAAAAAGGCGCAAAGCCCACGCTCTGATGTCTGTTGCGTGAGCTAGCAGGGCTGTGTCCCGACATCAGATCATTTGTTCCCAATATCACGCGTGGGGCAATCCGGATCAGACAGGCGCGTATACGGCGTGGCTTGTGGCTCATCCGGAGCACTCACATAGGCGTCCTTTGGGGCGAACAAAGACAATGGCACATTTTGATGAGCTTGGCTTGCCCAAGCGCTTGGTCAACCGTTTGGCTGAGAAGGGTCTGACCGAACCAACCCCAATCCAGAACCGCGCAATTCCGCATGCTTTGAACGGGCAGGATGTGATGGGGCTTGCCCAGACTGGCACCGGTAAGACCCTGGCATTTGGCCTGCCACTAATTGCGAAACTTTCGGATTACGGAACAAAGCCCGCGCCAAAAACCCTGCGGGCTTTGGTTCTCGCGCCAACACGCGAGCTGGCGAACCAGATCGCTGCATCGTTGAAAGAGATGGTCGAGGGCACGCCGTTCAAGGTCGGCCTCGTGGTCGGAGGCGTCGCGATCAACCCTCAGATCAAACGCGTAGAGCGTGGCACCGATGTGATCATCGCAACCCCAGGTCGTCTGATCGACCTGATGGAACGCAACGCGCTCGATTTCGAAGACACCGATTTCCTTGTTTTGGACGAAGCGGATCAAATGCTCGATCTGGGTTTCATCCACGCGCTGCGTCGCATTGCAGATGTACTGCCGTCCGAGCGTCAAACCATGCTGTTCTCGGCCACCATGCCCAAACAGATGAACGAGATCGCGCAGACCTATCTGAAGAACCCCATCCGCATTCAGGTTTCCCCTCCGGGCAAGGCGGCGGACAAGATCGACCAGAGCATTCACTTTATTGCAAAGGCAGAAAAGACCAATCTTCTGAAAGAGCTTCTGGCTGATCATATGGGCGAGGCCTCGATTGTGTTCTCGCGCACGAAACACGGCGCAGAACGCCTGAAGAAGTCCTTGGAAGCTTCTGGTTTTACAGCAACTTCCGTGCATGGAAACAAAAGTCAGGGTCAACGTGAGCGCGCGATCAAAGAGTTCCGCGAAGGGCATGCTATGGTGCTGGTGGCCACCGATGTTGCGGCGCGGGGCTTGGATATCCCCCATGTGCGTCACGTCTATAACTACGATCTGCCGAACGTACCTGACAACTATGTCCACCGTATCGGCCGGACCGCGCGTGCGGGTATGGACGGAAAAGCGGTGGCGTTCTGCGCGCCGGATGAAATCGATCAGCTGAAAGACATCCAAAAGACCATGAAGTTCACGATCCCTGTGGCCTCCGGTCGTCCTTGGATGGGGCTCGAAGAGCAGGGCGGTAAGGGTAAATCCAAAGGCGGGCAACGTCGTGGCAAGCCCGGCGGACGTGGTCGCGGCCAAGGTCGGTCTGCGCCTGATAGCGATTTTGGACCAGATCTGGACGTGACGGTGTTTGATAAACCGTCNGGCGGCAAACCTCGGCGCGGCAAGGGGCAGGGTAGCAAGCAACGCCGCACGAGCGACAGCAAGCCGCAAGGGCGTTTTTCCGACGACGCAAAGGTGGAAAGCTCTGACAAGCCCAGAAGCAAGCGGGTTTGGAAAAGTGACGGGAAGCCTTCGGGTAAACCCAAAGGGCATTCCGGCGGCGGGCGTGATGACAAGCCTCGCGGGAAGCCTGGCGAAACGCGCGGCGGCAAACCTCAGGGCAAACCCGGCGGTAAGTTCCGTGGCAAGCCTAGCGGAAAACGCAGCGGACAGGGCGGGTCAGAGCCGCCGCGTCGTCGCTCGCGCTAGTAGACCAAACGCCCCTGCATCACACGTTTTGCGGCACCGGAAATGGTGACCGCGCCGCCTGAGGTGCTCAGCTGGATCACGCTGAGGCGCCCCATATCTTCGCCCTGACGGATCGTCAGCGCCTGATCTGTGCCTGTGAGATCGGCCAGCAAGGCCCCAAGAGCGGCGCAGGCGGATCCGGTGGCCGGGTCTTCTGGGATATTGTCCAGAGGGGCGAACATGCGGGCGTGGATCGTGTCGCCGTCTGTCACATAGACGAATTGCGCGAAATCCAGCGCGCCGGGATAGGTCGCGGCCCCTTGACGGAAGGCTGCGACATTCGTGACGATATTCGCCAGCGCCTCGCGGGTCTTGAGTTCCGTGATCGTGAACGGCAACCCAACAGAGGCCATGATCGGCGCGTGCGTTGACGTTTCAATGTCCTCTTCCGAAAGACCCAAAGCGTCAGCCACATGCGCAAGTGAGGGCGCGGCGAGTTTCTCCAGCGGCACTTCGGTCGTGAACCGGGCCTGCCCGTTCACTGCGTGACACTTGATCGGCCCAATGCCCAACTCGAGCACCATGTCTGGCGGGGTCCCTTGATCCGATAAGGCGACGGCCGTTCCGATTGTGGGATGGCCCGCGAAGGGAATTTCCATGGTTGGCGTGAAAATTCTGACCCGCGCGGTGTGGGCGGGATCTTCAGGCGGGAAGACGAAGGTGGATTCTGAGAAGTTAAATTCGCGCGCGATCCGCTGCAGGTCTTCTTCGGGCAACGCCGTTGCATCCGGGATGACAGCAAGTTGGTTGCCCCCGAAGGCTTCGGAGGAAAAGACATCATAGACGTAAAATTCGGCCATAGTGCTCACATGAAAACTGGGTCAAAGCCCAGTCTTTTTGCCAAAGGCGCAGGCGTCAAGTCAGAACACGTAAACTAAGTGCCACAGAAGGTTGCGGTCACGCGCTCTTCGTCTTTGGGGGGATGGGTGAGGTCGGGAAAGACTTGGGGCGCGTCATAGGGCGTTGCAAGCGCCTTTTGCAAGGTGTGAAACGGCGCGTAATCGCCCTGAACGGCTGCCGAGATCATGGCCTCGATCCGATGGTTGCGCGGGATGACAGATGGGTTGACAGATCGCATGAGATCCAGCGGGTTATCCTCTGACTCTAAACGCTTTTCCCATATCTCGGACCATGCATTAAAAGCCTCGCGATCCACGAATTGATCCCGCGCCGAACCCTCTGAAAGGCCGCGGAAAGTGTTGGTGAAATCAGCCTCTTGCTTACCCATCAGACCCATGAGGTCCATGACCAGTTTCTCATCCTCAGGACGTGGGTTCTCGATCCCGATCTTCTTGGCAAAGGCCTCACGCCATAGCCGCTGGATCATCGCGGGCATGGCGTGAACGGCGGCGGTGAACTCTGCAACTGCCTGATCTCGGTCCTCAACCAAAGGCACCAAAGCCGTCGCGAGTTGCGCCATATTCCAGACGATAATGTCAGGCTGGTTGCCATAGGCATAGCGCCCACGTCGGTCGATCGAAGAGAACACCTGCANCGGGTGAAAGGCATCCATGAAAGCGCAGGGGCCGTAGTCGATGGTTTCCCCGGAAATCGCGCAATTGTCCGTGTTCATGACGCCGTGGATGAATCCAACTGACAGCCATTTCGCAACCAAAGCAGCCTGCGCAGAAATCACGGCGTTCAGAAACTCTAGCGGAGACTCGGCGTCTGGGTAGTGGCGATCCACCGCGTGTTCAAACAGCGCCTGCAGGCCCTCTTGGTCGCCCCGCGCCGCGAGCACCTGAAATGTCCCGACGCGAATATGGCTCGAGGCCACGCGGGTGATGACCGCGCCGGGCAGGGCGGTTTCGCGGTAGATATCCTCTCCGGTTTCAACTGCCGCCAAAGCGCGTGTGGTCGGAATGCCAAGCGCGTGCATGGCTTCGGATACGACGTACTCGCGCAGGACTGGGCCCAGCCAGGCCCGACCGTCTCCGTTTCGAGAATAGGGTGTGGGGCCCGCTCCTTTAAGTTGGATGTCGCGCCCTTTAGCCTCGCCAAGCAAGATGGCGCGCCCGTCCCCAAGTTGCGGGTTCCATTGGCCGAATTGATGACCGGCGTAGAGCTGGGCAAGCGGTTGGGCTCCCTTTGGAACGTCATTGCCTGCGAAAATACGGGCCAGATCCGCGTCAGTCCCCTCATCGGTGATCCCAAGCTCCGCCGCGAGCGCCGCATTATAGGCGATCAACTTAGGCTCGCTGACGGGTGTTGGATTAAGATGCGTGAACAGCTGTGCAGGCAGGCGTGCGTAGCTGTTGTCAAAGGGGATAGAGATGCTCATGCCGTCTATATAGAGGCCCCACCGGTCAGCGACCAGATCAGAGGCGGCCAATCCGTTCGGTCAGCAGGGCAAAAAAACCATCTGCATCCACATCGCCCATAAACATCGCATTAGGCTTACGATCTGAAACGCCCCACCAATCGGCGACGGTCATGCCGAGGGTCAGGTCTGAGGTGGTTTCGATTTCAACGTTGATATGGCGGCCTTGGAACAGTTCGGGCTTTAGCAAGTAAGCGATCACGCAGGGATCATGCAGCGGAGCCCCTGCAGAGCCGTATTTCTCGACATCAAAGCGTTCGAAGAAATCCACCATCTCGGCCATAGCGGTGCCTGCTGTGGTGCCGAGGTCGCGCAAGGCCTGAATACGAGGCGCGGTGGTCAGCACTTTGTGGGTCACATCCAGCGGCATGACTGTGATCGGAAGACCTGATTTAAAGACGATCTCAGCGGCCTCTGGATCGACATAGATATTGAATTCGGCCGCTGGTGTGATGTTGCCAACCTCAAAATACGCCCCACCCATCAGAACAATTTCCTGAACGCGATCAATGATATCCGGCGCGGTCTTAAACGCCTGACCGATGTTTGAGAGCGGCCCGAGTGTGCACAGGGTAACCGTGCCCGCTGGTTCCGTCCGCAGGGTCTCGATGATGAAATCCACGCCATGCTGCTCTTGCAGCGGCATCGTTGGTTCATGCAAATCCGGGCCGTCCAGACCGGTCTTGCCATGCACATGTTCCGCCGTCACCAAAGAACGCGACAGAGGCGCGTCACACCCTGCGAAGACCTTGGTGTTAGGCTTTCCAGCCCATTCACAGACGATGCGCGCGTTCTTGGAGGTCAGAGCAAGAGGCACATTGCCAGCGACTGTCGTGATGCCGAGAAGTTCGATCTCTTCAGGGCTGCCGAGCGCCAAGAAAATCGCGGCGGCGTCGTCCTGTCCGGGGTCTGTGTCGATTATGATTTTGCGAGGTTGAGACATAGTCGCGGCTCTTTGCTGGCAGTCATGAAAAACCCATCATTTGATTTTTGACCGGCAAGTAAAGAAAAACTTGTGCGGCAACCGGACAAAAACGAAAAAGGGCGCCTAAGCGCCCCTTTGACACTCTATGCCGATGGCCTTAGCCGTCGAAATCTACGCTTTCGATCAGCTTAAGCGCGGCAGGGCGCTCGCCTGCCAATGTCATCAGGTTCACTGGATCCGGCGTGAACTCGCCCCAGCTTTCTACAATCTCGACAGGAGAAGACGTTGGTGCGATCGGGTATTCGTAGTTTGCCGAGGCATAGATTTCTTGCGCTTTTGGAGACGTCAGAAATTCCATCAGCTTGAGCGCGTTCTCTTTGTTTGGTGCCGCTTTGGTCATGGCCACACCAGAGATGTTTACATGCGTGCCCGCGTTCTCAAAGGTTGGGAAAACGATGCGGACGCTGTCAGCCCAGCCTTGCTGCTCTGGATCAGCCAGCATTTTGCCCATGTAGTAGGTGTTGCCCACGGAGATATCGCATTCGCCTGACCAGATCGCTTTGACCTGCGCGCGGTCGTTGCCCTGTGGTTTGCGGGCGAGGTTGGATTTCACGCCTTGTAGCCATTCGGTCGCTTCGGCTTCGCCGTGGTGGTGCAGGATCGCAGACGTCAGAGCCACGTTATAGGCATGCAGGCCAGACCGTGTGCAGATGCGGCCTTTCCATTTCGGGTCCGCCAGATCTTCGTAGGTGGTAACTTCGCCGTCCGCCACACGATCTTTGGACGCGTAGATGATGCGCGCGCGGGTGGTTAGACCGAACCAATGGCCCTCAGGGTCACGGTAGATCTCTGGCACGTTGCTGTTGATCACGTCGCTTTCAACAGACTGGGTCACGCCCGCGTTCACCACAGCAGACAGACGGGAAATGTCGACGGTCAGAACAACGTCGGCAGGAGAGCGATCGCCCTCGGCCTGAAGACGTTCGACCATGCCTTTTTTCAGGAAGGCTACGTTGACCTTGATACCGGTTTCATCGGTGAAGGCATCGGTCAGCGGCTTGATCAGCTCTGGCTGACGGTAGGAATAGACGTTGACCTCATCAGCAAAAGCAGGCGCCGCGACGGCAGCGGCAGTTGCGAAAAGGACAGCAGATTTGATCTTGGAAAACATGGTCATAATCCTCTGAATGGGTTTGCGATCCTTAAGACCTAGTTTTTCTGTCGGGTCAATGGCTGAATGTTTTTATCGGGATTACTTTTGCGTGTGGTCGCGTTTTTCATCCAGTTTCGCCTCATCCCAGAGGGCGTCCATCTCTTCAAGTGAAGAATCTGACGGCGTTTTGCCCTTCGACGCCAGTTTCGCCTCAACGGCTTCAAACCGACGGGTAAACTTGGCGTTGGTGGCCCGCAGAGCGTTCTCGGGATCGAGACCCAAGTGCCGCCCGAGGTTGACCATTACAAAGAGCAGATCCCCGTATTCCTCAAATACTTCGGCTTCAGTCAGGCTGTCTCGGGCTTCGTTCAGTTCACGCGCTTCCTCAACAATCTTGTCGATCACATGAGAGGTATCCGGCCAGTCAAACCCAACCCGCGCCGCGCGCTTTTGCAGTTTCAGTGCGCGCAATAGGGCAGGCAGGCCAATCGCCACCCCGTCCAACGTACCTTTTTGCGCCTTGCCAGCGCGCTCAGCGGCTTTGATGGTTTCCCAGTCGCGCGTTTGCTGATCCGCGGATTTATCGCGGCTTTCGTCCCCAAAGACATGAGGATGGCGCGCGACCATCTTATCCGACATCGTGTCGGCCACATCGTTGAAATCAAACAGGCCTTTCTCGGATGCCATTTGGGCGTGAAACACCGATTGAAACAACAAATCACCAAGCTCACCTTTCAACTCGCCCCAAGCCTCGCGATCAATTGTATCGGCGACCTCATAGGCTTCTTCGATGGTGTAGGGGGCGATGGTCGCGAAGTCCTGCTCAATATCCCACGGACAGCCGGTGTCCGGATCGCGAAGCCGACGCATGATTTCCAAAAGCCGTGGCATGCCGCCCTTGGGATTATGGATCAGCGCGTCATCAGCCATTGCAGGTTTCTCCGGTTCGGTGTTTGCTACGCGCAAGCTATCCAGCGCGAGGGAGAATGGCTATGCCTGTCGTCAATAGAATTGCAGATTTTGCCGAGGATATGAAAACCTGGCGGCGCTATTTGCATCAGCACCCGGAACTGCAGTTTGACTGTCACAAGACGGCGGCGTTTGTGGTCGAGCGGCTGAAAGAATTCGGTGTGGACGAAATCCACGAAGGCATCGCGACCTCGGGCCTTGTGGCGATCATCAACGGGCAGGGTGACGGGCCGACGATTGGTCTGCGCGCCGATATGGATGCCTTGCCGATGGAAGAAACCACGGGGCTGGAACATGCCTCGACCGTGAAAGGCGCGATGCATGCCTGTGGGCATGATGGCCATACGACGATGCTCTTGGGCGCGGCGCGCTATTTGGCGGAAACGCGCAAGTTCAACGGCCGCGTCGCCCTGATCTTTCAGCCTGCTGAGGAAGGCGGTGGAGGGGCCGGCGTTATGGTCGATGAAGGGATTATGGACACCTTTGGCATCGACGAAGTTTTCGGCATACACAATGTGCCAGGGCTGGATGTGGGGCACTTTTATTCAAAACCCGGCCCGATTATGGCGGCGGTCGATACCTTCCACATCAATATTCAGGGGCGCGGCGGCCATGGGGCTTATCCTCAGGAAACCGCGGATCCGATTGTGGCAGCCGTTGGCATCGTGAATGCGATCCAGACCATCATCAGCCGCAACCACGATACGCGCGAGGAGGCGGTGTGTTCTGTGACTATGATTAACTCAGGCTCGGCGGACAATGTCATCCCCGACACAGCCTATGTCGGCGGCACGATCCGGACCTTTGTTCCCGAGGTGCAAGACCTGATCCACAGCCGCATCCGAGAGATCGCGGCGGGGCAGGCGGCGTCATATAATGTGGATGCTAAGGTCGAGATCGAAGTTGGCTATCCGGCAACTGTCAACAATGCCGAGAAAGTGGACTTCGCTGCCGAAGTGGCTCGCGAAGTTTCCGGTGAAGCGGCTGTCGACCCAAACACAGGCATGGAAATGGGCGCGGAGGATTTTTCCTACATGCTGAATGCCCGCCCCGGTGCGTATTTCTTCCTCGGCCAAGGCGAGGGCGCGGGGCTGCACAACCCGAACTATGATTTCAACGACGAGGTTTCGCCCGTGGGCGCCTCCTTCTTTGCGCGTTTGGTGGAAAAATCTCAGCCGTTGACGTAGGGGTCACCTCATTTGCTCTTTAAATAGTGCGCAGCAGGCCTATTTCGGGTCAAATGAATGCGAAAAGGAAAAAGACGATGACCTTCGTGTATCTTATTCTGGCGATTGTTGTCGCTTTTGCGGGCTATGTTCGGGTCGCGCCGACGAATGTCGAGAAGTTCCACAGGCTGACCGAGTTCACCGCAGATGCAGACGAGGAAAGCGGTGTGAAACGCGCGATATCGGGCGATGCAACGACGATGGCAAAGCTTGATGAGATCGCGCGGGCCACACCACGTACGCAGGTGCTTGCGGGCGCTGCATCAGAGGGGTTCGTCACCTATGTCACGCGCTCGGCAGGCTTTGGTTTTCCTGACTACGCGACGGTAAAGCTCGATGGCGAGACCATCAAGATTCATAGTCGTTTGCGGTTCGGGCGCTCAGACCTCGGGGTAAACGGCAAGCGGGTCAAAACCTGGATTGACGCTTTGGGGGCCGTGTAGGCCTTCACGAACAGACGAACTCAGGCATCCCGGCGCGATCTCGCGCCACATGGGGTTGTTCAAAGACATCTGACATTGCGCCATAAACATGCGACCATCGACCTGCATGCAGATAAACTCGCCCAGTTCCACACGGCTGCCGGTGCGATCCGTGCAATAGCACTCTACTGTACGTCCGCTGGGGCTTGTGACATCCGCAACGGCGGGCAGGGCGCTTGTGACCAAAAGACTGATAACAAAAGAACGTAGCATAAGCCTAATCTAGCACAGCTTCGCCTCTTGACCAAACCCGCGCGATACGCAACGTAGCCCCATGGTACCTTTCGAGCGTTTAGAACAAATCACCCAGCGGTTCGAGTTTCTCGAGGCGCAGATGGCTGACGGAGCCGCCGGCGCAGATATCGCCGCGCTGGCCAAGGAATATTCCGATCTGAAACCTGTGGTCGAGCAAATTCAGGCCTATCGCCAGTTGCTAGCTGACCTTGAGGAAGCCGAGGCCATGATGGACGATCCCGACATGCGGGAATTGGCCGAAGAAGAGCTGCCTGCGCTAAAAGAACAACTGCCGGAGGCCGAGAAGGCGCTACAGATTGCGCTTTTGCCCAAAGACGCGGCTGATGCGCGTCCGGCTATGATCGAAATTCGTCCGGGTACTGGTGGTGATGAAGCTGCGCTCTTTGCCGGAGACCTACTGCGCATGTACCAACGCTATTCCGAGGCACGCGGCTGGAAATTCGAGATTATCGAGGAAAACGCCACCGAGCTTGGCGGCATCAAAGAAGTCGTCGGCCATATCAAAGGCGAGAACGTCTTCGCGCGCCTGAAATACGAAAGTGGTGTGCATCGCGTGCAACGTGTGCCGTCCACGGAAAGCGGCGGACGTATTCACACCTCGGCGGCCACTGTTGCGGTGCTGCCCGAGGCTGAGGACGTGGACATCCAGATCGACGCCAATGACCTACGTATCGACACGATGCGCTCTTCGGGCGCGGGTGGACAGCACGTCAACACGACGGACTCCGCGGTTCGTATTACGCACTTGCCGACAGGCCTTGTGGTCACCAGCTCCGAGAAATCCCAGCACCGCAACCGCGAGATCGCGATGCAGGTTCTGAAAACGCGGCTCTATGATCTAGAGCGCCAACGGATTGACAGCGAACGCTCGGCTGACCGGAAATCACAGGTGGGCTCGGGCGATCGTTCCGAACGCATCCGCACCTATAACTTCCCACAAGGGCGCATGACGGATCACCGCATTAACCTCACGCTCTACAAACTCGACCAAGTCATGCAGGGCGATATTGACGAAATTGTCGACGCCCTGACCGCAGACGATCAGGCGGCGCAGCTCGCCGATATGCAGGGATGATTCTCCGTCAGGTCCTGATGGAAGGCGCTAAAGCGCTGCGCGAGGCGGGAATCGAAGGGCCAGAACGCGACGCGCGACTTTTGTTGGCTGAGGTTATCGGCATGCCCGCTGCTCGAATGTCGCTTGAGCCTGACCTAAAGGTCACCGAGGAACAGACCAAAGAGTTTCATGGTTTTCTCGCCCGTCGCGCGGCCCGTGAACCGGTGTCAAAGATCCTTGGGCGGCGGAATTTCTGGGGCAGAGATTTCGAAATCACGCCCGATGTTTTGGACCCGCGTCCCGAAACCGAAACTCTGATTGATCTGGCGCTCAAGGGGGCGAAGCCTGACACTATCCTCGATCTGGGATGCGGCAGCGGTATCATTGCTTTAACCCTTCTAGCTGAGCTGCCAGAGGCCAGAGCACAGGCCTCCGACATCAGTCAGGCCTGTCTGGACGTAACCACTCGCAATGCAAAAACGCTTTCTGTCCATGATAGGCTTAGTGCAATAAAATCTAACTGGTTCAGTGAGATAGAGGGCGAATTTGATCTTATTGTTTCAAACCCACCCTATATCTCTGACACAGAAATGGCAGAGCTGTCTCTTGACGTCTTAAACCACGATCCCCATCTGGCGCTCACACCCGGTGGAGACGGTCTCGCGCCCTATGAAGTCCTCGCGAAAGGCGCGCGTAAACATCTTGCCGCCAAGGGCCGTATTCTAGTGGAAATCGGCTACCGCCAAGGTCCTGACGTCGTGCGCATTTTTCAACACGCGGGACTCACGCAAGTCACCTGCCACAAGGACCTGAACGGCCATGATCGTGTGGTATCTGCACATCAGTCCTGACAAAGCGGTGAACTCCACCGCCTAAATCGAAAAAATTGACCGCTTACCCTTGTCAGCCCCGTATTGGGAAGGTAACGATAGGCTATCTCAGCGCAGGACGGCGTTTCGCAGGTCCCGCAAGATGAAAACCCCAGAAAACATGGACCGAAGATGCATAAGGGCATCTCAAGCGTCCGGGTCAAAAAGCAGTCATTCCAGAGTTTGGACAGCAAACAATGAGATCTTCGAAATCCCGTTCGCGGAATAAGAACAACCGCAATCGTCCTTCGGGCAATATCGTCAACCGTGTGTTTGACAGCAACGGCCCAGAAGGCAAGGTGCGCGGCACCCCGCAACAGATTATCGACAAATACAACCAACTCGCCCGCGACAGCCAGCTGAGCGGCGACCGGGTTGCGACCGAGAACTTCCAACAGCACGCGGAACACTACTTGCGCATGCTCGCTGAAGCGCAGCGCGAAATGGAAGCGCGTCGCGAGGAACAGGAACGTCAGAACCGCGACCGTCAGGCCGAGCGTGACCGCGAACGCGCCGCACGCATGGAGCGTCAGGAACGCGAGGCGCAGCAAGGCCAGCCAGACGTGCAATCTGATCCAGCTGATGCGCCACAACCTGACGTTATGGAAGTTGCCGACNGCGGCGAATCCGGTCTAGTGGAAACGCCAGAGGCCGAAGCTCCTGCTGAAAAGCCTAAGCGTAAGCCACGCCGGCGCAAGCCTCAAGCCGAGGCCGCGCCCAGCGAAGAGCCAAAAGCAGCTGAATAAAGAAAGCCCCGGTCTTGGCCGGGGTTATTTTTTGGCAACCTCACGCGCCAAAACACAAAAGGCTTCAAGCGAGACATTCTCCGCGCGTTCTGTTGGGGCAATCCCTGCAGCCTGCAAGCGATCCTCAATATCAGGCGTCATGCCTTTCAAAGCCGCTCGAAGCATCTTGCGCCGTTGGTTGAAGGCTTTCGCAACCACGCGACTCAAGACCTCCGCATCCGCCTCAAACCTCGGCGTCTCCAGAGCCGTCAAATGTACCACAGCACTGCTGACCTTTGGCGGAGGCGTAAAGGCGCCGGGCGGCAAATGCATCGCGATCTTTGCCTCAGACCGCCACTGCGCAAGGATTGCCAGACGCCCATAGGCCTTTGACCCCGGCTGCGCCACAATCCGTTCCGCGACTTCTTTCTGAAACATCAGGGTCAGGCTCTGCCAGAACGGTGGCCAGATCTTTGGCGTCAACCAGCGCACCAAAAGCTCTGTGCCGACATTATAGGGCAGATTGGCCGCAACACGGATCGGCGCAGTCAGATGCTCCAAAGGATCCACTTCGAGCGCATCGCCATTGATCACCTGCAAACGGTCTGGATAGGCCGCTGCAATCTCTTCCAGCGCTGGCAGACACCGCGCGTCTTTCTCGATCGCCAAGACCTTGCGCGCACCTTCCGCCAAGAGCCCGCGCGTCAGACCACCCGGTCCTGGCCCAATCTCAAGCACATCACATTCCGACAAATCCCCGGCCTGCCGCGCGATCTTGGCTGTCAGGTTCAGATCCAGCAGAAAGTTCTGCCCCAAGGACTTCTTGGCAGACAGCCCATGCGCGCCGATTACCTCTCTTAGAGGTGGCAGTTGATCAATGCCAGCCATGTTTCATCTTGCCCCAAATACTCAAAGCGCATCATCCGCAGCTGGCTGCGCCATAGCCATGTCGCGCGCCATACGCAAGGCAGCGATCAAACTTTCGGGCTTGGCGATACCTTTGCCTGCGATGTCAAAAGCTGTGCCATGATCAGGAGACGTCCGGATAAACGGCAATCCCAAAGTCACATTCACGCCGCGGTCAAAGTCCAACGTCTTTATCGGGATCAATGCCTGATCGTGGTACATGCAGACCGCCACATCATAGGTGGCGCGGGCGCGTGCATGAAACATGGTGTCAGCAGGCAGGGGACCCTCGATGGCCATACCCTCTTTGGCGAGGCTTTGAACGACCGGCGCGATAACTGCAGCATCCTCATGGCCCATGGCTCCGCCTTCGCCCGCATGAGGGTTTAGGCCCGAGACCACCACACGCGGTTTAGAAATGCCAAATTTTTCGGTCAGATCGGCGACGGTAGTCCAAATGGTCCCTTCCAAAAGATCTGCTGTCAGCGCCTTGGGAACGTCCTGCAGAGGAATGTGGATCGTTGTAGGCACCACACGTAGGCTCTCGCAGGCGAGCATCATGACAACGCGCTCTACACCCGCCAAATGCGCCAGAAACTCTGTGTGACCCGGAAAGGTAAAGCCTGCACCATCTTTCAGAGCTTTCTTATGGATCGGAGCCGTACAGACCGCGCTCGATTGCCCGCTTTGCGTAAGAGAAACAGCGCGCGTGATCGTATCAATGACTCCTTGCGCATTGGCCGGATCCGCCTCGCCAAGTCGTGAATCCCCGGCGAAAGGCTGCGCCAAAACGGGCAGGGCATGCTCCATAACGGATGCTGCCTCTGACGGGTCTGAGATCACTTGGTGAGGCACAGCGCCGCCTAAATGCCCGGGATCCGCGATCAGGAAAAATGCGAGCTCACCTCGCAGCGCCTCCCAAGCCTTTTCAGCCAATTCAAGCCCGACCCCGCCGGGTTCACCGCAGGTCAAAGCAATCGGCGCGATGGCTTGGGTCATTGNTCGACGATCACCGCTTCTGACCGCAGCTGATCCAGATAGCCTTCGGCGTAAGAATTCAGGCGGCGATTACGCAGCGCATTCAGCACCTCGTCACGGCTCAGCTCTTCGTTCACGGCAGCCGTGCGCCCGCACAACATCAGGAAATAGAGCTGCGAGCCATTAGGGCTTGTCAAAGCGGTTGATACCTCGTGACGGTCAAGTTTCGCCAATTCCAAAGAAATCGAGCGTGGAATGGCTGATGGTTTCTCTGCCGTGATCGTCAGAGCCTCATCGGGGCCACCTTTGTTGATCGCATATAGATCGTCGCATGTATCGACCTGATTGCGAATGCTCTGAGCCTGCGCGAGGGCTTCGTCGCTGCGACCGCCCGGAATGCGCAGGATACCATATTCAATGGCTGCAAAGCGCGGTGCAGGGGTTGGGAGTTCATCAATCCCGCGCATCATGAATACAGCGATGGCATTGCCCAATGGGATTGGATCAGAAATTTCACCGGGGCGCATTTCAACGACGACTGGCTGCAGGGCCGGCGGCAAGCGGTTGATCGGCAGCCATTGCATGCGCCCGCCATTGGTGCGCGTCCCAGCCGCCGAGAAGCGACGGGCGGCATCGGCAAAGGCGGATTCGGTTGTCAGATTAGAGATGCGTGAAGCCAGATCCTGCACCTGGGCCTGGTTCTGCGCATTGATCGGAATTACGATTTCAGACAGTAAGACTTGCAGCCCAGCTTGCCCGCCGGACCCAAGCGCTGCGTCAATTTCTTCATCAGAGATCTGAACACGGCCTTGGAACCGCAATTGTACGACTTGGCGCCACAACAGGCCATTGCGCACGAAATCCTCGAACGTCTGGCGGTCAATTTGCGCCTGCGCCATCAGCGCAATCGCTTCTTCTGCCTTCAAATTCGCGCGTCCTGCAAATTCTTCTAATCCAGCGGCCAATTGCTCGGCACCGATTGAAATACCAAGTTCGTTTGCCGCTTGTTGTTTTAGGCGATCATCGACCAGATCCCTACGCGCAATGGTCTCGAGATCCCCGAGGCGATTGATGAACTGCATAAAGCGCGCCCGTTGTTCGATCTCGTAATAGGTGACCGCGCCGTCATTGACCTTGATGGCCGGAGAGAACAGGCCCTGCGCCGATGCCAATGTACCTATCATGCCCAATGTCAGGCTCAGGAAAGCGGCAAAAATCTTATGTGTCATGCGTTCAGTCACCTAGGTCTTTGTCTTAGTAGGCTGCATCGTTGCAGCTTCGGCTATAGCTCTTGTCGCGTGTCTTGGCGGAAAAACCAAGCAATTCCACGGTAAAACTTAAATCTGTGACCGGCTGTACGCTGGTCGAAGATGTAAAGCGGCGTGAAACGGCCAATTGTGCTTTCATGCATTCATTGCGGTACTCCAGTCCAAAGCCCGCCTCTGTTGTGCGATTTCCGGCCACATCAAAGCGCCAATTGGCCAAGCCGGTCCAGTGGCGTGTCATGCGGTAGCTGCTGTCTAAGGTCCATTCTGCAAGGATATCAGGACGGTTTTCCGCCGCGTCTTCTCCGAGCCAAACATAAGACGCACTCACCCCAAGATGCTCATTGTGCCAGCCGCCGCTGGCTTCGGCCTTGGTCAAAGAGACGTTTTCGTCCAACAAGACCCGGCCAGTGACGCTTAGGCCTGTGTTATGGGTCAATTGCCCAGCAACAAGGAGGTCGGACATGCGACCCGTTAAACCCGAAGAACTGGTGAAACCTGCTTGCTCTTCTTCACGGATGATGTGACCGAACGATAGTCCCGCGTTCCAGGTTTCGCCGAAATGGGACATGTTCAGACCGTAGGCGAGGCTCGCTCCTCGATCACGTCGATCATCAGAGGCAAAGCGCGAGAGGTACAGAAGGTTGCCCTCGTCAAATTCTGTCCGCGAGCTTTCGTCGTTTGCAATCGTGTCATTGGCCGTGCCATCGCGCATCGTGCCCCCGGACCAGGCCAGCTGAACGATAGGCTCCAGAACCTGCTGCGCGCCGCCTGCTGTCGTCCTATGCAATGGATAGCGCATATTGGCTGCCACTGAGGGTGTGACTTCCGTGTAATTGGCGTCTGTGACCGTGGAGTCCTGCGCCGTGTTGACCACGTCCAAGGCCAGATGGCTTTCGACGCCAAGGTTTAAGCCACCCTCGGTCCACCAGCTTTCACGCCAGCCGATTTCAGCGTTCAGGCGATGTACGTCGCGACCATCCACGATCCCATCCGCATTCGCATCCGTGTTCACCTGAGATTCCCGCGTGTGCGAATGGAACTCCAGTTCCCACATTACTTCTCCGCCAAAGGCCGGATGAATACGGTTTTGGGTCTGGGCCGAGAGGACATAGGTCGGAATGGTCTCATTGTCTTCGGTCGTGCGCAGGCTGCGGAAATGGTTAAAGGCAAAGCGCGTGTTTTCGTCGCGCGAGGCCCGCGTCAGGGCAAGCTCACTGTTAAGACGGTCAAACGAGCCGTAGTCGTAGTCCAGCAAATAGGCCTGATCGCTGGTGAATTTGGCATCAAAGCTCAGCTTATAGTCACGCTGTAGATCAAACACGCCCTCGGCAAAAAGAAAGGCCCGGCTGTTGAACCCGCTGAAATCGTCCTGTGTCGCCGCCCCGCTGAGCGAGATTTCACCGGTCCGGAAGGCCTGCCGATAATGCGCCTCAAGCGTTGTCATGTTGCGAGACAGGTAAGGCGTCAGCGTCAGGTCGCGGTGATCCCCGATGGCGATGAAATAGGGGATCTTGGCCGCCAGACCAATGCGGGACCGCTGCTGGATGGACGGGATCAGAAACCCGGTCGCGCGATCCTGTGTTGGATCAGGCAGGCGCATGCGCGGCAGATAAAACACCGGCACATCGAGAACCCTCAGCTGAGCCTCTTCGAGCAAGAGCTCTTTGTCTTCAGCGTTATGGGTGACTTTCTTCGCGCGAATATACCAGAGCGGCGTCTCACCTTCGGCACAGGTTTTGCATGAGGTGACCTGCACCTGATTGAGTTCGGAAACGGTGCCCCCGATGCGATTGATACTGTCGGCCTGCAACTCAACCTGCTGATCCAAAACCAATCGCGCGCTCGTCAAAAGGCCGTTTTGAAGCGTGGAGTCCAGTTCTGCGAATTCAGCGAAAATCTCGACCTCGCCGCCGTCAGTGACCGTGATCGGGCCCGTGATGGTGATTTTGTCGGTCACTGAATTATAGACGATCTTGCTCGCGGTCATGACGGCATCGCCCGAGATCGCCTCGACGTTGCCGGTGGCGGTCAGAATGCTATTGCCCTGCAAATAGACAGAATCCGCCAAAAGAACGACCTGATCGCCCGGCGCTGCGGAAAGGGGAGACGTCAGCGCAAGGCTGCTGCATGTGGCAGCCAGCATCAATATGCGTTTCAAAGCGCTCAAACCGTTACCCGTCTTCCATATGTAGTACCAAACCCAGGGCCAGTAGCACGGAGGCCAGAGGCGGGG
>JABSOU010000085.1 GCA_013215215.1 Cognatishimia sp. | reverse complement strand
GATGTTGCGGCCAGCGCACCGCCCCCCGCACCGCAAATCACCTCACGCCGGTTCATGGGCTTGAACAGGATCCGTCCGCGTCTCTGGCAAGGATTTCAACCCTCCGATTGCGCGCATCTGAAGGATCGTGTCCTGCAAGCAAATCGTCCTCACCATGGCCCATTGCTGTGAAACGAGCCGCAGGCATTGAAAGCGATGCCACAAGGTAGTTTTTCACGCTACTGGCGCGCCGTTCTGACAGTCTTTGGTTATAGGTCGATGCACCCACCGCATCTGTATGCCCAACCAGCATGAGGCATAGACCCGACATTTCTTTTGAGCTTAGGGCCTCTGACAGGTTTTCCAAATGGGCTTGGTAGGTCGAACTCAGGTTGTCTGAGTCAAATGCAAAGTGAATGAAATAACCGCGAGGCGCTTCCGAAGTGTCTGGTGAAGCCGCCGCGTGATCCTTCGACAAAGATCTGAGCAAGCCCTGTTCCACCTGACCGTCGCAATCATCAGGCACTTTGCCAGATAGGGCGGTTTTGATGGCACATACATCGGCATCCAAGGCCAATTCAGAAACGCCCCCAAGTAACACCGAAGGGCACAAGGCCGTTGCAAGAGCAAGTAGACAGCTTCGCATTTTCCAACTCCGTTTCAAGACGGGACGGTTTTGGCGCGGAAGTCTTAATTTTTCCCAAAACATTGCTTTTTAATGATTTTCCGCGAGGATTGAGCAGAGATTTAACTCTTGGCGCGTAGCAAGGCGCTATGCGGAATTTTAGCTCTCAACATCCCCTCCGGCATGCCCTGATCATGCTGCTGGTCTCTATTCTGGTGCTTGCCGGATGTGAGGTGACGCCGCCAACCTTGGCTCCGGAAATCGCGCAGCCCAATACACGACCGGCGCGGAATATTACGTCCTTTGACGTTCCTCTGCGCTGCATGGACAGGTTGTTGAAAGGCAAACGGTCGATCAGGATTTCGTCAACAGGCATACCGGATCATACGCGCCGGATTTCCGTTGGGGGCGATGATATGTTGATCAACGCCATCAATCGCATGACCCGCACCAGCCGGGCGTATGTGTTTCTGGACCAAGGGCTCGTGCGGGATCCTGGCTTGATCGACCTCAGCATCTCGCAAGGCAAGAAAGAGCCGCGTCCGGACTTTTACATTCGGGGCTCAATTAGCCAGTTGGATTCAAGCGTGGCGACCGACGAAATCGGCTTGGGTTGGGAGGAAAACCTCGGCACCTCAGAGCCGGAAACAAGCTTGCTAAATGTGTCAGCCAATCGGCGACAGGGGCTCTCTGTTGTGAGTGTGGACTTGCATCTGGTCGCCTATCCCAGCCGCCGTGTTGTGCCCGGGGCGTCGGTCTCAAATTCGATGGTCGTGCGCAATATGCGACGTCGCTCGACATCCAGCGGGGTCATCAATCTGGATGACCTTGGGTTGTCGGTGCAATTGGACCGGATTGAAAGTCAGGGGCAAGCGGTGCGCAATCTGATTGAACTGTCGGCCATCGAATTGGTCGGTCGACATCGAAACGTGCCCTATTGGCGCTGCCTGTCCAGCATTGAGACCGATGCCAAACGTAACAACCTTCAGGAACATGTCTTCGCGGCTCAAGGGCAAGGTGCGGCCTTGCGGGAGCTGCAACAAGGCTTGATCCTTCTCGGACTTTACGACGGCGAAGTGGATGGTAAACAGTCGCGAGAGATGCGTCGTGTGATTGGGAAGTTTCAGGCCAACGAGCAATTGGTTGTGAACGGGATTGCTGATTTTGATACGCTGAAACGACTGCGCATCCGGCTGGCTGAGAAAGCGCGCGAGGCAAAGCGCGCAAGCGCTCTGAACGCGCGCCCTGCCGCCTCAACGAAACCCAAAACAGAGAAGGGAAATACCTTCCGACCGATCACGGATTATCTGTCCCCTTAGGGGGTGCTTACGACGCGGTGTTTGAAAGGTGCCTGTCGACCAGGTTCTGCACCCTCGGCGCAAAGTGACGAAAATCCGGGGTTTGCATGCCCGCGACTTTGCCAGCCTCATCCAGATATCGCACCGCAATGATCGCCTCGAAATTCGGGTTGCTTTCAAACGCCGCGACCTCTTCGGCATTCATTGGGCCACCTTGGAGGTTGAGCGAATGCACAGAGGCCTCCGACAGGCGTTCGAAGTATGATGGCTTGGTTGCACACAGATACCGTTTCGCAGCGACGTGGTAGCGGCAGCAATCTGTCACCACGTTTGGAAAAAACTTCTCCAAAACCTCTGCGCCAGCATCCTCATGATGGCGGTCTTCGGTGTCCTCCATGCTGAAGGTCCCGAACTCTGACGTGAAATGACCGATATCATGCAGCAAGGCACCGACGATGATCTCGTCAGACTGACCATTGCGCTCCGCGATCGTTGCGCCCTGCAGCATATGCTCGCCTATCGTGACCGGTTCTCCCAAGTATTCTTCTGCACCTCGACGTTCGAAAATGGATGCGAGAAAGTCGACGATATTGTCGGCGGTAAGATCCTTAACAGATGCGTTCATTCTGCGGCCTCCAGGTTGGCACGATGCAAAGCGTCGCGGGTCGAGCGCAGCCCATCTTTTTCAGCATAGCAGCCCTGTAACCACCGTGTTCCTGTGCCCGAATAGGCTTTGCGCGCATGCAAAACGCGGGTGTTGTCCACCAAAAAGGCCTCGCCGGGTTCTAGGCGGAAAACGATTTCCATCGCGGGGTCATCTATAATTTCCCCCAAGCGCCGGTAAGCGGCATACCACAGCTCCATTTCGCTGAAAGGCACGTCGGTCACTGCCGCCAGTGAGCGGTTGTTGAAGCGCACGCCGATCAGTTCTCCGTCTGGTGCGAGCTCGATCAAAGGGCGGCGCGAGGTCAGGCAGACGCCGTCCTCTCCAGCGTATTCAAACCGCGCGCAATAGCGGGACAACACGTCGAAATAGTCAGGATTTTCCTCGCGTAGGCGATGCGCGCAGGCAAACCCGTCGACGACCATATTTTCGCCGCCCGATGCAGAGCTTTCCAAGCAATAGAGAATTTGGACCGTCGGCACCGGGTCGCGGTAGGGATTGTCCGTATGCGCCTGCAAGCCAAGTCCGGTGAAGGCCAGGTTGGTGGGATTGACCTCTGTGCGGACCTCGAAACACTTGCCGTAGTTGGTTTCGCGCACAAACCCAAAGAGGTCGACGACGTCGAAAAGCGCACCTTCTTTGATGGGGCCGTTCTCGATCTTGCCAAAGCCAAACCGAGTGATCTTCTCGATCCAATCCACAAAGGCATCACCACGTTGCACGAGGCTGGGAAACTGGCCGGTGGGTACATCGGCCTGCATGTGAGACGTCCAGGTTTCGATGTCTGGAGCGAGCCACCCGCGCGCTGGGCTGCATGATCTGTCGTAGGCATGTCCTTTCAGCCATGTGATGTCGAAGGACACGGTTTTCCCCTCGGGTTCGAACGTCACTCGAAGCGTGTCGCCGTCCAGTGACGCCTCCGAGATATGCGTGTCCTTGGGAATGTCGCGCAGCGCGATCAGGCGTTGTCCATTCCCGGGCGCCCGCGTCTCGCTGTCCTGAGCGTTGTCACGCAGCCAGATGGCATGAAATCGTAAGTCGGCCTCTTCGTGCAGGGTCAGAATCGATCCGTTTTTGTGCAGCGTCACATGCATGGATAACGCCCTTTTGGCTGATGCATTCACGAGTTTCTTTACGATGAGCTGAACCCATGCATAAATTCAAATAATAAATATTTAATCTGACACGCGGGTTTTCTTATGGATTCAACTTCATATTCCCTTCCGCCCCTTGAGTGGGTGCGCGCCTTTGAAGCCGCTGCGCGACTGGGCAGTTTTACGGCGGCGGCAGAGGAAACAGGCCTGACCCAGCCCGCTATTAGTCAGCGGATTGGGCAGCTAGAGAAACATCTGGATGCGCAATTGTTCGTCCGGCAGGCGCGGACCATTGCTTTGACTGTCGAGGGGGAAACCTGGCTGCCCCATGTGCAAGCGGCCTTGCGGACGCTCAGCGACAGCACGGAGACACTATTTGCGCGCGGCCGTAGCCGGTTGACGATCTCGGCCAGTCAATCGGTGATTGCCATGTGGCTCGCGCCGCGCTTGGCAAAGGCCCGTGCTGTAACGGGTGCTGAGATTTCTGTGCAGTCCTATATTCTTGGCGGGCAGAGTACGACGACCGACAATACGGTCCAAATCCGGTACGGTGCAGGAGGGTGGGCCGAGGCCTATCAAACTCCCTTGTTCAAAGAAGCTTTGGCGCCGGTTTGCGCGCCCGAGCTTGCCCGCGATAATTGGCAGAACTTGCCGCGTATTGCCTGTACAGGCCCGCGCCCTGATTGGAGCGATTTTCAAGAACTGTTCGGAATTGCGTCGACCCCGGTACCGCAGATTAGGTTCGATACGCTACACGGAGCTATTGAGGCTGCGAAGGCGGGGCAGGGCGTTGCACTTACGTCTCTTCCAATGTGCGCGCGGGATCTGAAAGAGGGGTGCTTGGTCCAATTGGGCAAAGATGTTTTAGAGCATCGCGAAACCTATTGGCTGCTCGCGTCCAGAAGCGCGATTGGGCGGCGTCAGTGGGCATCTCTCTTAGATGCGTTGCTTGACTAGTCGGGCAACCTGTCTCGCAAGGCGTTGAAAAAGCTTGGAGTGCAAGCGACAGCTTTAGCCATCAAGAAAAACTTCAGTCCATTGAGGTATCTACTGCCGCGGAATTGAAATTTAAATCGTTTTAAATTACGATGACTCGACACTTATGTGAGCCGTGCGAAATGCAATCACCTCAACCCCAAAAACCGACCCAAAAGCTGATCGCTGAACTCAGCGGTTTGTCCATTGGTGCCGTATCTCGCGCGCTGGCGGGGGACTCGAAAATAAAGCGGGCAACGCGCGAGGCCGTTCAGAAGATCGCAGATGACATCGGATACACGCCTGATCGTGCAGCGCAGCGTCTGCGGACCGGCAAAACGAAGGTCATCAACCTTTTGCTGTCGCCGCACGACGAGATCTTTGGATTTGGCACGTCTCTCATTCGAGGAATCTCCCGGGCGTTGGAAGGAACCGGGTACAACCTCGTGGTCATGCCGGATTTTGGTTTGGACGGCGAACATGAGGCGATCGTCAGAGTCGTGCGTAACCAATTGGCGGATGGCCTTCTGTTTTCGCGCACGGAACCCAATGACCCACGGGTGAAATACCTAACCGAGGCGGGCTTCCCTTTTGTAGCGCATGGCAGAACCGAGCTTACCACGCCGCATCCCTACGTGGACTTCGATAATTTTGAATTTGCCCATCAGGCGGCGCGACGTTTGAGCAAAGCGAGAGCGACTAAACTCTGCATCCTCCTGCCGCCGCCGACGCTTATGTTCAGGCAGCATTTGTTGCACGGCTTTATGACGGCGGTCCGAGAGACCGGCATGCCCTTTGAGATCTTTGAAGGGGCGACGCTTGACAGCTCGTCTGATCACTTGAAATCCGCAATTGAGGAGAGGTTTTCGATGCCTGATCGCCCTGATGGGCTGATCCTGCCGGGTGAGGTTTCGGGCCTCGCGGCCATGGCGGCCCTGCAAGACATCGGGCTGTCGCCCATCGACGATGTCAAAGTGGTCGTGAAGCAAACGACGGGCCTGTTCAACCTCGTGCGGCCTCGGGTTGAGAGCATTTTTGAAGATTTGCCTTTAGCCGGGCGTCAAATGGCAGAGCTCTTGTTGCGCCAGATCGACGGAGAAGATCCAGCCAACCTTCAAGTGCTACAACCCATTTCCGAAGCGCCCGGCGACTGACCATCGAGAAAGAGTTCAATGACACATCTGCCCAACACTATTCTGTCCTCACAGCAGCATCGCGATTTCCTTAAACAGGAAGCTTTGGCTCAGCTTGAGTTTTTCGCGGCGTCGCATTGTCCGTCAGGCGGTTTTTATTCGCTCGACCATGATGGATCAGCCATCCCGAATACGCCCCAAGAGCTGCATGCCACAACGCGCATGGTCCATTGTAGTTCACTGGCCTCCATCGCCGGTTGGTCGCAAGGCGAGGCCATGGTCGATCATGGGATCAATTTCCTGTTGGAACATCACAAAGACAGCACACACGGCGGCTATTTCTGGTCTGCCGATCACCGTGGGGCGCAGGACGACAAGAAACTGGCCTATGGGCATGTCTTTGTTCTTCTTGCGGCCGCGAGCGCGACAGCTGCCGGACATCCCGATGCGCCGAAGCTGCTTGAGGATATTGATCACGTCCTGGATCAACGCTTTTGGGACGAGGGCCGTGGTCTGTTCAAAGAGGAATGGAGCCGCGATTGGCAACCGATCTCGCGCTATCGCGGTATGAACGCCAATATGCATGGGTTAGAAGCCCTGATGTCGGCGTATGAAGCAACAGGCCGCGCCAAGTACCTCGAACGATCCGGCAGGATCATTGATTTTTTCGTCGGACAGATTGCGCCTACCGAGAACTGGCGCATTCCAGAGCATTATGACGAGACCTGGCAGTTTGACCGAGCCTATGAAGGAAACCCAATGTTCAGGCCACGCGGCACCACGCCCGGTCATTCCTTGGAAATCAGTCGGCTTCTGTTGCAGTTCTATGAGCTGAGCGGTGGTGCGAGGCCGGATTTGATCGAAAGTGCGAAGCAGCTTGCGGATACCGCGCTGCGTGATGCTTGGGACAACGACGCTGGCGGCATCTTTTACACTTTGAACTTTGATGGCTCGCCCGATAGGCGGGATCGCTATTGGTGGCCTGTGACCGAAGCTATCGGGGCAATGGCTGCGTTTCTTAAACTGGATCCAAGCGCGGAATATTCAGAGTGGTATCAAAAGCTTTGGGACGTGGCTGGGCGTTTGTTCATCGATCATGAAAGAGGCGGATGGTATCCAGAGGTCGACGCGGAAGGACAGGTTGTGTCCCAACAATTCGCAGGCAAGCCCGACCTCTATCATTCGCTGCAGGCTGCCTTGTTGCCACTTACGCCCTCTGTTTCAAACGCGTATCGCGATCTGAATGAGGTGCTTTCACAATCACAACCTGACCGTTCGTCTATCTAACCATCCAGCAAAACGCGTGCGGCTTCACCTTCTGGGTCATCGTATTGATTTGACTTCAATGTCCAGAAAAAGGCGACCAAACCAGCGCCGCCAAGAAGCAGGGACACGGGGATCAAAATCGCAAGCACGTTCATTTTTGCACTCCTACGCGGGCGGCGTTGAAAATCACGGTGATTGAGGAAAACGACATCGCAAGAGCGGCCATAAGCGGGGTGGCATAGCCGGCGACGGCGATGGGGATCGCGATTGCATTATAGAGCGCTGCGATTGCGAAGTTTTGTTTGGACAGTTCAACGGCCATACGCGCCGTGCGGAAGAGGTGCGGAAGTTTTTCGAGGCTGCCTCTCAGCAAAACGACATCGGCCGCCGACCGCGCTGCATCAAGTGCGGTTCCAGGCGCGACCGACGCGTGGGCGCTGGCCAAGGCTACCGTGTCGTTCAAGCCGTCGCCGACCATGCACGACAGATGTCCTTGCGCGCTGCTTTCAGAAATGAGGCGGCTCTTCTCTTCTGGNGAAACCTGCGCGTGCCAATCTTTGATGCCCAGCCGATCCGCGATGGCGCTTGTTTTCAAAGGAGTATCACCAGACAAAACCAAGGACGGCAAACCCAGCGCCTGCGTGCCCTGAACGGCCTCAGCGGCACCTTTTGTGAGCGTCTCACTATAGGGAAGGGCTCTGCTGGCGTCGCCAATTTTCAACTCCAACCCATTGCCGGTTTCCAACAGCCATGAGGCGCGGCCAAGAGCAACCGGTTCCGAGCCAAACTGGGCGCGAACGCCAGCGCCTTTGACCTCTTCGAGGTCGGTCAAATCTGCGGCTGAGATCTCGCCGAGGTGTTTGTTTAGTGCGAGGGACAGGGGATGCGAAGACGCCTGAGACAGGGCTTTCATAACGCTGAGTTCTTCTTGCGAGAAAGTCGCCAAATCAAGATCAAACCCCGGTTTGGTCAGCGTGCCGGTTTTGTCAAAGACGAGGCTATCTACCTCCGCAAGCCGCTCAAGCGCGGTGCCGGATGTCACCAGGAATCCCAGTCGATACAAACGGTTGATGGCAGCCGTAGAGACCGCAGGCACGGCCAGTCCCAAAGCACAGGGGCATGTAATAATCAGAATCGCAATCGAGATGTTCAACGCGTGGCGAATATCACCTGAGACAATGACCCAGCCGGCGAAAGTCAGTGCCGCGAGAAGGTGAACGCCCGGCGCATAGATACGGGCGGCACGATCTGCCAAAGACGTGTAGCGATTGCGCGCGTTCTCCGCTGTTTCGATCAGCTGGGTGATCTGGTGCAGACGTGTGTTTGTGCCTGAAGCGTCGACGCAGAGCTTAAATGGCGCGCCGAGGTTGATCTCGCCCGCGTTTAGAGTGGCTCCGACATCATGCGCGATGGGATCGCTCTCGCCCGTCAAAAAGGATCGGTCCGTATGCGCAGAGCCGGACAGCAGCCGCCCGTCTGCGGGAACACGCGCGCCTGTTGTGACCAAGATCGTGTCGCCTTCGCGCAGATCGGCGATGGGTACGACCTCGGAAATACCATTCTTCATGCGCTGGGCGGTGTGTTCCTCGAGCGCCGAGAGTTCCTTGGCGGCAGAATGCGCGGCCGAACGGGTGCGCCGTTCGAGATACCGTCCTATCAGAAGGAAGAAGGTCAAAGAAAGTGCTGCGTCGAAATAGGCGTGATGACCACCATGCAGGCTCTCATACAAGGACATTCCGCTCGCAAGCAGGATCGCGAGAGATATCGGGACGTCCATGTTCAGGCGACCGACCTTCAGCGCGCGCCAAGCGTTCTGAAAGAAGGGTTGTGCCGAAAAAAGAACCGCGGGCAGAGCAATCCCCGCAGAGATAAGGTGGAACAGATCCCGCGTTGCGCCACTCGCGCCGGACCAAACGGCGACAGAAAGCAGCATGACATTCATCATGGCAAAGCCTGCAACGCCCATACGCATCAACAGGTCTTGGCCGCTAGCGTCGCCTCGGCTCCCAAGGGCGGCTGCATTTAGGGGAAAGGCCTCATAGCCGATCCGCTCGAGTGATTTCGCGATGTCTGCAGGCGGGAGGTCCGTTTCGACGGCAACCCGCTTTTGCGAGAGGTTCACGCGTGCGGAGTGAATGCCCGGAACCTGCGCGAGATGAGATTCAATGGCCCCGATGCAAGCTGCACAGCGCACAGATGGCACCGAAAGTTGAACCGCGGCTTTTGGCAAAGCCACCTCAATGGCAGCGGGCGCCGCGACGCAAGCAGGGCAGGCGGCTGTCATGACTTCGCCTCGTCTGGAGCATCTACAATGATCCGTTGTTGGAACTTGGTCCCATCCAGGGACCGCGCCGTAATCCGCAAGTTCCAGTTGCCAGAACCCGCTTCGATCGGCGCGACAAAGACCTCTCCGTCAAAGTTGAAAATGGGCGTTTGGTCCATAGCAACCGATGTCGCCCGTCCAAAAGTTGCTGTTTCAATGATCGGCGAGACGGCCACGCCGTTGTCTTTAAAGGACAGCTTCAGTTGCCCCTCGTGGATCCATGCCGAGACGTCCCAGCCAAGCGCCTCTTGTGCACTTCGGTTCGCGTCAAAGCTTTGGCTTGCGACGTAGGAGTTTTTCACTTCTAGCCCCGGGAATGAGCGCACGGCGCTGACGGCCAATGCAGCGTTCACAGCGATGATTGTGCCAAAGCCCAACCCAAAGAATGTCGCGACGTGCCAGCCTTTTAGTTCCTTCATGACCCGCTCCCATTGAAAATCGTGTTCTTGTATGCGCGCTCGCCATTGGCCAGATCATCGACCCAGAAGCGCAGCGGTGTTTCTGCCGCCTGCGCAGAGTCGCTGCCCACTGGCGCGGTGACATAGACGCGGATTTTAAGCGTCTCGTTTGCTGCCACGGGGACGGCGCTATATGGGCTCCCCTCAAGCCCCAAGACCCACATAGCGTCGCCATTCACATGAATACCAAACATGCGTTCGGCCCCATGTTTATTGCGCAAGCGCAATTCGTACGTGTTTCGGATAGACCCATCAGACAGGGTCACAAATGTCGGGTTGCGCACGGGGGCAACCGTCATCTCGATCTCGGGCCGCATAAAGAGGGCATAGACCATGGCAAAGCCGACCAAAGACCAGATTGCCGAGTAAAGCACCGTGCGACGGCGCAAGACATGGTGCCAAATGGGTCTTGGCTTTTCGCCCGCCTCTTCGCGGGGTGCGTCAGACAGCGCAAGATAGTCGATCAAGCCACGATCGCGCCCGAGTTTGTCCATCACGTCATCACAGGCATCGATGCAAAGCGCGCAGGTGATGCACTCCATCTGCTGCCCGTCACGGATGTCGATGCCCATAGGGCACACGTTCACACAGGCCATGCAATCCACGCAGTCGCCTGCGGTCGCATCGCGCGCTTTGCCGCGTGGTTCGCCACGCCAGTCGCGATAGCCGACGGTCAGCGTGTCGTTGTCCATCATTGCGCCCTGAATGCGCGGCCAGGGGCACATGTAGATACAGACTTGCTCGCGCATGAAACCACCGAATACGAACGTCGTCGCGGTGAGAATTGAGATGGTGGCATATGCAACAGGCGCTGCCTCTAGATTTATCAAATCCCTGAAAAGGGTCGGCGCATCGGCAAAGTAAAACACCCAAGCACCACCGGTGCCCAAGCCGATCAGGGCCCAGACGATCCATTTCGTCAGGCGCAGACGCGCTTTGCGGACAGACCAGCCCGCGTGGTGCAGTTTGACGCGCGCATTGCGGTCACCCTCGATCCAGCGTTCCACAAGAATGAAAAGATCGGTCCAGACGGTCTGAGGGCAGGTATAGCCGCACCAAACCCGTCTTAGTGCCGATGTGAATAGAAAAAGGCCGAGGCCTGCCATGATCAAAAGACCCGCGACAAAGTAAAACTCATGCGGCCAGATCTCGATCCAGAAGAAATAGAAGCGACGCCCTGCGAGGTCCACGAGAACTGCCTGATCTGGCAGGTTTGGACCGCGGTCCCAACGGATCCAGGGCGTCAGGTAGTAAATGCCCAGAGTGACCACCATGATCACCCATTTGAGGTTCCGGAACCGCCCCGACACCCGTCTGGGGAAAATCGGCTCGCGTGCGACATAAAGAGAGGTACTCGACTCAGGCATTTTTTTGACCAGTTTTGACAACTATGGCCTTCATGATGCATGTGCCTCAGCGCAACCTTGATCCAGATCAAGAAGCGCTGAGGCGATGGTTTAAAAAGCGTTTATTCGCCGCCACCAAGGGCATGCACATAGGTCGCCACGGCGCGGACGTCTTCCTCGCTGAGGNGCTGGCCCCAAGCGGGCATGACACCAAAGCGGGAATAGGTGATTGTCTCAACTAGGCTCTCTTGGTCGCCACCGTAGAGCCACAGAGCATCTGCGAGGTTGGGCGCCCCCAACGCGCGGTCACCTGCGCCCTGATCGCCGTGGCATGAGGCGCAGTTGTCCGTAAACAGGATGCCCACCTCACTTTCCCAATCCGCTTGGGTCAGGGTGGGAATAAAGGCCGCAATCGCCTCGATCTGCTCTGCCTCCAGAATGTCTTTAAAGGCAGGCATTTCCGAGTAGCGCGCGTCATCGTCGGTTTGGTTCCGAATGCCGTGGCGGATCGAGTAGGCGACGTCCTCTAGGGAACCGCCCCAAAGCCAGTCGTTGTCCAGAAGGTTGGGATAACCTTCGCCACCCGCAGCACCGGCCCCGTGGCACTGGCTGCATTGCGCGCGAAAGACCGCGCCACCTCGCGCCGCTGCATAGCGGTGCAGGTCTGATTGTGGATCGAAATCGCCCATGTTCTGGGCAAGCAAGGCCGTGACCAGTTCTGCATTGGCGGCTTCGTGCGCTGAGATATCGGCAGCGACTTCTCCGCGTGTGGAATATCCGAGCAAGCCTTTCGTGGCGCCGGAAATCATCGGCCAGGCAGGATAGGCGATTGTATAGCCAATGCCCCAGATGATCAGCAGGTAGAAGCTGATCAGCCACCAGCGCGGCATCGGGTTGTTCAGCTCCTCGATGCCGTCAAAGTCATGGCCCATGGTCTCGCGACCGGTCAGTTCGTCAATACGTGGTTCAGCCATTGTGCGGACCCTCTAAGAAATCTGTTTTACAGGCACAGGCAGCGCAGTTTTTGGCGCAGCCAGGGGCGTCGTCGCGCAGCGGAATTCCAGCGGCGTCTTCGCGTGCCCCGCGCAGCGTCGGCCAAAAGGCGAAAGCGCAGGCTCCCAGAAAGAACGTGAACATTGCGATCAGAAACCAACTGTCTGCGAAGGCTCTGAGGAAGCTGTACGTTTCCATCGTTTTCCTCCTACCGGCTTGCGTCTGGAACAAAGGTCGAGAAGTCGACCAAGGTGCCAAGCATCTGCATGTAGGCGATCAAAGCATCCATTTCGGTCAGCTCTGGTTGCCCGTCAAAGTTGCCGATGGCGGCCCCAGGATAGCGCTCGGCCATATCGTCCCAATCGCTGTCAAGATCGGCCTGCACGCGGAAATCCGCATAGGCGTTGGCGATCTGTTCGTCCGTGTAGGGCACGCCCACGAAACGGTGGGTCTCCATCAATTCACCGATGTGATCGCCGTCCAGACGGGCCTCCATCAGGAAGCCATAGCTGGGCATGACGCTTTCGGGCACCACCGATTGAGGGTCGATCAGGTGGTCCAAATGCCATTCATCAGAATAGCGTCCACCGACCCGCGCCAGATCAGGCCCCGTGCGTTTAGACCCCCATTGATGCGGGTGGTCATACATGCTCTCGGCCGCCAGCGAATAGTGACCATAGCGCTCGACCTCGTCCCGCATCGGGCGGATCATCTGGCTGTGGCAGGTGTAACACCCTTCGCGGATATAGATATCCCGCCCTGCCAACTCGAGAGGAGAGTAGGGGCGGACGCCCTCTACCTCTTCGATGGTGTTTTCCAGCCAAAAGAGCGGCGCGATTTCCACGATCCCGCCGATTGTTACAACTGACAGCGAGAAGGCCAGCAGAAGTGTCGGGCTGCGTTCAAGGATGACGTGTTTGTCGATCAAAGCCATCTTTGGATCTCCCTATTCAGCGGGGGTTGCAGCTGGGGCCGCAGTGGCGCCCGCCGGAGGTGTCATGGTTGCGACTTTCTGGGTGACCGGCTGATAGCCACGGATGGTCATCCACATGTTCCAGCACATGAGCGCCGCGCCTCCGAGGTAGAGAACTCCGCCCAACCCGCGCACCACATACATTGGGAACTTGGCGCTGACGGTGTCGGCAAAGCTGTTCACAAGGAAGCCTTGGTCATCAACTTCGCGCCACATCAGGCCTTCCATGATGCCCGAGACCCACATGGAGGCCGCGTAGAGCACGATCCCGATCATCGCGAGCCAGAAGTGCCAGTTCATCGCCGCGTTGGAATACATGGAGCCACGGTTCCAAAGCCGGGGTGTCAGGAAGTAGACCATCGCGAAGATGATCATGCCGTTCCAACCCAGCGCTCCAGAATGCACGTGCCCAACCGTCCAGTCGGTGTAGTGGCTTAAGGAGTTGACCGCGCGGATCGACATCATTGGGCCTTCGAAGGTCGCCATACCGTAAAAGGCGAGGCTGGCCACAAGGAAGCGAATGATCGGATCGGTGCGGATCTTGTCCCATGCGCCATTCAGCGTCATCAGGCCGTTCATCATACCGGCCCAAGACGGCATCCAAAGCACGACCGAGAACACCATACCCAGAGTCGAGGCCCAATCAGGCAGCGCCGTGTAATGCAAGTGGTGCGGACCCGCCCAGATATAGAGGAAGATCAGCGCCCAGAAGTGCACGATGGACAGTTTGTAGGAATAAACTGGACGGTTCGCCTGTTTGGGCACGAAGTAATACATCATCCCCAGGAAACCCGCAGTCAGGAAGAAACCCACCGCGTTGTGGCCATACCACCATTGGGTCATCGCATCCTGCACACCCGAGAAGAGCTGCACAGATTTGCTGCCCCAGATGCTGACAGGCACGGCCAGATTGTTGACCACATGCAGCATGGCAATGGTGATGATGAAGGCCAGAAAGAACCAGTTGGCGACATAGATATGACGCTCTTTACGGCGCAGGATCGTGCCAAGGAACACGATCAGATAGCAGACCCAAACAATTGTCAGCCAAATATCAATATACCACTCCGGTTCCGCATATTCTTTGGACTGAGTTGCGCCCAGAAGGTATCCGGTGGCGGCCAGCACGATGAACAGCTGGTATCCCCAGAACACAAACCACACCAGATTGCCGCCAAACAGACGCACCCGAGAGGTCCGTTGCACGATGTAGAAGCTTGCGGCCAGTAAGGCGTTGCCCCCAAAGGCAAAAATCACCGCACTAGTGTGCAGCGGGCGCAGGCGACCAAAGTTTGTAAAAGGTGCGCCCCAGTCGAAATTCAACGCGGGGAAGGCAAGTTGAAAGGCGATCAAGACCCCAACGGCAAGACCTGCCATGCCCCAAAAGGCTGTCGCAATCACACCGGCGCGGACGACGTCGTCTTTATAATCGCTGAGCGCGTGGACAGGTGCAGGCGCATCTGAGCGACGCAATTCCCAAAGGAACAACACCCCCGCCACCAGTAAAATTATCAACCCATGGATTCGAAACGCGAGATCGCGTCCCTGATCCGCCGCATAGGCCGCGACAAGCACCACGAGTGCCAGCGCGACAAGCCTAAATACCATCATGCAAAGACCCCTTCTTGCAAATGTGCACGAAGAGAACCGGTCAAACCGGTCCCTTTATTGGGGTCCTACTCTGGGCAGAGGGGAGGGAACTTTGATCTGGATCAAGTCGACGTTATTAAACAATCACGCCGCCGTCGGCATCGTCTCCGCTGGCCAGATGCAGAGCATTCAGATCTTTGATGCGGAAATGGCGGCGGTCGATGAACTCAACCACGCCGTCTTTCTTTAACGAGGTCAGCTGGCGGCTGATTGTCTCAAGCGTAAGGCCGAGAAAGTTCGCGATTTCTTCGCGGGTGAG
>JABSOU010000084.1 GCA_013215215.1 Cognatishimia sp. | reverse complement strand
ACAACGGGTTCACCATGGTTACCAAACCCGCCAAAGAATATGTCGATAGCCAAGGTCGCCGAAAGGTGAAGGGGAACATGGATATCGAACTGGCGGTAAACGCAATGGAGCTCGCTCCGCATGTAGACCATATTGTATTGTTTTCGGGCGACGGTGATTTCCGCCCATTGGTCGAATGCCTGCAACGCCAGGGCGTGCGTGTATCGGTCGTGTCTACCATTCGCTCCAACCCTCCAATGATCTCTGATGAATTGCGCCGTCAGGCCGACAACTTCATCGATCTGGAAGGTCTGCGCGACGTGGTTGGCCGCCCTCCACGCGACCCAATGCCTGGCGAAGCCAGCTCTGACGACTACGTTCCGGCGAAATAGCCGGGACGCCTTGGATCAATGGTGGGGCATTGATCCAAACACCCTTCTGATTACATCAGCAGCACGAGGCCCCTTTACGAATGTGAAGGGAGCCTCTAGCTCTGTCTTGAACGTCAGTTGAGGTCGCAATGTCCAAGCCCAATCTTCAAATCTATCTGGCCGCGCCGCGTGGGTTCTGTGCAGGCGTGGATCGCGCGATCAAAATCGTCGAGATGGCGCTGCAAAAATGGGGCGCGCCGGTCTATGTGCGCCACGAGATCGTGCACAATAAATTCGTCGTAGATGGCCTGCGCGACAAAGGCGCGGTTTTTGTCGAAGAGCTCTCCGATTGCCCTGACGACCGCCCGGTGATCTTCTCGGCTCATGGGGTGGCGAAAGTCGTTCCTGCCGAGGCCGAACGGCGCGAAATGATCTATGTCGACGCCACCTGCCCCTTGGTGAGCAAGGTCCATATCGAGGCTGAACGCCATTCAGACGCAGGCCTTCAGATCATCATGATCGGCCACGCAGGTCACCCGGAAACCATTGGAACCATGGGACAATTGCCCGAAGGCGAAGTCCTGTTGGTCGAGACAGTCGAGGACGTCGCAACCCTTGAAGTGCGCGACGAAAGCAAGCTCGCGTTTGTGACCCAAACCACCCTTTCGGTGGATGATACAATCGACATCGTCGCGGCCTTGAACGCGCGTTTCCCGACCATCGTTGGCCCTCATAAAGAGGACATCTGCTACGCCACAACCAACCGCCAGATGGCCGTGAAAGCCATGGCCGCACAATGCGACGCGATGCTGGTGGTGGGCGCTCCGAATTCGTCGAATTCCAAGCGTCTGGTCGAGGTCGGCACCAAAGCAGGCTGCAGCTATTCACAGCTGGTGCAGCGCGCCAAAGACATCGACTGGCGCGCGCTTGAAGGGATCTCTTCGCTTGGCATCACCGCTGGTGCCTCAGCACCTGAGGTTCTGGTGAACGAGGTCATCGACGCCTTCCGCGACAAATATGACGTCGCTGTCGAGGTTGTTGAAACAGCCGTTGAGCGGGTGAATTTCAAAGTCCCCCGCGTTCTCAGAGACGTCGAAATCCCCGGATAAGGAATGCAACATGGCCGACCGTGAAACGATTGAAACCTATTCCAAACAGGTGGACGAGTATCAAAAGGTCGCCATGACCGAGGAAGAAAGCACAGCCCTCAGTCGCTTCCTCACGCATCTTTCGCCTGGCGCGCATATTTTGGATTTCGGTTGCGGTCCCGGGCATCACTCTGAACAGATGCTGGTGGCTGGGTTTCAGGTCTCGGCCATTGACGCCACGCAGGAATTCGTAGACGCCGCCCGCGCGCGGGGTGTCGATGCGCGGGTCGGCCTGTTTAACGACCTCAGCGAAGTGGCGACCTATGACGCGATCTGGGCGTCCTTCAGCCTCTTGCACGCGCCCCGCGCAGAATTCCCAAAACATCTGGACGCGATCCACAGGGCCTTGAAACCAGCTGGTCACCTCTATCTTGGCCTGAAGCTCGGCGAAGGGGAGAAACGCGACTCGATCGGCCGGTTTTATTCCTATTTTCAAGAAGATGAGCTGCGCGACCACCTAGCGATGCGTGGGTTCACGGTGAAAGATTGGACCGTTGGCCAAGGCGCGGGCCTATCAGGGGAAGTGCATCCCTTTGTCTTGATCGCCACCCAGCGCGGGCTTTGAGGCACTTTCCACTGGACGCCCCCCGCCCGGATTGGCTATCGCCACCCTATGACTGACCTCTTTGCATATACCGATGGCGCATGTTCCGGAAATCCTGGCCCCGGAGGCTGGGGCGTTTTGCTGCGTGCCATGAAGGGCGACGAGGTTCTCAAGGAACGCGAGCTTTCGGGCGGCGCGGCTGAGACCACCAACAACCAAATGGAACTCATGGCCGCCATCATGGCGCTTGAAACGCTCGAGCGCGCGAGCCAAGTCACGGTGGTGACCGACAGCGCCTATGTGAAGAACGGTGTGACCGGCTGGATTCATGGCTGGAAACGCAATGGCTGGCGGACGTCCAATAAGAAGCCTGTGAAAAATGTCGAGCTTTGGCAACGGCTTGACGCCGCTCAGGCGCGCCATTCCGTGACATGGGAATGGGTAAAGGGCCACGCGGGTCATCCCGAAAACGAAAAAGCAGACGATTTGGCGCGGGCGGGGATGGCTCCGTTTAAGCCCAAGAAAGACTCATGACCGCGCTGGTCTTCCTCGATTTCGCCTCGGTCTTTGTCTTTGCACTGACAGGAGCCCTGGTCGCCAGCCGCGCGCAACTTGACCCCGTCGGATTTGCCTTTGTTGCCTGCCTCACAGCGGTCGGGGGCGGCACTTTGCGTGATCTTATGCTTGGCCGCGATCCGGTCTTTTGGGTCGGGCAACCGAGCTATATCTTGGTCGCGGTCGCGGCGGCTCTGCTGGTTTTCTTCTCAGCACATTTGTTTGAAAGCCGCTACCGAGTCCTGCTTTGGCTCGACTCCATCGCGCTCGCCGTCGCCGTCGCCGCGGGCACAGGTGTGGCTTTGGATCTGGGGCACAGCGCGGTCATCGTGGTCTTGATGGGCATCATGACCGGCACCATGGGCGGCCTCATGCGAGACGTGGTCTGCAACGAGGTGCCGCTGGTTCTGAAACAAGGCGAGATCTATGTGACTGCCGCCTTCGCAGGTGCCCTAAGCGCCGTGGGCGCGACGGCCCTAGGCATGCAGGGGTTTGGAACCCTCGCGATCTGCGCCACTGTGACGTGGTGTTTGCGTGCAGGGTCGCTGCAATTCGGCTGGCGGTTGCCTGTCTATAAGGCACGTCCCCCGCGCGGCTAACGCGGGAATTTGAGTATTTTTGGCAAGATGAAAGCCGTGGCTATTTGCGCCAATGGGTCGGAATGATGATCAATGCGCCAATAGAGGCGATGATCGCATTGATGCCGGGCGCGCCAAATGAAATCCCGAACATCAGGCTGACAAAGTAAAACAGGAAGGCCCCGCCCACGCAGATGATGATCGAGGGCAGGATGCCGTTGTGCGTAAAGCTCGTCTTTTCAGAGAGATAGCCCACGATACCCGCGATCACGACAGTGCCGATCAGAGTTGGGAACATGAGAGACCTCCTAAAGTAGCGACATGCCTTTACTCAGCGGCACGCCACGCAAGAATTCCTCTGCAGTCTGCGCGGATTTGCCTGCGCGTTGCAAGCGGGTCAGTTGGACCGCGCCGGTGCCGCAGGCCACAGTCAATGCATCGTCCAGCAACGTGCCCGCTGCACCGTCGAGGTCCACAAAGCGCGAGGCTAAGAGTTTGATACGTTGCCCGTCATATTCGGTAAACGCACCGGGAAAGGGCGAGAGCCCGCGGATCTTGCGGTCGATGTTTTTGGCGTCCTCAGCCCAATCCACACGGGCCTCAGCCTTGTCGATCTTATGGGCGTAGGTCACCCCCTGATCGGGTTGTGGCTCTGGTGTGAGAACTTGTGGCTTCGCCAGCGCCTCGACAATGGCCTCAGCCCCCATTTGGCTCAGCCGGTCATGCAGCTGGGCTGTGGTTTCCTCAGAACCAATCGGCGTGGCCGCGCGCAATAGGACGGGGCCGGTATCAAGCCCTGCTTCCATCTGCATGATGCAAACGCCGGTTTCCGCATCCCCTGCCATAATCGCGCGGTGGATCGGGGCTGCACCGCGCCAGCGGGGCAAGAGCGATGCGTGGATGTTCAGACACCCGTGTTTTGGGGCATCCAGAATGGCCTGGGGCAACAAAAGCCCGTAAGCAACGACCACGGCGACATCAGCGTTCAGCGCCGCAAAATCCGCTTGGGAGTCCGATGTTTTCAAGCTCTCTGGATGACGCACCTCAAGGCCCAGAGCCTCGGCACGGGAGTGAACTGGCGTCGGGCGCAGTTTCTTGCCGCGACCGGCAGGGCGCGGCGGCTGGCAATAGACCGCAGCGATCTCGTGCCCCGCCGCGACCAGCGCCTCCAGCACCGGAACCGAGAAGTCCGGCGTACCCATAAAGACCACTCTCATGCGAGTTTCCGCGCCTTTTTGATCAGCATCTCGCGTTTGGTACGGCTGAGGTGATCGAAGTACATTTTGCCGTTGATATGGTCGATCTGATGCTGCACCGAGGTCGCCCAGAGGCCAACAAAATCGCGGCGCGTGACCATGCCGTCCTCATTCATATAGCGCACTGTGACGGCACGCGGGCGTTTGATCTTGGCAGAAACGCCGGGCAAGTTGGGGCTGGCCTCTTCGTGCTCGCGATCCTCAATCGAGCTGTGCAGGATCGACGGGTTGGCCATCTTGACGGCCTGCCCGCGTTCGCTTGAGGCATCCACGACGATCAGCTGACGCATCACACCGATCTGGTTTGCACCCATGCCGACACCGGGCATGGCCTCCATCGTGTCGATCAGATCCTGCCAGGTCTGGCGGTCCTCATCGGTCAGGTCCTTGACCTCTTCGGCCGCAGTCCGCAGACGTTTGTCCGGCCAGGGGATGCACTTGCGAACCGTCATGCCCGCGCCCTTTCACGTTTCAGTTTCGCGGATTTGCGCGTCATGGTCTGGCGCTTCATCGGGCCGAGGTAGTCGATAAAGAGCTTGCCGTTCAGATGGTCGATCTCATGCTGCACACAGGTCGCCCAAAGCCCGTCAAAGTCCTTTTCCTGCGGGTTGCCATTCTCATCAATCCAGCCGACGCGGACTTCTGCAGGACGCGTGACCTCGGCATATTGATCTGGGATCGACAGGCAGCCTTCCTCATAGACATTGGTGTCGTCCGAGGACGCCAAAACCTCGGGGTTGAACATGATCACGGGCTCCGGATCGCCCTCTTTAACGCAGTCCATCACGATCAGGCGATCCAGCACGCCGATCTGCGGCGCAGCCAGCCCGATGCCCGGCGCGTCATACATGGTTTCCAGCATATCAGCGGCCAGCTTGCGCAGCTCGTCCGTCAGGTCGGCAACCGGCGCGCAGGTCTTTTTCAGACGGGGATCAGGGTGTATCAGGATCGGCTTTAACATAAGGCTGACATAGGCCAAGCGCGAGATCTCTGCAACGGCTCTTGCACGCGCTGCGCTTTCGGGTAGCGTGCGGGGCAACAGTTAGAGTGAGGTCCACCATGAATTTCGACGAAGTCATCAATCGCTTTGGCACCCATTCCGTGAAATGGGACATGATGGAGCCGATCTATGGCGTGCCAGCGGACGATGGCATTGCGATGTGGGTCGCTGATATGGATTTCCGCCCGCCGCAATGTGTGGCGGATGCGATCACCAAAATGCAGGATCAGGGCGTCTATGGCTATTACGGCGATGAAGCGCCTTACAAAGACGCGATTTGCTGGTGGATGGAAAACCGCCATGGCTGGAAAGTCACCGCGCCCGAGATTTTCACCACGCATGGGTTGGTGAATGGTACGGCCGTTTGCGTCGACGCCTTCTCTAAGCCCGGGGACGGTATCGTTCTGATGACACCTGTCTACCACGCTTTTGCGCGCGTGATTACGGCTGCGGGCCGCGAGGTTGTGGAATGCGAATTGGCCAACAACAATGGCCGCTACGAAATGGATTTCGACGCCTGGGACGCGCAGATGAACGGGCATGAAACCATGCTGATCCTCTGCTCTCCGCACAATCCGGGTGGGCGAGTTTGGACGCGCGAAGAATTGCAGGGTGTGGCCGATTTCGCGAAACGTCACGATCTGATTTTGGTCAGTGACGAAATCCACCATGATCTGGTCTTTCCGGGCGTGAAACACACCCCCATGACACTGGTCGATCCTTCGATCATGGACCGTCTGGTGATGATGACCGCGACCACCAAGACTTTTAATATAGCGGGCAGCCATTCCGGTAATGTGATTATTCCCGACCCGGATTTGCGCGCGCGCTTTGCCGGCCGCATGGCCGCGCTTGGTCTCAGCCCCAACAGCTTTGGCCTCTATATGGCCGAAGCCGCCTATACACCTGAGGGCGCAGACTGGGTGGACGCTCTGATCACCTATCTGGACGGCAACCGCCAGCTTTTGGACGCAGAAATTGCCGATATTCCGGGGCTTGCGTCGATGCCGATGGAAGCGACCTATTTGGGCTGGGTCGATTTCTCGGGCACCGGGATGGCGCGCGAAGAATTCACCAAGCGGGTTGAGAAAGACGCGCGGATCGCGGTGAACCACGGCCCGACATTTGGCAAAGGCGGTGAGAACTTCTTGCGCTTTAACTTTGCCACCCCACGCAGCGTGGTTCAGACTGCGGTCGAGCGTCTGGCCGAAGCGTTCAAAGACTTACAGTAACGTTAATCGCGCTGGTCCGTCACCAAGGCGACCGGCGCGTTTTCATCGCGGGCGAAATCCAGCGGCGCTTGATCCTCGGCAACAGTCGCGCGTTTGAATTCATAAAGCATCTCACCGTCTTCTTCCTGCGAGGCCACGATCAGGCACTGATAGAGGTGCTTTGAGCCGTCATAGAGATCCACCAAACCGCGCAGATACGGTGCATTAGCGCTATCGAGCGCAAAGCCGTTGTCTTCAAAGCGCAGCAGCGGATAGACCTCGTCGCCCACCCGCACACGCATGCGCGTTTTGCGTTTCAGATCGCGCTTGCGCGCAGCGTCCAGTCCAGCCTGAACCTCTTTCGGAAGAAAATTCATCGCGTTCATACCCTTACCCGATACTCAACTTGTGCGCGCATCGTTAGAAAATCAAGTCAGCCCCGCAGGCTCACAGCAATTGTGCGTCAAAGCGCAACTCTTCTGCATCAGTTCACTATGCGCTTCCGTATTGGCGCTCTAGGTTAGCTGCAAAGGTTGAAGGAGTTCTCAATGGGCCTGCTGGTTGACGGAAAATGGGTGGATCAATGGTATGACACCAAATCCAGTGGCGGGAAATTCGTACGTTCGGCGGCGCAGTTTCGCAATTGGATCACTGCAGACGGGAGCGCGGGCGAAAGCGGCAAACCCGGGTTCAAGGCCGAAAGCGGGCGCTATCATCTATATGTTTCGATGGCCTGTCCCTGGGCGCATCGCACGCTGATTTTTCGTACTTTGAAGGGGCTGTCTGAACATATTGATGTCTCTGCCGTCCATCCGGATATGCTCGATCAGGGCTGGTCATTTCAGATCGACGGAGTCGCGCAGGGCGACCCGCTTTATGGCTCTCAATTCACCCATAACCTCTATACCCGCGCTGACCCCACCTATTCCGGTCGCGTGACCGTGCCGATCCTCTGGGACAAAGAGCAAGAGACCATCGTCTCTAACGAAAGCTCTGAAATCATTCGCATGTTCAATTCGGCCTTTGACGGGATCACGGGCAGCACCGATGACTACTGGCCCGCCGAGATGCGCGACGCGATCGAGGAGGTCAATGCGCGGATTTATGACACGCTGAACAATGGCGTCTACAAGTCAGGCTTTGCCACAACGCAAGCGGCATATGACGCCGCCGTGCACCCGCTGTTTGACACGCTCGACTGGCTTGAGGCACGGCTTGCGGACAATCGCTACCTGATGGGAGATCGCCTGACCGAGGCGGATTGGCGGCTCTTCACCACACTCATCCGTTTTGATCCGGTCTATCACCTGCATTTCAAATGCAACCGCAAGCGGCTGATCGACTACCCAAACCTCTGGGCTTACACGCGCGAGCTTTATAAGATGCCAGGCGTCGCCGAGACCGTGGATATGGATCACATCGTGCGCCACTATCACTATAGCCACGAGAGCATTAACCCGCATCGGATCGTGCCGATCAATCCGGTTCTGGATTATCTGGAACCGCACGGGCGCGGCTAGCGCAGAACGCCTCACCGCGGTGGTCATGTGCCGGTGCATCTTACGCAGGCAAAGACCCGCCGCCCCGCACCCATGCTCCCCCCTTGCAAAACAGCCTGTTTTCCGCGAAGGAACTGGCGATAGCAAAGGGCCAGACATGGGCGAGATAAGAGATCACGGCGGCAATCTAGACGCGCAAATCGCCCGCTATGGCGGCACGCGCGAGACATGGATTGACTTGTCGACCGGGATCAACCCGGTCCCCTACCCGCTTCCCGTGTTTACTCCGAACTGCTGGACCGCCTTGCCAGACTCCTCCGCTCAGACGGGTTTGCTTGAGGCCGCGCGGCACTTCTGGCAAGTGCCCGAAGGCCTCGACATCCTCGCCACACCCGGAGCCTCAGCGCTCATCAGTCGGATGCCCACCCTCTTTGCGGGCAACACAGTCGAGATCCCGCAGCCCACTTACAATGAACACGCCGCCGCCTTTGAGGCACAGGGTTGGTCGGTTGAAGCCTCGCAAGACCTGCAGGTTCTCGTGCACCCCAACAACCCCACCGGCCATTTCTGGAGCCTAAACGATCTGACCACAAAAGCCACCGTCATCGACGAAAGCTTTTGCGACATTGCGCCAGAACGCTCCCTCATGGCCTCGGCCCTAGACGGCGACCGCGTCATCCTCAAGAGTTTTGGAAAGTTCTGGGGTCTTGCAGGTCTGCGTCTTGGCTTCATGATCGCCCGCCCCGATCTGATTGCCAAAATGTCGTGTCACATCGGCCCATGGGCTGTCTCTGGCCCCGCGCTTCAGGTCGGCACCGAGGCCCTCAGCGACAGCGACTGGGCGAGGACCACCCGCGCGCGCCTGACCAAAGACGCCGACCGCCTCGATCACCTAATCACCACCAAAGGCGCGCGCATCGCAGGTGGCTGCTCCCTCTTCCGCCTCTATGAAGTCGAGAGCGCCGAGACCACCCAAACCCGCCTCGCAGAAAACCACATCTGGTCGCGCATCTTCCCCTATTCCAAAACCTACATCCGCCTCGGCCTACCCGCGCCCGACCGCTGGGACCAGCTCGAAGCCGCTATCGACAAGAGTTTTTCATGAGTACCGCCAGCATTCTCTGCCTCGCCCTCCTGCTTGATGCCCTCTTGGGAGAACCAAAATGGCTGTGGGACCGTGCGCCTCATCCAGCGGTCCTCATGGGTAAAGCGATCTCGTGGATGGACGGACGATTGAACACGGGCGCGTCACGCAAACTCAAAGGTGTGCTTGCCGCCGCCGCACTTGTGGTCGGCGGCTGGATCATCGGCTGCATTGTCTCGTGGCTCGGTTGGCTGCCAACCCTGCTCATCGCCGCTATCCTGCTCGCACAACGCTCTCTGGTCGATCACGTCAAAGACGTCGCCACTTCCTTGCGCACCTCAGTTGAAGACGGTCAAAAAGCCGTCGCGAAAATTGTCGGCCGCGAGACAAAAACGCTCGATCAATCCGGTGTCAGCCGCGCCGCCATCGAAAGCGCTGCCGAGAACCTCTCAGACGGCGTCATCGCCCCTGCCTTTTGGTTCCTTATCGCAGGCCTGCCGGGGCTCTTGATCTACAAAGCCGTCAATACCGCCGACAGCATGATCGGCTACAAGAACGACACCTATAAGGATTTCGGCTGGGCCTCCGCACGCTTGGACGATGTCCTGAACTGGATCCCCGCGCGGCTGACCGCAGTATTGATCGCGGTCACACACAAGGGCCTAACGCTCTGGTCCGACATCCGCGCCGATGCCGCCCTGCATCGCTCGCCCAACGCCGGTTGGCCCGAATCCGCCATGGCGCGTGCTTTGGATATCGCGCTCTCCGGTCCCCGGACCTACGACAATCAACTGGTAGACTATCCTTTTGTTCATGATTTCGGCCGCAAAATCCTAAACGCAAATGACATAGATGCCGCAGTTTCCGCCCTCTGGCGCGCCTGGGGCCTGATGCTGGTCATAATTTTCCTACTCGCGCTGTTGTAGCCACGACGCCACCGAGAAAGCGTGTTAACCTTTCGGCCAACAACAGCCACGAGGGTCTTTCATGCGCCTAGTCACGAGTATTGCAGCGCTGGTTTTCAGCGCCGGAGTCGCCGCCGCCAACACACCATGCGGCGGGTCTTTTAACGGTTTCGTCAATGATTTGAAAAAAGAAGCCCGCGCCATGGGCTATTCCCGCGGCATGGTGAACGACTTCTTCGCCTCTGTCGCTAAGGATCAGAAAACTCTGGATGCAGACCGCGCTCAGGGTGTTTTCCAAAAACCATTTCTGGAATTTTCCCAGCGCCTGATCAGCTCAAACCGCCTCAACACCGGTAAATCCAAGGGGCAGGAATACGCCCGTGTGTTCGACCGGATCGAGCGCGACTACGGCGTCTCACGCGGGGTTCTCTTGGCATTCTGGGCCTTTGAAACCGACTTCGGCGGTTATCAGGGCAACTTCAACACGCTGAACTCACTAGTGACGCTGTCCCACGACTGCCGACGTCCGGAATTATTCCGCCCGCAGGTCTTTGCGGCTCTGGAGCTCTACGCACAAGGTGATTTTTCACCAACCAAAACCACGGGTGCCTGGGCAGGTGAAATCGGCATGGTCCAGATGCTGCCCGGCGACATTATCGAAAACGGTGTAGATGGCGACGGAGACGGACGCGTCAGCCTGAAAACCTCCGCCGTCGACGCGCTGATGTCTGGCGGCAAGATGCTCGATCACCTCGGCTGGCGTTCTGGAGAGCCTTGGCTGCAAGAGGTCACCGTGCCTGCGGATATGGATTGGTCTCTGTCCGGCGTGGACACCACGCTCGATGCGCGGGACTGGGCACGTATGGGCGTCAAACCCCGCGAAGGACAGCTCGCGAACCTGCCTGCCTCTCTGATCCTGCCACAAGGTCGCAAGGGTCCCGCGTTCATCGCCTATCCGAACTTCAAGGTCTATTTCGAGTGGAACCAGAGCTTTATCTACGTCACTACCGCCGCCTATTTCGCGACCCGTCTCGAGGGCGCAGCACCCTACAATCAAGGCAATCCAGAGCCAGGCTTGCAGGGTGCCGAGATGAAACAGCTACAGCGCAAACTGCAGGCGCGCGGCCATGACGTCGGGAAAATCGACGGCATCTTAGGAGCCGGCACCCGCGCTGCCGTGCAAGCCGAACAGCAACGTCTGGGCCTGCCTGCTGATGCTTGGCCAACGGCGGCGCTCTTGTCGCGGCTTTAACCATGAATTCGGCGATATCTTTACTTTTTTGAAAGGAAAGTGGAGAATGATCCACGAAGTCTGAATGTGTTTCGGTTACGAAATCATCTTCGAAAAACCCCGCAGAGGTGCTTTCTCCGCGGGGTTTGCTTTTTCACAGACTTAAAGGCTGATCCAAAGCGTGATGCAAGCGACCAGCAGGCTTAGCGCCGCGATGGTCAACATCAATCTTCTGAATGTGTTTTCTGTCACATTAATCACCTCCTTCTACTGCAAAGGATTGCAGCAAGATTAGACCTAGAGATGAATTCTCAATGGGATGTTAACCACGTGGCTTAGGCCACCAACGTCTCTGCTGCTTTCAGATCCACAGACACAAGCTGACTCACGCCCTGCTCTTGCATAGTCACGCCAAACAGCCGGTCCATCCGCGCCATGGTCACCGCGTGGTGTGTAATGATCAGGAACCGCGTATCCGTTTGACGGCGCATCTCATCCAGCATATCGCAGAACCGCGTCACGTTTGCGTCATCCAAAGGCGCATCAACCTCGTCCAAAACACAGATCGGCGCGGGGTTTGCCAAGAACACCGCAAAGATCAGCGCCAATGCCGTCAACGTCTGCTCACCGCCTGACAAGAGCGACAGGGTCGAGAGTTTCTTGCCCGGTGGCTGACACATGATCTCAAGCCCGGCATCCAGCGGATCTTCGCTTTCGACCATCACGAGGTTGGCCTCACCACCCCCAAAGAGATGCTTAAACAGCATCGCGAAATTGCCGTTCACCTGCTCAAAGGCCGTCAACAACCGCTCACGCCCCTCAGAGTTCAGGCTCGCAATGCCAGAGCGCAGCGTGCGGATCGCCTCCTCAAGATCCTGCTTTTCATTCACCAGCGTATCGTGCTCTTCCTGAACCTCACGCGCGTCTTCCTCGGCGCGCAGGTTCACAGCACCCAATGCATCCCGCTGACGTTTCAGACGGTTCACATCGCCTTCGATCGTATGGCTCGACGGCATGTTTTCCGGCGCCAGATCCAGCGTTTTCAGCAAGCCCTCCGGCGTCAATTCCATCTCGTCCTGAATGCGTTCCGCCGCCTGCGTCACGCTCTCCAAAGCCGCATCTGCCAAGGCCTCGGCCCGCGCCCGCGCCTCACGCGCATCCGAGGCCGCGCGTTCCGCGTCCCGCTCGCCCTGCTCGGCCTTGCGCAACGCGCTCTCTCCTTCTGACAAGGCATTCGCCGCCTCGCCTTTACGTTTTTCCGAGGCCTCGATCTGCGCGCCAAGCTCTGTGCGCTTGGCTGCAATCTCTTCGGGAGCGGCCTGTGCATCCACCAGCTCGCCTTCTGAGGTAACCTTGCGTTCAGACAGCTCAGAGCCGCGTTTTTCGGCGGTTTCCAGACGGTGTTTCCAACCGTTGATCTCTTTATACACTTGCTGGCTGCGCGCTGTGCGGCTCTCGCCCTCACGCCGCACTTCATCATGGGCCGAGCGTTTGGACATCATAGTGATCCGCGCAGCCTCGACCGTCAGCTTAATCTGCTCAACACCCGCCCGCGCGGCATCCAGATCGCCGAGGTCACCCATCGCGCGCTCGGCTTCTTGGACGCGACCCCGCGCTTCCATCGCCTCTTCTTCGTGGCGGGCAACCGCTTGACCCAAGGTCTCCAGCTTGCCCGCCGCCAAATTGCGATCCGCTTCCGCACGGCTCAGCGCACGTGCCGCATCTGCCTGCGCACGATCCGCAGACTTCCGCGCCTCCCGCGCCAAACGATCCGCTTCGGTCAAATCACGCAGGCGTTGCTGAAGGCTTTCATGCGCCTGCACTGCTCCATCCGCCCGCGCCGTGGCCCGCGCCAACTCCTGTTTCAACTCTTCCAAACGGTTGAGCTGTTGCAAGCGCAAGGCCGCAGCCGAAGGCGCGTCCTCAGCCCAGGCGCGGAACCCATCCCAACGCCAGAGGTCGCCCTCAATGGACACAAGCCGCTGCCCCGGTTTTAGCAACGGCTGCAAGGTCAGAGCATCCTCTGCCGTGGTCAACCCAATCTGGCTCATCCGGCGTTCCAGAACCTCGGGCACCGAAACATGCTGCACCAAAGAGGTCACGCCTGCAGGCAAATCCTGCACCTGATCATATTGCGGCAGAACATGCCAGCCGCTTGGGCCGTCCTCATCCACCTCAGGCGCGCGCAGGTCGTCGGCCATCGCAGCCCCCAGAGCCTTTTCGAACCCCTGCTGCACCTGCAGACGGTCCAGAATATGGCCGCCTTCTGCCGTGTCCCGCTCAACCAATTTCGCCAGCGTCGTCACCTCAGCACGCAGAGCATTCAGCTCGCCCTCTGCCTCGGAGCGTTCCGCCCGCGCATCCGCCTCGCGCGATTGCGCCTCAGTGCGCGCGTCCTCGGCTGCGGTGAGTTGCTCCTCAACCTCTTGCGCAAGTTTGATGGCAGCGGTCTCCTCAGACTGCGCGGTTTCGAAATCTTGATCGGCCTTGGCCAAAGCGAATTTAGAGCCGTCCACGGCCTCGCGCGCCTTCGCGGCATCGGCTTCGTTTTTCTCAAGCTGCCGACGCATGTCGGACAAGTAGCGTTGCGCCGACTGATGCCGCGCCGCCAAACGGGCCACATCCTCGGTCAGTTCAGCCAGGTCGGTCTCGCGATCCTGCAACATAGTCGCGGCCTCGCGCGCCTCAGAGCTTGCGGTCTCAAGCCGATCCTCATGGCCTTCCGCGGCTTTCGCCAGCTCGCGCTGCTCCCATTCCAGACGTGAAATGGTTTCGCCAGCGTCTTTGTTCAGCTCTGCCTCACGCGCCATATCGCGGGTCAGTTGGTCGATCCGATTGGTCAGCGTGGTGATGATCTGACGGGCGTGATCCTCTTGATCCTTCAGGCTGTCCCGCTGCACCAAAAGCCGCTGCAACACGGCGCTCGCGATCGCGTCTTCTTCGCGCAGAGGCGGCAACATCGCGTCGGCCTCTTCCCGCGCTTTGGCGGCCGCGCGGGCAGCGCTTTCGGCCTGCGCTGCGCTCATCGTACCGGATTTCAGATCGTCGGCGGCCTTGGCCCGCGCCTCTTCTGCCTCGCGCCAGCGGCGATAAAGCAACATGCCCTCGGACTGGCGTAGCTCTGCCCCGATAGCACGATAGCGCGCGGCCTGTTTGGCCTGCCGCGCGAGGCTCGCGAGTTGCGAAGCCAGCTGTTCGATTACATCATCGACGCGGGTGAGGTTCTGTTCCGCGTTCTTGAGTTTCAGCTCTGCCTCATGCCGCCGCTGATAGAGCCCCGAGATGCCCGCCGCCTCTTCCAGGATCCGCCGCCGCGCCTTGGGTTTGGAGTTGATCAGCTCGGAAATCTGCCCCTGCCGCACCAAAGCAGGGGAATGGGCACCGGTTGAGGCATCCGCAAAGAGCATCTGCACATCGCGCGCGCGCACATCCTTGGCGTTCACCTTATAAGCCGAGCCCACGTCGCGCGTGATCCGTCGCACGATCTCGATCGCGTCCTCGGTGTTAAACCCTGCAGGTGCGAGCCGCTCACTGTTGTCGATCATCAAGGCGACTTCGGCAAAATTGCGCGCGGGCCGCGTCGCGGCACCTGCAAAAATCACATCTTCCATACCGCCACCGCGCATCGCCGTGGGGCGGTTTTCCCCCATCACCCAGCGCAACGCTTCTAGCAGATTAGACTTGCCGCAGCCATTTGGACCGACAACGCCGGTTAACCCATCGGCAATGATGAGGTCCGTCGGATCTACGAAGCTTTTAAAGCCTGTCAGTCTGAGTTTGGAAAACCGCAAGCAGCAGTTCCTTATGATTCCTTTGGCTCTGAGTCTGCGGAGCCATGGGGCACTCTGTCAACGGGTTTCCCCTAATTACAGTATATCCACAAGAGTTATCCACAATATATTGCGGCGATCCCGTCCAAAGATGCGACGGGCTACAAAGTGTTTTCCAGGTGCAAAACAAACGGCGCGGCGACATGCATGTATCACAACCGCAAAAGGGTGCTCTGCTCCCAAGCGCAAAACGGGACTGCGCGAATTCTGGGCGATGGCGCTAAAATCACAGCGAAACATAGCCGCGCGCAGAGTCTTTATTGGACGCTAGGGCTTGGCATGTTGCAGACTAGTTTCATTTAA
>JABSOU010000083.1 GCA_013215215.1 Cognatishimia sp. | reverse complement strand
CGAGCCACATCAGAACGATGAAGTCAACGATCAGAAGGCGGAACCACCACTTGAACATCGGACGGTAGCGGCCAGAGCGGACACGGGATGTGTCGAGCCATGGGGCCAACGCCATGATTGCGATCGCGCCAAACATCGCCAGAACACCAAAGAACTTGGCGTCGATGATGCCGCCGGTGATCCAGCTTGCAAACATCACAACCCAGACGTCGCCGGTGAAGGCCCGCAGGATTGCGTAGAACGGCAGGAAGTACCATTCAGGAACGATGTGTGCTGGTGTCGCCAGAGGGTTGGCTTCGATGTAGTTGTCTGGGTGGCCGAGGTAGTTTGGCATAAAGCCAACAACCGCGAAGAAGATCACCAGAACAACGGCCAGACCAAAGAGATCTTTGATCACGAAGTATGGCCAGAATGGCAGCGTGTCTTTCTCGGCTTCTTCCTTAGAGCCGCGACGCACTTCAACACCGGTTGGGTTGTTGTTGCCGGTGGTGTGGAAGGCCCAGATGTGAACGATCACAAGGCCTGCGATCACAAACGGCAGCAGATAGTGCAGCGAGAAGAAGCGGTTCAAGGTCGCGTTATCCACCGCTGGTCCGCCCAAGAGGAAGGTCTGCAGCGTGTCACCCACGAATGGGATCGCGCCAAAGAGGCCGGTGATAACTGTCGCGCCCCAGAAGGACATCTGACCCCAAGGCAGAACATAGCCCATGAAGCCGGTGGCCATCATCAAGAGATAGATGATCATACCGATGATCCAGGTAACTTCGCGGGGCGCCTTATAGGAGCCGTAGAAGAGACCACGGAAGATGTGGATGTAGACCGCAAAGAAGAACAGCGATGCGCCGTTCATATGCAGATACCGCAGCATATGGCCGCCGTTCACGTCACGCATGATGTGCTCGATCGAAGCAAAGGCCATGTCGACATGCGGAGTGTAGTGCATCACCAGAACGATGCCGGTGACGATTTGCAACGCTAGGCAGAAGGCCAGAACGATGCCCCAGATCCACCACCAGTTCAGGTTCTTTGGGGTTGGGATCATCAGGGTGTCATAGAGCAAGCCGACAACTGGCAGGCGGCTGTGCAGCCACTTTTCACCGCCAGACTTTGGCTCGTAATGATCGTGAGGAATACCAGACATTCTTCGCGCTCCTTATCCGAGGACCAGTTCGCTGCCCTCGAAACGGGCAACAGGAACAGGAAGGTTTTCAGGTGCCGGACCTCTGCGGATACGGCCGGATGTGTCGTAGTGAGACCCGTGACATGGGCAGAACCAGCCGCCTACGGCCTCTGGGCCCACAAAGTCACCAGCGTCGCTGAGTGGCACACAGCCAAGGTGTGTACAAACGCCGATCATAACCAGCCATTCGCCATTTTCGTCCAGCGCGCGGTTTTCGTCGGCTGCGTCGGTGCCTGGCTTGTTGTCGTTGCGGGAGTCCGCGTCGATGGTGAGGTCGGCCAAAGGCACAGCGCGGGCTTCTTCGATCTCGGCCGGGGTGCGGCGACGAATAAAGACCGGTTTACCAAGCCATTTTACAGTCAGCTGCGTGCCCGGCTCGATGCCAGAGGTGTCAACGCGAATCGAGGCCAAAGCCTTAACGTCCGCGGAAGGGTTCATCTGATTGACGAGGGGCCAAACGGCCGCGCCTGCGGTCACTGCACCTGCGCCTGCGGTCGCATAATAGAGGAAATCCCTCCGGGTGCCTTCGTGATCATCTACGTGGGACACGTGGTTTACTCCAATTTTCGCGGCCGATTTCGGCCAATATGGGACTCAGCCGCAGTCTCCTGCAGCTTCTCCTTCGGTGCTTATTAGCGAAGCGTTTGTGGTGCGTCCAGCGCACATTCGCCATAAGTGGGCTAGAGCGTTGATCTGTCGCGCTTGAGGGCGCTAGAATTTGGCCGTATGTAGTCAAGAAATCCTTCGTTTTAGGCATTGAGGGCCGTCACATGAAAAAATTGCGCAACCTAATGGCGGCCGTGGCCGTGATTCTCGCAGGCCCCGTTGCCGCGGAGATCGAACTCAGCTTTTACATGGGGGCGCAGACCTCCCCGCACAGCCGGCTGAATGGCTCTTTCAACAATGGTGGTGGCACCACGGTGGTGGACCGCCTGATCACCTGGGAAGGCAAGAGCTTTGAAGCGCCGCCCTACTATGGTGTGAAAGCCATGTATTGGCGTGACAGCGGCTGGGGTTTCGGCGTCGAAATGACCCATGCCAAAGCTTATGCCTCTGATGCGGATCTGACGGCGCTTGGTCTGGACCGTCTGGAATTTACCGACGGGCACAACATCCTGACCGCGAATGTGAGCCGCCGTTGGGATGGCCGCTGGTGGGATGGGCGTTTGTCTCCATTTGTGACCGGTGGTCTTGGTGTGGCGATCCCGCATGTGGATGCGCAACCAACAGGCCTTGCGCGCACCTTTGGCTATCAGGTTACGGGACCGGCGGCGCGGATCGGTGCAGGTGTGTCTTTGGAGCTGAATGCACGCTGGGATGCTTATGCGGAATACCAGATGACCTATTCCAGCAACAAATTTGATCTGGACAGCGGCGGCACGTTGGAAACCGACCTGATTACCAATGCGCTGAACATCGGTGTCACCTACGGGTTCTAAATCCCGGCCCTATGGGCTGAGAAAGCGAAAGGCGGCGTGCTAAGCACACCGCCTTTTTTTATGGGCTACGCCCAGAGTATTTTGAGCAAGATGAAATTAGCCCGGCATAGTTGTCTGGAATGACTCGCGCTGGCTAAACACTTCAAACCAATCGGCCAGAGCCCGACGCCCGACCCGCCATTGACGCGCATCATGGCGGAAGTCGATGTAGCCCAAAGCACAAGCGATCCCGATCTGTGTGATTTTGAGCGGGCCACTGAGGTGGCTCATCCAGCGCGCCTCTACCGCATCCAGAGCGCGTGCGGCTTTGCCCCATTGGGCCTCAACCCAAGCTTCGCTGCGCTCACCGTCTTGGCGCACGCGCGCCTCATAGGCCATCAAAACAGCGGCCTCCATGATCGCATCTGCCGTTGCTTCGAGCGTGAGGAGTTCCCATTTCGCCGTATCGGGATAGAGATCGCCGCCTGCATGGGCGTTGAGGAATTGCGTGACTACGCGGCTGTCATAGATCGCCGGCCCCTCATCGCGCACAAGCGCTGGGATTTTGCCCAAGGGATTGGCCGATAGGACTTCGGGGGCTGAGGCGAGCGGTGTCGTTGCAACGGCGAGGACTTCGATTTGGTCATCAAGGCCAAGTTCTTTTAAAGCAACCACGCATTTGCGCACGAAAGGAGAGGTCGGCGAGCCAATAAGTTTCATACTGAGGTCCTCATAAATCAATCTATGGTCAGGTTGCGTCGCGGCTTTCGCATTTGCAACCAGATGTCGCGCTAAGGGAAATAAGTCGGCGCGTCCTGAGGCGACCAGACCGGGAATTTTGGCATAATATGCGCGAAGCGATCTGAAGCCAAAAAGCTCTCCAGCCAGCGTTTCAGGTTGTCGAAGGGCTCTGAATCAAACCGGGCTTTGTCGACAAAGGCGAACTGGCGCACAAAGGGCAGGATCGCCATATCCGCGAGGCTTGGTGTGTCTTTAAAAAGGAACGCTTTGTCTCCGATTTGAGCGTCAAGTTTCGCGAGGAAAACATTCGCCTTGGTGCGTTCCTCTTCGGGGTCGGATCCATAGCGTGTGTGGTATTTCGTGCGGTCGAGCGCAGTCTTAAAGGGGCCGTCTGCCTCGGAAATTAGATCGCGACCCTCCGGAGGCATATCAAGCCATCCCTCCGGATCAGATTGATCAAGCGCCCAGAGCATGACGTCGAGTGACTCATCAAGCACTTGACCCTCTGTCTTCAAGCAAGGCACCGTTGCCGAAGGGCTCGTGTCCAAAAACGCCTGCGCCTTGTCTCTTAACAGGATTTCACGCAGCTCAACGGGCGTTTTCGACGATGCAATCGCCAACCGCGCGCGCATGGCATAGGGGCAGCGGCGGAAACTATAGAGGATTGGCAGGTCGGTTTGCGTTGTCATAGCGATCCAGATAGGCTGCGTTGGAACTGAGACTATAGTCCTCTCCCAAATTTAAGGCACTCCCTTTATGCAGGGTATTCTTCTGCGCTTGGCCGCTATTGCGCTCATCACCGCCATGTCAGCGATCATTCACCAACTGGCAAAGACCTTGCCGGTCGGGCAAATCATGGCCTGGCGCTCGGGCGTTGCAATTGTTGTTATCGTCGCTTTTGCTATCCGGTTTGGCGGCACTCAGAGCCTAGTTCCCAAACACCTCGGCAATCATGCCATTCGCGGTCTGCTCGGAGGCCTCGCCATGGCCTTTTCCTTCACCTCATTGGCCTATCTGCCAGTCGCGAATGCATCGGCGCTGGGATATCTCGCCCCGCTGATTTCATTGCCATTGGCCGCATGGCTGTTAGGCGAGCGGATGACCCGCTGGCTCGTGGTTGCCGCGATGTTGGGTCTGCTTGGTATTGGGCTGATGCTCTGGGCCGAGCTGGAACGTCCCGACTATTCGCGCGGCAGCCTGATTGGCATGGGTGCAGGATTAGGATTTGCGCTCACATGGGCGATGGTGCGGATTCACGTTAAACGTATGTCCTCCTATGAGAGCGCTGCGTCGATTTCCCTGAGTTTTGCCCTCGCATCAATGGCCATGGGCCTTGTCACATGGCCATTTGGGTGGAACGGTCTGACCTCGATGTCGTTATTTCTGTTGGTCTGCGCAGGGCTTTTGGGAGCATTTGGCCATATTCTATCGGTCGAAGCGGTGAAACGGGCCAAAGTCTCGACACTTGCGCCGTTTGACTATTTTGGCCTGATCTTTGCGCTTGGAATAGATGCGGTGGTCTTTGCTGTTGTGCCCGGACCACTGGCACTTTTGGGCATGGTCGTGATCGTCGTTGCGGGCCTGATTGCAGTCTTGCAAGAGGCCCGCGCGCAGCGTCACACTGTGAGCTGATTGGCGGCTTGACCGGTAATGGTCGCTTTGACGATATCTCCCTCGATTTGAGGCGTTGAGAAGTGCACTTCGGTGAATTGCTCGGTCCGGCCCATATGCGGGTTTTCCATGAGGATGCTGTGGGTTTTGCCGATCTGAGCCGCCAGATGTTTCGCAACCTGAGCGTCGCCTGCCGCACGCAATTGGGCGGCGCGGGCTTTTATGGTTGGGCCATACACCTGGCTCGGGATCTTGGCCGCCGGTGTTCCCTCGCGTTTGGAATAAGGGAAGACGTGCAACCACGTCAGGTCGCAATCCTGCACGAGCTTTAGAGAGTTCTCGAAATGCGCGTTCGACTCGGTTGGAAAGCCTGCGATAATGTCAGCGCCGAAGGTCATGTCAGGCCGCAGCTTCTTGGCGTCTTCGCAAAAGCGGATCGCGTCGTCGCGCAGGTGGCGGCGGGCCATGCGTTTGAGGATCAGATCGTCTCCGTGTTGAAGCGACAGATGGAGATGCGGCATCAGGCGCGGCTCGGTGGCGATGGCGGCCATGAGGTTCTTGTCGACTTCGATTGAGTCGATCGAGGAAATCCGAAGGCGCGGCAGATCAGGGACCAGTTTCAGAATCCGCATGACCAGATCGCCGAGTTTTGGCTGGGCCGGAAGGTCTGCGCCCCATGAGGTGAGATCGACGCCAGTCAGAACGACTTCGTTAAAGCCTTTGTCGACAAGGCGTTTGATCTGATCGACCACAACACCAGCCGGCACCGACCGGGAATTACCGCGGCCGTAGGGGATAATGCAAAAGGTGCAACGGTGGTCGCAGCCGTTTTGGACCTGCACATAGGCGCGGCTGCGGGTGCCAAAGCCGTCGATCAGATGGCCTGCAGTTTCCCTGACCGACATGATGTCGTCGACCTGGACCTTTTCCGTCTCACCCACGAAATCAGCAGCCATGTTTTTCCATGTCTCCGGCTGCATTTTCTCGGTGTTGCCGATGACACGGTCGACCTCGCCCATTTTCGCAAAAGTCTCGGGTTCAGTTTGCGCTGCACAGCCCGTGACGATCAATGTCGCCTCGGGGTTTTCGCGCCGCAACTTGCGGATTTCCTGCCGCGCTTTGCGGACGGCCTCGGCGGTCACGGCGCATGTGTTCACGATCACGGCGTTGCTGATCCCAGCCTCTTGGCTGAGCTCTTTCATCGCTTCGGTTTCGTAGGCGTTGAGCCGACAGCCGAGCGTCGTGAACTTGGGGGGTGTGCTCACTTGGAGGCCTCGAGGAAGTCGTCCGTGAAGGCCCCTTTAAAGACGGTCATTGTCGGCCCGGTCATCCAGACGCCATCCTCGCGCCAGTCGATCCAGATGTTGCCGCCGTCGAGGTCAATCTGAACCTGACGCCCAGTCAGACCGCGACGCGCTGCAGCCACTGCGGTCGCGCAGGACGAGCTGCCTGACGCCAGCGTCACGCCCACGCCGCGCTCCCAGACGCGCATACGGAGGTGGTTTTCTCCGATCAGAGAGGCGAATTGCACATTGGTGCGTTCGGGATAAAGCGGATGATGCTCGAACCCAGACCCAAGTTTTTCAAGATCTACCGCCTCGGCGTCGTCCACAAAGAACGTGCAATGAGGATTGCCCATGCCCGTGGCCGTCGGGCCTCCGTCGATCGGGAGCTCCAGCGTGTCCACCTCTTGGGCCAATGGAACCTCATGCCATTCCAGTTGCGGATGGCCCATGTTGATCGAGGTCAGCCCGTCGCCTGCATCTTTGGCGTAAAGCGTGCCGCGTTCCGTGGTGAGCGTCAGCGCATCGCGCCCCGATTCCGTCATCAGCTTGCGCGCAATACAGCGAGTCGCGTTGCCGCAAGCGGCCGAGGTCGAGCCGTCGGCATTGTAAAACACCAGATGCGCGTTTTCGGACCCCTTTTCGATCACAGCGAGCTGGTCAAAGCCGACACCCATATGGCGATGCGCGATGGCTTTCACCAAGGCCTCAGACAGCCCATCCGGCCGCTCCCGGGCGTCTATGACAACGAAATCATTGCCCAAACCGTGCATTTTCTCAAACTGGATCATAGTCCCATCCTAGACTCGCGCTGGGGGCATATAAAGCCGCGCGCCAACTAATTCCAGTCACTGTAATTTTTTGTGCGTTTATGGCTTGACCCCCCCCGCCGTTGTTCTTAGAAGCCCCCTCACGCACAGCGAAGTGGGCCGTTAGCTCAGTTGGTAGAGCAACTGACTTTTAATCAGTGGGTCATAGGTTCGAATCCTATACGGCTCACCACTTCCTCCCCAAGACATCGAAATCTTTCAAGGATTTGATCCGTCTTGGGGGCGCGTGTGCGCTTTCTCAGTCTGTTTGATCCCGCCATTTGGCAACAAAAAACCGCGAGCAACGTGCGTTCCTCGCGGCTTTGATTTTGTCGTTGCGTCCGGCTTAACCGCCGAAGTCGTCCAGCATGATGTCTTCGCGGTCTACGCCCATTTCCACGAGCATATTGATCACGGATTGGTTCATGATGGGCGGGCCGCACATGTAGTATTCGCAATCCTCAGGGTTCGGGTGGTCCTTGAGGTATTCGTCATGCAGAACGTTGTGAATAAAGCCGGTCAGGCCGCCCCAATCGTCCTCTGGCAGCGCGTCAGACAGAGCCACATGCCATTCAAAGTTGTCGAACTCTTCGGCCAGCTGGTCGAAGTCCTCAACAAAGAACATCTCTTTCTTAGAGCGCGCGCCGTACCAGAAGGTGATCTTGCGGTCGCGGTTTTCCAGACGCTTGAGCTGGTCAAAGATGTGGCTCCGCATCGGTGCCATACCCGCGCCGCCGCCGACAAAGACCATCTCTTTTTGCGTCTCGCGGGCAAAGAATTCACCGAAGGGACCAGAGATCGTGACCTTGTCGCCTGGCTTGAGGTTAAAGATGAAGGACGACATCTGACCTGCTGGAATGCCGGTCGAGCCCGGAGGCGGGCTGGCCACGCGCACGTTCAGCATGATCAGGCCTTTTTCGTCCGGATAGTTCGCCATGGAATAGGCGCGCTCAATCGGCTCCGCCACGGTGGAGTCATACTGCCACAGGTTAAACTTGTCCCAGTCCTCGCGGTACTCTTCACCGATGTCGAAATCGGTGTACTTGAGCTGGTGCGCAGGGGCCTCGATCTGGATGTAGCCACCAGCGCGGAAGTTCACGTCCTCGCCTTCTGGCAGTTCCAGAACCAGGTTCTTAATAAAGGTCGCCACATTGTCGTTAGACTTAACGGTGCATTCCCATTTCTTAACGCCAAAGACCTCTTCCGGGACTTCGACTTCCATGTCTTGCTTGACGGCCACCTGACAGGACAGACGGTCGCCACAGGCCGCTTCACGCTTGGTGATGTGGCCCTCTTCCGTTGGCAGGATAGACCCGCCGCCAGAGTGGATCTTTACACGACATTGCGCGCAGGTACCGCCGCCGCCACAAGCAGACGGCACGAAGAGTTTCTGTTCTGCCAGCGTCTGCAAGAGCTTGCCGCCAGCGGGAACCGAAATCGTCTTTTCGCCGTTGATGGTGATGTTGACGTTGCCCGAGGACACCAGCCGCGAGCGTGCGGCCAGAATGATCGTCACCAGCGCCAGAACGATGAGGGTAAAGAGAAAAATGCCGAGGCCAAATGTTGCCATGATCAGATTTCCTTACAGTTTGACGCCAGAGAAGGACATGAAGGCCATCGCCATCAGACCTGCGGTGATGAAGGTGATGCCAAGGCCCTGCAGACCGTCTGGAATGTCGGAATACTTCAGTTTTTCGCGCACACCCGCCATCGCAGTGATCGCCAGAGCCCAACCAAAGCCAGAGGACAGGCCGTAGGTCACAGATTCCCCAAAGTTATAGCCCCGTTCCACCATGAACAGAGAGCCCCCCAGGATCGCGCAGTTCACCGTGATCAGTGGCAGGAACACACCCAGCGCGTTGTAGAGCGGCGGGAAGTATTTATCCAAAACCATCTCGAGAATCTGAACCAAGGCCGCGATCACACCGATGTAGGAAATCAGGCCCAAGAAGGTTAGGTCCACGTCCGGGAAGCCGGCCCAAGCCAACGCGCCTGGAGACAGCAGATGCGTCAGGATCAGGTTGTTGGCCGGCACGGTGATCGCCTGAACGATCATCACGGAAATGCCCAGACCGATGGCGGTCGAGATCTTTTTGGACACCGCGATAAAGGTACACATGCCCAAGAAGAACGAGAGCGCGAGGTTCTCTACAAAGATCGCTTTGACGGCGAGAGAGAGATAGGCTTCCATCAGTGGGCCTCCACCGTTTGGATTTTATATTCACGCTCTTCGACTTGCTCAGGCTTCCATGCGCGGAAGGCCCAGATGATCAGACCGATGATAAAGAACGCGGACGGCGGCAGAAGCAGCAGGCCGTTTGGCACATACCAGCCACCGTTGTTCACGGTTTCCAGAATGGTCACGCCAAAGAGGCTACCAGAGCCAAAGAGTTCGCGGATCACGCCGACCAGCATCAGGATCAGGCCATAGCCCAGACCATTGCCAACACCGTCGATGAAACTGTCGATCGGTGGGTTCTTCATTGCGAAAGCTTCGGCGCGGCCCATCACGATACAGTTGGTGATGATGAGGCCAACGAAAACCGACAGGGTTTTCGAGATCTCAAAGGCGAAGGCCTTGAGCATCTGGTCCACCAGAATAACGAGCGAGGCGATCACGACCATCTGCACGATGATCCGAATGGACCCTGGGATCTGGTTGCGGATCATCGAGATGAACATGGACGAGAACGCCGTCACAAAGGTCACCGCAATGGACATCACGAACGCCACCTGCAGCGAGGAAGTCACCGCCAGTGCGGAACAAATCCCCAGAACCTGAAGCGTGATCGGGTTGTTGTCGACCAACGGGTCGATCAGCATTTCTCTGCGTTTATGCGCCATTAGATGCCCCCTGCTTTTAGGTTGTCTAGGAAAGGTTGATACCCTGTTTCGCCCATCCAGAAGTTCACAAGGTTGTGCACCCCAACGGTGGTCAGTGTTGCACCAGCCAGAGCGTCGATGTGATAGTCAGCGCCCGCGGCTGGCACCGCTTTGGTCACACTGATCTGCAGCTCACCGGTCTCGTCGGCCAGTTTCTTGCCGTTCCACAAGGCTTTCCAACGTGGGTTGTCAACCTCTGCACCCAGACCCGGGGTCTCGGCGTGTTCATAGAACTGCAGGCCGAAGATGTCGTTGCCGTTCTCTTCCAGAGCAATAAAGCCATAGAGCGTGGACCAGAGGCCATAGCCGTGCAGCGGCAGGATCACCTTGTCGATCTCGCCCGCATCATCGCGCAGCAGATAGACGGTGACGAATTTGCCCTGACGGCCGATGCCCGCTGGGTCGTCGTCCAATGCAACCGAGGTCGCTGGATCGTCAGCCGCGTCGCGGTCATCAAACGTGGCGATGTCGAACTGGTCGGTGAACTCTCCGGTCTCCAACTCCAGGATCTGCGGCTCAAAAGCTGCGAAAGATTCCAGCACGTCTTTGTTCGGATCATAGATCCCCGCGACCTGCAGAATGTTGATCTGCTTGTCTTTCAGCGCGTTCACGGCCTGCGTCGGGCGCAGGGCGACGGCGGCAGCGGATACGATCATCGAGGCAACCAGACAGACCGATACCGCGATAAAGATCGTCTTAGGCACGGAATCCGGCGGCAAAGCGAGGAAGCGGCCAATCGCGCCCTTAGGCTTTTGGTCTTCAGACATTGCGACGTGCCCTCCGCTTGATGTTGGCCTGGACGACGAAATAGTCGATCAGCGGCGCGAAAACGTTGCCAAAGAGGATCGCGAGCATCATGCCTTCTGGGAAGGCCGGGTTGATGACGCGGATCATGACAACCATGAAGCCGATCAAGGCGCCATAGATATAGCGTCCCATATTGGTATGCGCGCCGGACACAGGCTCGGTGACCATAAAGACCAGACCAAAGGCATAACCGCCCAGCACCAGATGCCAGTACCACGGCATCGCGAACATTGGGTTGGTGTCAGAGCCGATCCAATTCAAGAGCAGCGAGAAGCCGATCATCCCCGCCAGACAGCCCACAACCATGCGGTAGTTCGCAATGCGTGTCGCCAAGAGGAAGATCAGGCCAAGGATACAGGCAAGTGTCGAGGTTTCCCCCATCGAGCCCGGCACAAAGCCGTAGAAGCTGGACCACCAGTCCATGCCCCGCGCCGCCAGCGCTTCGTAGCCCTCAGAGGCAGAGACCGCCAATGCAGTCGCGCCGGTGAAGCCATCCACGGGCACCCAGACAGAGTCGCCAGACAGCTGCGCAGGGTATGCGAAATATAGGAACGCACGTCCCGTCAGAGCGGGGTTCAGGAAGTTTTTCCCAGTGCCGCCAAAGACTTCTTTGCCGATGACCACACCAAAGATGATGCCCAGAGCGACCTGCCACAGAGGCGTCGTTGCCGGAACAATCAGCGCATAAAGCATGGAAGACACGAGGAAGCCTTCGTTCACTTCGTGCTTACGAATTGTCGCAAAGACCACTTCGAAGATACCGCCCGCGACCAAGGTCACGATGTAAATCGGCAGGAAGTAAAGAAGCCCGTGCAGCATATTCGCCAGCGGGTTTGCGGCGTTAAAGCCGATGCCCAGCGTCTCGATGATCGCCGCGCGCCAACCGGAAGCGCCAAACTCGGCAATCGCCAGGTTGGTCTGATAGCCGGTGTTGTAAAGCGCCATCAGGATACAAGGGATCGTCGCCATGACCACATAGGTCATGATCCGCTTCATATCGATGTAGGAACGCGCATGCGGGGCGACTGTTGTCACCGTCTTTGGCGTATAGAGGAAGCTTTCGACCATCTCGTAAATGGGGAAATACTTCTCCCATTTGCCGCCTTTTTCAAAGTTCGGCTCGATCCGATCAAAGAAGTTACGTAGACCCACGGTTTACCCCTCTTTCTCGATCTTAGTCAGACAGTCGCGCAGCGCCAGCCCGTATTCATATTTCGCAGGGCAGGCAAAGCCGACGAGACCGAGGTCTTCTTCGTCAAGCTCCATCGCACCCAAGAGTTGCGCCTGATCGGTGTCCATCACCAGCATCGCGCGCAACAGCTGTGTCGGCAGGAAGTCCTGCGGCATCAAGCCTTCGAAGGTGCCCAGAGGCACCATCGCGCGGCGACCGCCATTCAGGTTGCTGGTCAGCGGGAACTTACGACCCGACAGAGCGGACCCAAGCACCGGCTGTACCGCGTATTTCGCGAACATCGGACGGATCCAGCCCATTGGGATCTGTTTCTTGTCTTCTTCGATCAGCGTGATCTGGCGCGCATAGCGACCCAGATAGGCGCTCGGCCCCTCGCCCGCACGACCGCTGAGAACAGAACCCGAGATCATGCGCACAGGCATATCTGGCAGATCATTGGCTGCTACTTCCAGCATAGAAGCACCTGCAACCGTGCGGACCAAACGTGGGTTCGCGCAAACCGGACCCGCCAGAGAAATCACGCGCGTGCCGACGTAGTTGCCAGTGATCAGCAATTGGCCGATGGCAATCACGTCCTGATAACCGATGGTCCAAACAGGGTTCTCTGGATCAAGCTTGTGCAGGAAATGGATATGCGTGCCTGCAAGGCCTGCTGGGTGTGGTCCAGAGAAGGCCGCAGCTTCGACACCCGCGATATCGCCACCTGGAACTGAAGCGCCGTCTTCAAAGCAAAGGAAGGTCGCGCCGTCAGTCAATGAGGTGATCGCCTCAAGACCTTTGGTGAAGGCATCCGCCGCCTCGCCAATGATCTGCGCGGCATCCGCGGCCAGTGGCTCGCTGTCCATCGCGGTGACGAAAATCGCCGCCGGACGCGTCGCCGGAGAGGGCACTTTCGAATAGGGCCGCGCGCGGAATGAGGTCCAGAGACCGGCTGCACATAGACGTTCGGTTAGGCCCTCGGCGGTTGAGATGTCGCCGACTTTCGAGAAATCGACGGGCTCTGCCGCGCCATCCTTAACTTCGATCTCAACGCTGATCAGCTTACGACGTGCCCCGCGATTGATCGCTTTGACGCGACCGGCAACCGGGGAAACGACGTTCACCTCAGGCAGATCTTTGTCATGAAGAATAGGGGCACCGACGCCGACCACATCTCCTTCGGCAACGAGGATACGTGGCTTGAGGCCAATGTAGTCATCACCAAGGAGTCCAACTGTGCTGCTTTGGGGAGCAACCTGAATGTCTGGGCTTGGTGCGCCAAGAATGGGCACGTCCAGACCTTTTCTGAGCTTAAAGCGCTTCAAAGTTCGAACCTCTAACAGAATTTGACAGGCATATGCGACATGCGGGCTCTGGTTGAAAGCAGAAAATTATGTCTCTGACTTAACTTTTTCAGTTGTAAAGGGCATGAATGTCGTTGAAAAGCCGTCCCGACACACCGTTTTGGCTTCGTTGTCCCATATAAGGAAGTGCTTTCTTGACCGATATGACCGCGTTATCCCGCCGCTCTTTTATCCTCATGTCCGTGGCTCTGGCTGCCTGCAAACCTGGTGCAAAAACCCTTGATTTCTCGGGTCTTACCATGGGTACGAGCTATAACGTCGTGGCGGTCGATCCGACACGTAAGGTCAATGAAGCAGAGGCGAAAGCACAGATCGAATCGGCCTTGGCCCTGGTGAACAAACAGATGTCGAACTGGGACTCGACCTCGGAAATTTCACGTTTCAATGCCAAAACCGACCTCGAAACCATGGGTATTTCTACGGATCTCGCGCAAGTTATGCGTGCAGCCGAGGACGTCCATATTGCCAGCGAAGGTCGCTTTGACACCACGATGGGTCCGCTCATCGAGCTCTGGGGTTTTGGCGCAAATGGCGCGAAACACATGGCGTCTGATGCCGAGATCGCGGCTGCTCAAGCTCGTTCCGGTCACGGTGCGACCCTGAACGTGGGTGCATCCACCCTGCAGAAACGCCGCTCTGATGCGCAGGTTTACCTATCGGCAATCGGCAAGGGCTATGGCGCTGACCAGGTCGGCCGCGCGCTCGAGAGCCTCGGTATCACCGACTATATGGTTGAGATCGGCGGCGACCTTTATGCCTCCGGCATGAACCCAGCCGGCACCCCTTGGCAGATCGGTATCGAGAAACCAGCGGCTCTGTCCGGCGGTGTTCTGGATGTGGTTGGTGTCTCTGGCTACGGCCTCGCCTCCTCGGGTAACTACCGCAACTATTTCGAGCAGGACGGCGAGCGTTTCTCCCACCTGATCGATCCAGTGACCGGCCGTCCAATCACGCACAAAACCGCATCCGCAACAGTTTTGGCAGAAAATGCTATGCTGGCTGATGCATGGGCGACAGCAATGCTTATATTGGGTCGTGAGAAGGGTCTTGAGATCGCAAAAGCGCATGACTTGGCGGTTCTGTTCGTGGAACGTGACCCATCCTCGACCGAATTGCGGTTCAAGACCGAAGCAAGCGACAGCTTCAAGGCCCTGACCGCCTAAGCACGCGCAAAGGACGCAAGTAGAATGGAAACCTTCCTTCTCACTTTTGTACTTTTGATCCTGATCACGCTGGGCATGTCGCTTGGCGTGATTCTGATGAACAAGCGCATCAAAGGCAGCTGCGGCGGTCTGAATGCGATTGGCGACGCGGATCAATGCCTCGTCTGCAACAAAGAGATCGATCCAAATAGTCCGCTGCGTGAACGTCTGGCGTGCCCGCGAGCACGCAAGATGATGGAGCGCGCAGGTCTGGACGCTGACGGTGCTTAAGCGCCTGTTTCAAGCGGCACAAACCCAAGAAACAAAAGCGCTGCGGCGGTAAAGATCCCAAATACCCAAAGCTGCCAATGCGGCCCTTCGGCCTTCCAAACGCGCCGGTATTGGTATCCAGACAAACAAGCCAAAACGAAGATCACCGTGGCGATGGCCGGGGTCAGCTGAACTGTAAGCAATTTTCTCTCCGTATTTTGGGAACTTGGGTTATGCTTGAGGCCCAAGTGAATAACAACCATTGCGAAGAGTATCTTACCCTATGCCAGCATCTTACCAGGCCCCCATGCGCAAAGATCAGTCCAAATCCCGGACGCAAAGTCAATCTGCCGCCACCAATGTGCAAAGCAATGCGGCGAGCGTTGCGCAGATTTTGAAGGGCAAGGGCGAGGATGTATTTTCGATCAAACCGTCAGCAACCCTTGGGGCGGCTGTTCAGGTTTTGCGCGACAAGCGTATTGGTGCGTTGATCGTCACGGATGACGCTGGAGATCTCTGCGGGATCCTGTCAGAACGCGATATCGTGCGTAAATTGGCCGACACGCCGGGCCAGACCCTTCCACAGTCGGTAAGTGATGTGATGACACCCAAGGTAGAGACCTGTGGTCCTGATGAGGCCTTGGTGTCTGTTTTGAAGCGCATGACCGCTGGTCGGTTTCGGCACATGCCGGTGCTTGCGGCAGGCAAGCTGATGGGCATGGTCACGATTGGAGATGTCGTGAACTTCCGCCTCACCGAGTTGGAGCATGAAGCGCTGCAACTCAAACAACTGATTGTGGGCTAGACGGTAGATAGCACTAAGTGCTGCAATATTTTTGCGGCACTTAGCGTCTGCCTTTTAGCTATTATTTACGTGCGTAGTCTTTGCCTCTCGGAGCTTGAGTTTATGAGCCTCAGGAGGAGAGGACGTTAAGCGATTGATCTGGGGGGATCAATTGTAGGTTTAACGGTCTGTGTTTTTGTTATTCGCCC
>JABSOU010000082.1 GCA_013215215.1 Cognatishimia sp. | reverse complement strand
ACGCGCGCAGCGTTAGGGCCGAGCAAGTAGTCAGCAAAATCCGGTTTATGCGCGCCAATCACGATAAGACCGCAGCCAGTTTCCTTGGCAACGCGCAGGATTTCCTCATAGGCGGTGCCTGTTGCCACAACATGGCGCACGGCGGCGTCTGCGTCTGCACCAAGGCTTGCGGTGATCTGTTCCTTCAAAGCGACCTTGGCTGACGCCACCGCATCGTCATGATGGCTTTGGTCAAAGAACCCCGCCACAAGACTTTTGCCGAAATCAGGGATCACGGTGACCACATCCAACTGCGCGCCGTCCAGATCCGCGAGCCGCTTGGCTTCTTTCAGGACCGCGTCGTCTTTGCCAGTGTTTGAGATATCGACGGCACATAGGACAGGGCGGCTCATGCTGGAACTCCTTCTTTGGAGGCGCGGGCGCGTTGCAGGAAGTAGATGCAGGCCAAGAGGATCAGACCCGGGATGAACAGAAGCTCTTTGGGCATCTGATCGGCTGGGGCTTTGATTTCCTTCACAGTCACGAAGTCATCGGCATAGAAGTCGTAGCCCTGCAACGTGGTTGCGAAAGGCGTGCCAAACAGTGGCTCTTCCATGATCAGCTTACCGTCTTCTTCAAAGGTCAGAAGACCAAAGGCGTCCATGCGGCCCGCAGCGGGTGTGTCGTCAATCGCCAACACAAGCGTCGTGTCTTTGATCTCTCCGGTGTCAAAATCAGGGCCGTTGACGACGATCCTAAGCTCGGTGCCGGGGCTTGCGTTTTCAACTGTCTGCGCGAGCGCGGTCGGCGCGACATCCGTAAAGGGCGGTTGGATCCGATCAAGGAAGAAATCCGGGCGGAACAGTGAGAAGGCGATGAGGATCAGCGCGACGCTCTCATAGATCCGGCTCTTGGTGACGAAATAGCCCATGGTGCCTGCGGTGAAGACAAGGATCGCGATACTGGCGGTCACAAAGACGAGTATCCCTTGCGCGAGTGTCACGTCGATCAGCAGCAAGTCAGTGTTGAAGATGAACACGAAAGGCAGGGCCACGGTGCGCAGGCTGTAGAAAAACGCAACAAAGCCGGTCTTGATCGCATCGCCGCCTGATACGGCGGCCGCAGCGAAACTTGCCAAGCCAACCGGTGGCGTCACATCCGCCATAATACCGAAATAGAACACAAAGAGGTGCACCGCGATCAGCGGAACGATCAGCCCCGACTGCGCGCCTAATTCGACGACAACCCCAGCCATCAATGATGACACGACAATATAGTTGGCCGTCGTGGGGAGTCCCATACCGAGGACGAGGGACAATAGACCAACCATGACAAGCATGAGGATGAGGTTGCCGCCGGAGAGGAACTCGACAAGATCAGCCATGACCTGACCTACCCCTGTCAGGGTCACGGTGCCAACGATAACACCAGCGGTCGCCGTAGCGAGACCGATACCGATCATATTGCGAGCTCCGTCGACCAAGCCTTGCAGAAGGTCGACAATTCCGTCTTTGAACCGCTCTACAGTTTCACTTTCGCCACGGAAAATGGCTTTCAGTGGGCGTTGCGTGAGAAGGATCACGAACAGCAGAGCGGTCGCCCAAAAGGCCGAGAGGCCTGGGGATTTCTGTTCGATCATCAGGAAGTAGACCAGAACTACGATAGGCAGCAGATAATAGAGACCGGATTTATAGATCTCGCCAACCACTGGCAGTTCGACTTCTTTTGCATGGGGGTCGTCTGGCTCTAGATCCGGCACCTGCGCTGCAAAATAGAGCAGGGCGACATAAGTGAGGAAAACCAATGCCGAGAGGATTAGGCCAGACGCAGGGAGGACCGATGTGATGGCTTTGACCGGGTATTGGACGCCATAGCAGAGCAGCGCGAAGCCAACGAAAAACGCCGCCATGCCGCCGATGGTTTTGCCCATGGATACCACGCGGTTGCCAAGGACAGGCATGTTGCGTTTCACCGCTTCGAGGTGAACGATATAGACCAGCGCGATGTAGGAAATGGTCGCGGGCAGGAAGGCGTGGGTGATGACTTCGACATAGGAAATGCCGACATATTCCACCATTAGGAAGGCCGCCGCGCCCATCACAGGGGGCATGATCTGACCATTGACGGACGAGGCCACTTCGACCGCGCCGCCTTGTTCCGAACTAAAGCCCACGCGTTTCATCAGCGGGATCGTGAATGTGCCGGTGGTCACAACGTTGGCGATTGAAGACCCTGAAATGAGGCCGGTGGCTGCAGAGCCAACAACGGCAGCTTTCGCAGGGCCACCCTTAAGGTGACCAAGCGCGCCGAAGGCCATTTTGATGAAGTAGTTGCCGGCACCCGCCTTATCCAAAAGCGCGCCGAACAGAACGAAGAGGAACACGAATTTCGTCGAAACACCAAGCGCGATGCCAAAGACGCCCTCGGACGTGATCCACATATGGCTCATCGCTTTTTTCAGTGACGCGCCACCCCAGCGGATCACGTCTGGGACCACAGTGGAGGACCCAAAGAACACATACATCAAGAAGATCGTCGCGATGATCGCCATAGCTGGGCCAAGCGCACGACGGGCGGCCTCAAACAACAGGATCAGGCCCGCGAGTGCGAACCATTTGTCGGTATTGTCTGCAAGACCACCAGAATTCACGATCTTGTCGTAGAAGAAATAGCCGTAGAGCGCGATGAAGGCGCCGGCGATGGCCATGACCCAGTCTTGGATCGGGATATAGTCCCGCGGGCTGGATTTCAGCGCGGGGTAGGCCATGAAAGCCAGGAAAATCGCAAAGGCCAGGTGGATCTGGCGGGAATTGTTAATGATGGAGCCCGGCAAAATGTAGTTTGCCAGAGGCGAGGCCAAAACGACCTGAAACACAGACCAGACGATGGCAACAATGGCTAAAAATGTGCCAACATGACCAACCGGATTACGGGCACCCGCGTCAGATGATGACACAAGCTCCTGTAGTTCTTCCTCGCTCAGCGCACGGCCTTCGGTCTTTTGATCGGTCATAATCGTCCCCCCAGACGGCCCCAATTATGTTGGGGTTGTTTTGGTGGAGAGGCGCCAGGGACGCCCCTNCGAAGAAGAGAGGCGCAGGGTCGCCTCTCTGCAAGCAAGCAGTGCTTGGTTTAGTTGATCCAACCTTGCTCACGGTAGTACTTCGCAGCACCAGCGTGCAGAGGCGCGGACAGACCTGCGGTCGCCATTTCCTCTGGTTTCAGGTTGGCAAAAGCTGGGTGCAGCTTTTTGAAGTCATCGAAGTTTTCAAAGACCGCGGATACAACAGTGTAAACCGCGTCTTCAGAAACGTCGGACGAAGTCACGAAGGTCGCGCCAACACCGAAGGTCGAAGTGTCCGCGTCATTGCCGCGATACATGCCACCTGGGATGGTTGCGGAGCGGTAGAAAGAGTTGTCAGCAATCAGGCCGTCAACCGCGTCGCCGCCCACGTTCACGAGAACGGAGTCACAGGCGGTGGTTGCTTCTTGGATGGAACCGGATGGGTGGCCAACGGTGTAAACCATCGCGTCGATCTGGTTGTCGCAAAGCGCTGCGGATTGTTCTGCCGCTTTCAGCTCGGTCGCCAGAGCGAAGTCGCCAGTGGTCCAGCCCATCGCGTCCAGCAGAACTTCCATAGTGCCGCGCTGACCGGAACCTGGGTTGCCGATGTTTACGCGCTTGCCCTTCAGGTCTTCGAAAGAAGAGATGCCCGCGTCGGCGCGTGCCACAACGGTGAAGGGCTCTGGGTGTACAGAGAACACCGCGCGCAGGCCTTCGAATGCGCCCGCGTCAGAGAATTTGGAGGTGCCGTTATAGGCGTGGTACTGCCAGTCAGACTGCGCAACACCAAACTCCAACTCGCCTTCGCGGATGGTGTTGATGTTGTAAACGGAGCCACCAGTGGATTCCACGGAGCAGCGTACGCCGTGCTCTTTGCGACCCTTGTTCACCAGACGGCAGATCGCGCCACCTGTTGGATAGTAAACGCCGGTCACACCGCCGGTGCCGATGGTGACGAAATCTTCTGCGAAGGCAGCTGGTGCGGACAGGGTCAGCGCGACTGCGGTCGCGGCAGCAGCTGTGAATTTTGAATATGACATAGAGTCTCTCCCAAAGTTTTATGTGCTGCGAAACCCCCATCGGCCAAAGGCCCACACACCCATTCCACGGCATTTGAGGGTCAAAAGCCGAGGTCCCAGAACAGCACTCGTTAAGAGGTTCTTAAAAGGCGCGCTTTCTGTCTATGCGCGTCACTACCTATAGAAATCGCTTATCCAATTTGACAGCATCCGCTCGACACGACCATGGAATCGATCAGATGAGTCACGTATTTCCAAGAAATTCCAATAAGTTACCTCCGGTTGGCAAAGTCGGTGCGGGGGTTCACCTGTTTGACGCGGACGGCAAGGCCTATTTCGACGGATCCGGCGGCGCAGCGGTCTCTTGTCTGGGGCATGGCGATCAAGATGTGATCGAAGCGATCAAATCTCAGCTTGATTCTATGGCTTTCGCGCATACCGGTTTTCTGAGTTCAGACCCTGCAGAGGCCCTAGCTGATCTGCTGGTATTGCACGCACCTGAGGGGCTGGAGCACGTCTATTTCGTGTCCGGCGGATCCGAAGCAGTAGAAGCGGCTTTGAAGCTAGCGCGACAATACTTCGTTGAGATTGGCCAGCCACAACGCTCAAAGATCATCGCGCGCCGCCAGAGTTACCACGGCAATACGCTCGGCGCATTGGCTGTAGGTGGCAACGAATGGCGCCGCGCGCAATTCGCACCTTTGCTGATCGATGTGAGCCATATCAGCCCGTGCTATGAATACCGCGAGAAGCGCGACGATGAGACAACGTTTGACTTCGGTCAGCGCATGGCAAACGAGCTTGAGGACGAGATCCTGCGGCTTGGCGCGGACCAGGTCATGGCCTTCATCGCAGAGCCTGTCGTCGGCGCGACCATGGGGGCGGTGCCGTCGGTTGAGGGTTATTTCAAACGTATCCGCGAGATCTGTGACAAATACGGGGTCTTGTTGATCCTGGATGAGGTCATGTGCGGCATGGGCCGGACTGGGACGCTGTTTGCCGCCGATCAAGAGGACATTAGCCCAGACATCTGCACCATCGCTAAAGGGCTTGGCGCGGGGTATCAGCCGATTGGCGCGATGCTATGTTCGGGCAAGATCTATGACGCGATCAAAGACGGCAGCGGTTTTTTCCAGCACGGGCATACCTATGTCGGCCACCCAACAGCCTGCGCGGCGGGGCTTGCCGTGGTGCAAAAGCTAACGAACGGTTTGGTCGATCAGGTGACCGGCAAGGGGCAGCAACTGACGGATATGCTCAATGATGCGTTCGGTCAGAATCCTCTGGTGGGGGACATCCGCGGACGCGGCCTCTTCATCGGCATGGAATTCGTTGCCGACCGAGACACCAAAGCCGTGCTTGATCCCAGCCACAAGTTCAACGCGCGGCTGAAGGCGGCCGCCTTTGACGCCGGTTTGATTTGCTACCCGATGGGCGGTACGATTGACGGAAAGCACGGAGATCATGTGCTGCTGGCACCACCCTTTATTTCGGAACTCCATCACTTCGAAGAAGTCGTGGACAAGCTTTCGGCAGCGGTGGCCAAGGTCTCTGCGGATTTAGGACTGTGATCGGTACTCTTGGTAAGTAAGCTGCGCAAAGAAGGGGTGAGGTTTTCGCTGGGCTTCGTCCTGGCCATCAGCTTGGCCGGCTTGCAGTTTATTGCGATCCTCTTTGTGGTTACGACCTCCTATGTGTCCTCAGAACGCGCCATCCTTGAACATGCGCGTGGCTTGATGGAGCGGGCAGGGGCCAATGCGATCGAGCACACGAAACGCTTTCTGGAACCTGCGGGCGAAACCACCGAACAGGCGCGGCGTGTGCTGAACAGCGGTCTCGTGGGTGTCAAAGATCGCGAGACAATGGAGCGCTATTTCTTTCAGCTGCTCCAGACCGAGCCTCAGATTGCTGGCATCAACTATGGCGATGAGGAAGGTAACTTTGTCTATGTGATGAAGAGCAAAGGGCCAGGGCCTTTTCGGACCAAATTCATCACGATCAAGAACGGCATCCGAGAGGTCGACTATATCTGGCGCACTGAAAACTATGAGGTGGTAGCGCGCGACAAGGATCCGCTGGACAAATACGACGCCCGAACGCGGCCTTGGTATATTGAGGCGACTGCGCTGGATGCTCGGATCTGGACCGACCCCTATATTTTCTTTTCCTCCCGCCAACCGGGGATCACCGTCGCCGCGCCTGTGGTGTTGCCGGGTAAGGGTCTGCAAGGTGTGGTGGGTGTGGATGTCGAGATTTCCGATATTTCTAGGTTCCTGTCTGACCTCCGGGTCAGCGAAAGCGGCTCTGCCATGATCCTAAGTGAGACAGGGAGCCTGCTCGCACACTCTGACCCAAATCAGATCCAAGTCGAGAACGCCGATGGGTCCCTGAGTTTTGCCAATATCAACGACGTGGCGGACCCAATTTCACGTGCGGCTTTCGCCAATACCAACAGTGCTCCGGCCGAAAGCATCGGAACCCAGTCCAATTTCGAACATGACAACCAAGAATATCTTGGCCTCTTTGCGCCCTTAGCTGGCATCGATCTGCCATGGACCGTCGCTGTCTATGCGCCTGAAGACGATTTCATCGGCGAGATCAAAGAGAACAGGTCTCGCAATACCTCCATCGCAGCGGTCATTTCCATATTCACCGCCCTGGCAGGGCTCGCTCTGGCAGAGTTGATCTTGCGCCCAGTGCGTGCATTTGCGGTGCGGACGGCGCTGGTGTCTCAGGGCGAGGTGTCCTCAAAAGCGCCCCTGCCGCGCACCTATCGCGAATTGAGCAAAGCCAACAAAACACTCATCAACGAAATCGCCCAACGTCGCGAGTCCGAGGCCAAAGTCCAAGAACTCAGCCGCGACCTCGCGCATTTCTCGCGGGTGAATGTGATGGGGCAGATGGCCAGCGGATTGGCGCATGAGCTGAGCCAGCCTTTGACGGCGATTTCTCAGAACGTGGATGCCGCGATTTCCACGGCAAAACAGGATGCACCCGCCAATGAAGACCTGATCGCCATTCTAAACGAGTTGGACGAACAGGCGCACCAAGGCGGCGATGTGGTGCGCGCTTTGCGTGGATTTGTGCGTAAAGATGAAGGCGAAATCGCGCCGTTTAACTTCAACGAGCTGTTAGAGCAGGCCAAACGCCTGATGCGCCATGAGGCCGAGGATCATCAGGTGAAACTGGTTTATGAACCCGCAGCCGATCCGAATGTCATCGGAAACCGCGTTCAAATTGCACAGGTTTTGATCAACCTGATCCGAAACGCTCTGGAAGCCATCTCAACCTCGGGGTCGCGCAAACGCGACATCATTGTTGAGCCCATCACAAAGGGTGACAAGCTCGAAGTGCGGGTTCGTGACTCGGGGCCAGGTGTGCCTGAAGGGGTGAAACTGTTTAAGCAGTTTCAGACCAGCAAAGAGGACGGTATGGGTCTTGGCCTCTCGATCAGCCGCAAGATCGTGGAAACCAATCACGGGCGGCTTTGGCACGACAAAGAGAGCAGCGACATGACGACCTTCTGCTTTACCATCCCGCGCGAAACTGAATAGGACTGGCACGGTGAGATTTTGCGTAGGCACAGCCCATGGATAGCCCAACAGTATTTCTGGTCGACGACGAAGAAGACGTGCGCAGCACCCTGTCGCGCGCCCTTAAGAAGCGGGGATTTCAGGTCCAATCCTTTGAGTCCGCGCGTGCGTTTCTGGACCAATACCAAGATGACCATGGCTGCCTTGTGCTTGACTACGGCATGCCTGATATCAACGGGCTTGAGCTTCAGTCTTTGATGAATGAGACCAAGCTGACCCTGCCGATCATCTTTATCTCTGGACATGGGGGCATTCCTGAATCGGTTCAGGCGATGAAGGCAGGCGCGGTCGACTTTCTTGAAAAGCCTTTTCGACAAGGAGATCTGGTTGCCTGCATTCAAACCGCGTTCGACCGCGACCTAGAGACGCGCGAGGCTGCTCTGGCCCAAAACGCCGCCAAAGCCCGGTTTGATCGGTTGACGTCGCGCGAACGCGAAATCGCGGTGTTCATGATGGAAAACCCGTCCAACACCGCTAGCAAAGAAATCGGACGTGCGCTCGATATCTCGCCGCGCACAGTCGACCATCACCGCGCGCGCATCTTGGAAAAGCTCGAAATAGGCTCGGTGATCGAATTGGTAGAGCTTTCGCAAATTGTGCGGCCATAGCGGCCTTTTCTCAAACACGGCCTCGTGAAGCGTTCAAACTTCTTCTTGACCTTCTGCTTGAATTGCTGAGGCTATCAACGATTGTATGCAGAGTGGGAGTACAACTTTGAGTTTTAAAGTATTAAAGCGCAGCGCCTTGATTGGCAGCGCGCTTCTCGTCAGCGCCGCGGCTGCGTCGGCTGAGAGTTTCAAATGGGCGTCCAATACGGATCCCCAAACGATGGACCCTCATGCTGTGAACTCAGCCCCGGTCCTTTCTTTCCTGAATAATATCTACGAAGGCCTCGTGCGTCGAAACCAAGGCATGGCAATCGAAGGCTCGCTGGCGGAATCCTGGGAGCCTCTGGAGGGCGAAGACGGATGGCGGTTTTACTTGCGCCAGGGCGTTACTTTCCAGGATGGCTCTGCGTTTAATGCAGAAGACGTGATGTTCTCGTATCAGCGGGCGTCAAACGAAGCGGCCGACGTCCGCTCCTGGTTCGCGCCGGTCAAAGAGGTGCGCGTTGTAGATGATTACACCGTGGATTTCGTCACCAATGCGCCAAATCCTCTGTTTCCGGATTCTATCGCCAACTTCATGATCCTGGATAAGGGCTGGGCCGAGGCGAATGGTGCCGAACTGCCAGCGCGCGATGCGGAAAACTACGCGACGATGAACGTCAATGGCACGGGTCCTTTCACATTGGCCAGCCGGGATCCGGGCGTCAAAACCGTTCTGGTTCCAAACGCCAACTGGTGGGGAGAGGTCGAGCACAATGTGACCGAGGCAACCTTCACGCCAATCGGCAATGCAGCCACTGGTCTGGCGGCGCTCTTGTCTGGCGAGATCGACTTTATCCAACCAATTCCACTGCAGGACGTTGCGCAGGTCGAAAGCCGTGACGGTTTCAAAGTGCTTGAGGGCGAAGAAACACGTGTCATCATGTTCGGCTTTGGCCATGAACATGAAGAGTTGCTCTATTCGACCGATGTAACCGGCACGAACCCATTCCAAGACGTGCGTGTCCGCATGGCAGCAGCGCATGCCATCGACATCGCCTCTATCGACCGGGTTCTATTCCGCGGCAAGATCGACGGCGCGTCGCAGCTGGTCCCAGCAGGCATTTCTGGTTACTCCGAGGCGAACTCTACGCGTCCAGCTTATGACCCAGAAAAAGCCAAGGCCCTGCTTGCGGAAGCTGGCTATCCAAACGGGTTCAGCTTTGGTCTGAAATGCCCGAACGACCGTTACATCAACGACGAAGCGCTGTGTCGTGCCGCGGCCTCGATGTTTGCGGCAGTCGGTCTGAACGCCGAACTGAGCACCGGTCCGGTGCGCGACTACTGGCCTCAGCTGCGCGCAGATGAGTTTGACATGTACCTTCTGGGCTGGTCGCCAGGTACCTTTGACATGGAGCACCCAATTCGCTTCCTGATGTCGACACCGAACTCTGAAAAGAAACTGGGGTCCTGGAACTTTGGTGGCTATTCCAACGCGCGTGTTGACGAGCTGTTGCCGGGTATTCAGCGCGAGGTCGACCCAGCTGCGCGTCAGGCGATGGTCGATGAGGTCGTTGCGATCACCCAAGAAGAAGTGGCTTATATCCCGCTCTATACCCAGCCCCTGATCTGGGCGGCAAAAGATAATGTTGATCTCACACAACGTGCGGACAACTTCTTTATGCTGCGTTGGGTAACTGTGAACTAAGGCACTGAAAACTAAGAAAAGCGATGGCATATTTTATCCTAAAGCGGCTGGTCCAATCAGTCTTCGTGATGATCGCCGTCGCTTTTCTTGCCTTTTCCCTGTTCCGGTTTGTGGGGGATCCCATCACCCAGATGACCGGCGTGGAAACGGCGATCGAAGATCAGGAACGGTTGCGCGAAGAATTGGGATTGAACGACCCCTTCGTGGTTCAGTTCTACCGATTTACCGGTGACATGTTGCAAGGCGACTTCGGCTACTCGTACCGGACCCGTCAGTCAGTCGGGGAAATGATCGCCTCTCGTATTCCCGCGACCTTGGAACTTGGCACGGTTGCCTTGTTGATTTCCCTGATCGTCGGCATTCCAACGGGCGTTTATACGGCGTTGCGACCAAGGGGCTTTGTGACCCAATCGATATTGCTGACCACATTGGTTGGTGTTTCGATACCGACGTTTGTGATCGGTATCATGTTGATATTCCTGTTCGGCGTGCAATTGGGCTGGCTACCAACCTTCGGGCGCGGCGGTACAGTTCAGGTCGGCGGATGGGAATCCTCGTTGTTCACAATCGACGGCTGGCGTGCCTTGCTTCTGCCTGCCATCACGCTAGGCGTTTACCAACTGACCCTAACGATGCGGCTTGTGCGCGCCGAGATGATGGAGGTTCTGCGCTCCGACTATATCCGCTTTGGGATGGCCCGCGGCGTGCCGATGCGCAGCCTCTATTTCAGGCATGCGCTGTCCAACACGATGGTGCCTGTTATCACAATCATCGGCCTTCAGTTTGGTGGCGTGATTGCGTTTTCCATTGTCACCGAAAGCGTCTTTCAATGGCCGGGAATGGGGCTGTTGTTCCTAGAGAGCATCCGATTTGTCGATATCCCTGTGATGGGCGTCTACCTCGTCGTGATCGCCTTCTTCTTTGTCCTCGTGAACCTGATCGTTGACCTTCTTTATGTTGCGATTGACCCGCGTTTGCGGATTAAGGATGAGTCATGAGGGAGTTCATCAAACGATACGAAGGGCTCTGGCTGTTCTCTAGATCCCCTGCTGCCATCATCGCGGCGATTGTGGCAGTTCTGTCTATTCTGGGCGCGGTCTTTGCGCCGCTTATTGCGCCTGCCAACCCTTATGATCTGGCGTCTTTCAGCCTCATGGACGGGCTGCTGCCACCGGTTTGGGAAGAATTCGGTAACCCGAAGTTCCTGTTGGGAACAGATGATCAGGGCCGCGATATGGTGTCCTCGATCCTTTACGGCGCGCGTCTGTCTTTGATCATCGGACTGTCGGCCATGGCCATCGCTACGGTTCTAGGCGTCGGTCTGGGCCTTGCGGCTGGGTATTACGGTGGGCGCTTTGATATGATCGTGATGCGGATCGCGGATATACAATTGGCGCTGCCTGCCATCCTAACGGCACTTCTGATCGACGGTATCGCGCGGGGCGTTTTGCCCTCTGAAATGCAACAGGATCTGCGAGTAGCCGTCCTGACGCTCGCGATCGCTCTGTCGCTTTGGGTCAACTTCGCGCGAACCGCGCGGGCGTCGACCTTCGTTCAAATGCAAAAGGAATACGTGCAGGCCGCCATCATCACCGGCCAACGCCCAATCCGCGTGATGTTCGTGCATATCCTGCCCAATATTCTGGGCCCGCTCTTGGTTATTATGACAGTCGACCTCGCCTCGGCCATCCTTCTGGAAGCCACTCTGTCGTTCCTCGGGATCGGCCTGCCTGCGGATAGCCCGTCGCTGGGAACCCTTATCCGCATCGGCATGCAGTTCATGCTTTCTGGGGAATGGTGGATCCTGTGGATCCCGACCTTGTTCCTTGTGGCCTTGGTAGTCTCGATCAACATCCTCGGGGATTTCCTGCGCGATGTCTTTAATCCGAGGTTGCGTTGATATGCTGAATGTCGAAGGCCTTACCGTTCGTTTCCCCTCGCGTTTCGGGGACATCACCGCGATCGAAGACGTGACGATGTCCGTTCAGCCCGGAGAGATCCACGGGCTGGTCGGAGAAAGTGGCGCCGGAAAATCCACTGTCGGTGCCGCGATCATCGGGCTGTTGCAGGCCCCCGGTTATGTCGCCGAAGGGTCCATGTCCTTGGGCGACACGGATCTCAGACGCCTGACCCCAGTTGAGGCACACCACCTGCGTGGCAAGCGGATTTCGATGATCTTTCAGGATCCGCAAACCAGCCTGAATCCGCTGATGCGCGTCGAAGATCAGTTGATCGAAACGATGCAGGCGCATGAGGATATTTCTACNAAAGAGGCCCGCGACCGCGCCGTTGATATTCTGGAAGAGATCGGAATTCAGAACGCCTCAGAGCGCATCACGGCCTTTCCACATCAGTTCTCTGGTGGCATGCGTCAACGTGTGGTCATTGCGCTTGCGCTCTGCACCAACCCGGATCTGATCATTGCCGATGAACCTACCACAGCGCTGGATGTGGCGGTGCAAAGCCAAGTTCTCGACCTGATCAAAAGCTTGGCCGAAAGCCGCAAAATCGGGTTCATTTTGATCACGCATGACATCGGCGTCATTGCTCAGATTGCGGACCGTGTTTCGGTCATGCGGCATGGTAAGCTACTTGAGTCTGGAGAGACAAAGCAGGTTCTGGGCAATCCGGAGCACCCCTATACGCGCGGCCTTTTGGATGCGGTGCCGCCGTTGGACAAAAAGCTTGAGCGGTTTCGTGTTCCCAAAGACAGTCCAACGTCTGGCGGCGAGGACCTCGGCGATGTCGCCGAGCGATGGCTCTTGGAGGGAACGGCGCAAGACAAGATTGGGCTTAAGATAGATGGCCTCTGCGTCGATTTTCCCGGCGTAAGAACCTCGCTCTGGCGCAAGCCGAGCCCCTTCACCGCGCTCAAAGACGTCAGTTTTGAGGTCAAGCCAGGCGGGATCGCCGGGTTGGTTGGAGAAAGCGGGTCCGGTAAATCCACGCTCGCCAAAGCCATTACAGGATTGGTAAACCCAACCTCTGGCACAATGATCCTTGGCGATGAAATCCTGCCAGACGGCACAAAACGCGGGCGCACCCATCCCTCGCGCCAAATCGTGCAAATGATCTTTCAGGATCCCTATTCCAGCCTGAATTCTCGACACAGAATTGGGGCAATTCTGTCGGAACCTCTATGGCTCTATGGGCTCGTTCCAGACGCCAAAGAAAGACGCGATATCGCAGCGGCGATGCTTGAACTTGTGGGCATGTCACCGGATGCAATCGACAAGTACCCGCACCAATTCTCCGGCGGGCAACGGCAACGTATTGCTGTCGCCAGAGCGCTCCTTGCGCGCCCAAGGTTCTTGATCTGCGATGAGCCAACCTCGGCGCTGGATGTGTCGATTCAGGCCGAAATTCTGAACCTTTTGAAGGATCTGCAATCCAAGTTTGGATTGTCCATTTTGTTCATCAGCCACAACCTCGCGGTTGTGCGGCAGATGTCAGATGACGTTGTGGTACTCAGAAATGGCCGCATTGAAGAGGCCGGACCCGCGGATCAGGTTTTTGACCATCCAAAGTCAGCCTACGCCATCGATCTGCTTTCGCTGACGCCAGTCGTGCCGACGTTTTAGAGGCCCCGCTGAACCCACGCTGACCTGTTATGTCTTTGGCGAGATCTTATCCGCGTGTTCGGCGGCCCAGTCGTGCATGACGCGCAGCAAAGGGATCAAGCTTTGCCCCAACGGCGTCAGGCTATATTCCACATGCGGCGGGATGGTTTGAAGGTCTTGTCGGGCGACAAACCCGCTGGCTTGCAACTCGCTGAGCTGTCGCGCCAATGTACGATGCGTTATGCTGCCAAGATTGCGCTGAAGCTGGTTGAACCGGGACGTGTCTTGCGCCAACCAATAGATAATCAGCAATTTCCACTTGCCAGAGATTGCCTCAATCAAAGGTTCGACGAGACAGTTTTCATCCGCTTCGAGGTGCACCATTTCAGTATCCTAAATGACCGTACTTGCCGTTGTGATCTTACATTCCTACCTAGAACCCAGGCCTCGAAAACGCAACGCGGAACGCCGTATCCGCGAGATCTGGGCCACGGGGTAGGGGGAGCAATTCCTTTCCCCCACAAATGCAAGGCATTCTGGAGACAGAGCCAAAACACTTAGGGACTCGATCCGATGACAGGCATTGACCTTCCGAAATATCCGACACGCCACGGTTATATGAGCGAACGTATTCAAGAGGCCTATATCAAGTCGGCCGTTGCAAAGGGCCTACTGCCCCCGGAGGCCCACCGCATGCCTGAGGTCGTGTCTTTGACGGCCCCGAGCGATCTGTCCAAACCCATCCATTTCTGGCAGCTCTATTCGATCCTGGGTCAGGAGCCGATTGTCGGCATCGTCAGCCGGTTCTACGAGCGTGTCTTTGCGGATGAGCCATGGTTCCTGTCCGTTTTTGAACAAGTCGGAGGGCTGAAACATCATATCGTCACGCAGGCCTCTATGTGGATCGACGTCATGGGAGGTGGGCCCTACTATCATGGCGGCGAATATCGGCTGAGTTTTCACCACACCCACAACGCGATGGCTCTTATGAATGACAAGGGGGCAGAGCGTTGGGTGACCCTCATGCGTCAGACACTGGACGCATCTGCAGATTTGATGACCGAGGATGTGCGTGTGCGCAAAAGCATCAACACGTTCCTCGCTTTCTTCATGACCAAATACGCCGACGAATTTGCTTTTGCGGATCGCCACATTTTTGGTGAAACCAATGGACCGCTCAAGCGTCGTATCAACTTGATGAAGATGACAACCGAAGCGATCGAAGGCCTCAGTGCTGCGGACCTCAGCGACGCGCTCGCAGAGCGTGGCGTGGATGTGTCTCAATATCCGGATAAGAAGGCTTTGGTCGAAAAAGCGTTGATGTTGTAAGATGTGGGGTCTCGGAAGGTCTTAGCCCGCTTGTTGTCGGGTTTCAGAATATGTGCGTTCGTTGATCGCAACATAGTATGTATTTAGGAGCTTTGCACGCCCGTTTACCGATGGATCGGGGTGACTTTTGTGGAGGCGAGTACCGGAATCGAACCGGTGTACACGGATTTGCAATTCAATGACAATAGATATTTATCTGTTTATTATAGTTATTTTTTTCCAATTCTGTGTGTTTACAAAAATGTGTACAAATTTGGAGTGAATCCGTCCTTTGTGATCGCTTTGAAGAAGTCTCTGTTCACATACACTTTCAGTTAGCCCAATTATGGTAAGCGTTTCTATTTCAGTATTGTAAGTTCTCTTGTTTGTGTCGTCCGTATTTAAAGTGCCTTGTGGCGCAACGAGCCCAAGATGCGCGAGTGTCTTGTTTGAATCTGATAATTTTTTTGTTGCAACGTCGAGTTTGGTTCGGGTTAATTTTTT
>JABSOU010000081.1 GCA_013215215.1 Cognatishimia sp. | reverse complement strand
AATTGGTTGCTAAAATCGACTCAGCGCTGCGCCGGATTGACGAAGGCGAATACGGATACTGCGAAAAGACCGGTGATCCGATTTCCCTGAAACGTCTGGATGCGCGTCCGATTGCGACCATGACGCTAGAGGCTCAGGAGCGTCACGAGCGCCGCGAAAAGGTTCACCGCGACGATTGATCCCAAGGGATAACGACAACAACAAAGCGCCGGGGGTTTTACCCCGGCGTTTTTCGTTTCAGAAAGGGTACATGAGTCTTTTGGGTCTGAATATCTGTGTGATTGGGGGCGGCATCGGTGGATTAACCGCCGCCATCGCCTTGGCGCAGCGTGGTGCGCAGGTTGAGGTGTTGGAACAGGCGCCCGAGATGACCGAGGTTGGGGCAGGGATCCAGATCTCTCCGAATGGGATGTGTGTACTGCGGGCCTTGGGGCTGGGTGACGAGATCCAAATCATCGGACGACGCGCGCAAGCGGTGGAGTTGCGCGACTATCGCGCGTCTCGTCTGGTCACGCGGTTGAACCTTGATCGGTTGGGCGAAGATCAACAGTACCTCTTTTTGCATCGAGCTGATTTGATTGAGGTATTGGGGTCTGCGGCCCGCGCTGCGGGTGTTCAAATATCCTTGGGCCAGAAAGTCGAAGCCGTCACCGATGGTCGACCCGCCGTTGTAAGCACAGCGACTAGGTCGCAACGAAAAGCCGACTTGATCGTTGCGGCAGACGGTCTCCATTCTGTCGCGTGCAAAACCTTAAACGGCACTTTGGCCCCGTTTTTCACGCGGCAGGTGGCGTGGCGGACGATTGTGCCAAATTCCATCGGTCATCCCGACGTGGCTCGCGTGCACATGGGACCCAAGCAACATGTTGTCAGCTATCCGCTGCGGGGCGGTGATCTGGTCAATCTCGTGGCGGTCGAAGAACGCGGCGAGTGGAGCGAAGAAAGCTGGGTGGCGCAGGATGATCCTGAGAATTTACTTTCAGTGTTTGGTGGCTTCTCGGAAGAAGTAAAAAGCTTGATGAGCGGCGCGCAAGCTGTTGGGAAATGGGGTCTTTTCAGACATCCAGTGGCATTAAAATGGCATGGTGATCGGCTTGTTTTGTTAGGTGACGCCGCCCACCCAACGCTCCCATTCATGGCGCAAGGCGCGGTGATGGCGATTGAGGATGCCTGGGTCTTGGCCGTTTCGCTTGCACAAACAGATAGCATAGCGGCTGGCCTCGCGGCCTATCAAGCCAAACGCCATGAACGTGTGTCAAAGATCGTCGAGACCGCCAGCAAAAATGCATGGCGCTATCACCTCAGTTTCCCACCTTTGCGCTTTGCGGCCCATAGCGTCATGCGGCTTGGCGGGGCATTGGCTCCGGGGAAAATGATGTCGCAGTTTGATTGGATCTATCGTCACGATGTGACGCAGAGTTAGGCAGCCAATTCCACCCAGACCGGCACGTGATCTGAGGGCTTTTCACGCCCGCGCACCTCTTTGTCGATTTGGCAATCGAGCAAGAGATCCGCGCATTGCGGAGACAATAGGAAGTGGTCGATACGAATACCGTCATCGCGGTTCCACGCGCCTGCCTGATAATCCCAAAAGGAATAATGCTCTGGTCCTAAAGTGCGCGCGCGGAAGGCTTCGGTGAACCCAAGGTTCAACAGACGTCGATAAGCGGCGCGGCTTTCCGGCAGGGCTGCGGCATCCTCGTGCCAGGCTTCGGGGCGGCGGGCGTCTTCATCCTGAGGGATGATGTTGTAGTCGCCAGCCATGAGGAAGGGTTCTTCGGTCGCCAGCAACTCTTCAGCACGGGTCTGAAGCCGCGCCATCCAACGCAGTTTATAGTCGTATTTCGGACCCGGCACGGGATTGCCGTTGGGCAAATAGAGGTTGCAGACGCGGATCGGCGTGTCCGCCATCACAGTCGCTTCGATCCAGCGGGCTTGTTCATCTTCGGGCTCTCCGGGCAGGCCACGCACCACATCCTCAAGCGGGAACTTGGACAGGCTGGCCACGCCGTTGAAGCTCTTTTGCCCAAAGGTTTCAACGTTATAGCCGCGATCCTCAAATAGCTCACGCGGGAAATTTTCGTCGATGGATTTGATTTCCTGCAGCAGCGCGACATCGGGCTGAGACTCATCCAGCCAAGCGGGCAAGGCGTCGATGCGGGCTTTGATGCCGTTGATATTAAATGTCGCGACTTTCATGGGCCCCTCATCGCTCGTACCCGAGCGCTCTTTGGTGTCTTACATAGAGAAGCTGGTGCCGCATCCGCAAGAGCTGGATGCATTCGGGTTGTCGATCACAAACCGCGCGCCGATGAGTTCCTCGGTAAAATCGATGGTCGCATTGGACAGGAAAGGCAGTGACACAGAGTCCACGACGACTTTCTCGCCATTGCCTTCCAGAACCAGATCATCCTCGGCTGGGTGATCCAGCTTGATTTCATACTGAAAGCCCGAGCAGCCGCCGCCTTCGACCGCCACACGCAGGGCCTGACCCTGATCGGCCGCGCCGATTTCGGCGAGTTGTTCAAAAGCTCGGGGCGTGACACGCGGTGGCAGTTGCATTTTCTTACTCCTGACAGGCATTTGGGCGCTTGAGTCGCCTATGAACCTGATGCGATCTACAATATATGTCGGGCAAGAGTAGTCCACAAGGAGGCGCAACATGATCGCGCCATTTGCATCTGATCCCACATTGGCCCGGGGTCGCGCATTTTCAGAAGAAGAAAGCGCCTTTCGGTCCTGTTTTCAGAGGGATCGCGACCGGATCATCCATTCCAGCGCCTTTCGTCGTCTGAAACATAAGACGCAGGTCTTTGTGGAGCATGAAGGCGACTATTATCGCACACGGCTGACCCACTCGATCGAAGTCGCGCAGGTGGCGCGCACGATTGCAGGTGCTTTGGGGCTGAACCAAGAGCTCACCGAAGCGGTCGCCTTGGCGCATGATCTAGGCCACACGCCTTTCGGCCATACCGGCGAGGACGCGTTGCACGAATTAATGGCCCCTTATGGCGGCTTTGATCACAATGCGCAGGCGATCAAGATCGTGACGTCCTTAGAGAGGCACTATGCGGACTTTGATGGGTTGAACCTGACGTGGGAAACGCTTGAGGGGATCGCCAAGCATAATGGCCCTGTGACCGGCGACATTCCTTACGCATTGGCGGACTATAATCAGACCTTCGATCTGGAACTCCACACCCACGCCAGCGCCGAAGCACAAGTTGCAGCCTTGGCGGACGATGTGGCCTATAACAATCACGATCTGCAGGATGGCCTACGCGCGGGGCTCTTTACCGAGGCCGAGATCTCTCATTTGCCCATCATCGGCGACTGTTTTGCCGAGGTAGACCGGCTCTATCCAAAGCTCGACCGCAACCGCCGCAAACACGAGGCGTTGCGGCGTGTGTTTGGTGTTATGGTTGGGGATGTGATCGACACGTCTCGGGCGTTTTTGGCAGAAGCAGATGCCAAATCAGCGCAAGAGATCCGCGAATATGGAGCGCCGGTCATTGCGTTCTCAGAAGGGGTCTGGGCACAGATCTTCGAAATTAAATCATTTCTTTTCAAACGCATGTACCGCGCGCCTTCTGTGGTGGAAAAGCGCATTCAGGTGACCAAAGTCGTTGAAACGCTTTTCCCGCTGTTCCTAGAGGACAAAAACCTGTTGCCCGCCCGCTGGCATTCCGACATCGAGCGCCTCAATGACGAGGTCTCGATTGCGCGCATGGTCTCGGACTACATCGCAGGGATGACGGACCGCTTTGCGCTGACGGAATATGAGCGGCTGACAGGTACTAAGCTGCCTCTGTAGCCATGGCTCCGAAACAGAGCTTGTTGCCGTCCAGATCGCGCACATAGGCCGAGAAATAGGGCCCACGATGCATGACCTCACCTTCGCAGGTGCCGCCCAGTTCCAACGCGCGGGTATAAAGCCGCGTGACCTCTGCGTTGCTGTCCAGCGTAAAGCCCAGCATAGAGCCATTGCCCTTGGTCGCAGGCTCTTTGTCGAAGGGTTCCGCGACGGCGAATGTAAAATCAGGGCCTTGCCAATAGGTCATGCGATCCGTCGCCATCAACTGCGTGACATCGCTTTGATCAAAGAGGGCTTCGTAAAATTTGACCGAGGCCGCCATATCGTTCGTGCCCAATACCAAATAGTTCAATTTCATAACGCTTACGTCTTTCTGTGAGGGATGAATGCGGTGACCCGCGGTGTTCGGCTCGTATAGACAAAGCGGCTGACAAAAGGCGGCAGCAGCTTGTTTCCATTGACGCGCGCCATAAGGGTGGTAAACCCGCGCGAGAGCAAAAAGGATAAACCGATGAACCTCTTTTCCCAGATCCGCGAGCTGGTGATCGACAACCTGCATGCCATGCTGTCCGAGGGCTCTTTGCCCCGCGGGCTGAGCTTTGACAATGTGGCGGTTGAGCCTCCGCGTGACGCGGCCCATGGGGATATGGCGACGAATGCGGCGATGGTGCTGGCGAAACCCGCGCAGATGAAACCGCGCGATATTGCGGAACTGTTGGTTCAGAACCTTGCGATGGACCCTCGAATTGAATCTGCTGAGGTTGCGGGCCCCGGGTTCATCAACCTGCGCCTGTCCGAAACCCTGTGGCGGGATCTGGTGAAAAACGTGCTGGAAACTGGCGCGGATTTCGGCCGCTCCGGCATGGGGCAGGGCAAGAAAGTGAACGTTGAATATGTCTCGGCGAACCCGACCGGTCCTTTGCATGTGGGCCACACGCGGGGTGCGGTCTTTGGCGATGCCTTGGCGTCCTTGCTGGATTTCGCGGGATACGACGTCACGCGGGAATATTACATTAACGACGGCGGCGCACAGGTCGATGTTTTGGCGCGCTCGGTCTATCTGCGGTATCTCGAGGCGCACGGTCAGGACGTGGCCTTTGAGGATGGCACCTATCCGGGGGACTATCTGGTGCCCGTCGGTAAGGCGCTGAAGGACAAGGTCGGCGATGCCTATGTCGGTCAGGACGAGAGTGTCTGGCTGGTTGAAATCCGCGAATTTGCGACCGCGGCGATGATGGATTTGATCCGGGATGACCTGAAGGCACTCAATGTCACGATGGACAAGTTCTTCTCGGAAAAATCCCTGTATGGCACAGGTTTGATCGAGGATGCTCTAGCGTCGCTTGAGGCGAAAGGCCTAATCTATGAAGGTGTTCTTGAGCCCCCAAAGGGCAAAACGCCTGAGGATTGGGAGCCGCGGGAACAGACGCTCTTTAAGTCTACAGAGCATGGCGATGACGTCGACCGTCCGGTGAAGAAATCCGACGGCGCCTGGACCTATTTCGCGCCGGACATTGCCTATCACTACGACAAGGTACAGCGCGGATATGATGAACTGATCGACATCTTTGGGGCCGACCACGGTGGCTATGTCAAACGGATGAAAGCCGCCGTGTCTGCATTGTCCGACGGCCAAACACCGCTCGATATCAAGCTGACGCAGCTGGTGAAACTCTGGAAGAACGGCGAGCCGTTTAAGATGTCCAAACGGGCAGGGAACTTTGTGACCCTGCGCGATGTGGTCGAACAAGTGGGCGCAGATGTGACCCGCTTTGTGATGCTGACCCGCAAAAATGACGCGCCGCTGGATTTTGATTTCGACAAGGTTCTGGAGCAATCTAAGGACAACCCGGTGTTCTACGTGCAATACGCCCACGCGCGGGTGTGTTCTGCGCTGAAGAAAGCGGGTGAGACCGGAGCTGCTGTCACAGATGCCGATCTGGCGGGTGCCGACCTGTCGCTATTGTCCGATCCCGCCGAAATCACCGTGGCTAAGAAGGTCGCCGAATGGCCGCGCTTGGTGGAAATCGCGGGCCGGACAAATGAGCCGCATCGGGTGGCCTTCTACCTCTATGAACTCGCCTCCGAGCTGCATAGCCTTTACCACATGGGCAAGGACAAGCCGGAGCTGCGCTTTGTACAAGAGGGTAACGCCCAAGCCACACAGGCGAAAATCGCACTCGCGCGGGCCGTAGCCATTGTTATTTCCGCAGGTCTTGGTATTCTGGGGGTAACTCCGGCACAAGAGATGCGCTGAACGCACAAGATGTCGGGGTGAGGCAAAGGCAAGCGAACCCCGGCGAGAATGGGCAACGACCCGCAGATCGCCTACAGAGCAGAGGCGATCATGGCGCAGATTCCGATGGATGGACCGCACTCCGACAGTGATCCCGGTGCTGTTTTGGGCACCGTGACCAATTGGGCTGGGGCTGCGATTTCTTTGGCATTGATTGTGGGCGCGGTGATGTGGGGGCATTCGCTCTTGTCCCGCGATGTATCCGGTGTGCCCGTGGTGCGCGCTTTGGATGGTCCGATGCGGGAACAACCGGTGGATCCGGGCGGATCGCAAGCTGCGCATCAGGGTTTGTCTGTTAATCAGGTGGCCGCCGAAGGCACAGCGCAAGCGCCAGGTGATCGGTTGGTTCTGGCCCCGAACTCTGTGGATTTGACGTCTGAGGACGCGACGTTGTCGAGCGAAGCCATCGATCTGGCGGCACGCACCGCAACGCGGCAATCGTCCGGTGCTGAGATCACGGCACCAAAGCCGATTGATTTGACGGGATTTGCGACGACCTCACCGTCTGGGAAAATCCAAAAAGACCCGATTGTGGGCGCGGGTGAGACCTATGGCCCCGTCCGAGCCGTTGCCGGTGGTCTTGGGAAATCTCTGCGTCCGAAACTGCGTCCAAGCGCGACCCAAACGGCGTCCGTAGCTCTCCCAGCCGCACCAGCGGTCAACGATGGATCTAGCCTGCCAGCCGGCACTCGGCTGGTGCAACTCGGTGCTTTTGCCAGCCCTGAGATCGCTCAGGATCAGTGGCAGAAACTGCAATCCAAATTCAGCGCTTATCTGGGTGACAAGGACCTGATCATCGAAAAGGCCGAAAGCGGTGGTAAGACCTTCTATCGTCTGCGTGCCGTTGGATTTGCCGATCTGAGCGACGCGCGCCGCTTGTGTTCGGCGCTCAAGGCGCAGAACGCGGACTGCATTCCGGTTGTGACGCGATGAGCCCATTTGGGGCCGCGATCTTTGGCTGCTCGGGTCTCTCGCTTACCTCTGATGAGCTCGATTTCTTTAAGGAATACAATCCCTTCGGATTTATCCTCTTCGCGCGCAATATCGACAGCGGCGATCAACTTCGCGCGCTTTGTGCAGAGTTGCGCGAGACCGTTGGGCACAATGCCCCCATCCTGATCGACCAAGAAGGTGGCCGCGTTCAACGCCTATGCCCGCCATTGGCACGCGACTGGTTGCCCCCCTTAGATCACGCCGCCGCACTCGGAGACCATGCCGAACGCGGGTTCTATCTGCGCCACCGGATCATCGCGCAGGAACTGCTGTTCTATGGCATCGACACAAGCTGTGCGCCTATGTTGGACGTCGCGCAGCCAGACACCCATGAGTTCCTCAGAAACCGCTGCTATGGCACGTCGCCAGAGGTGGTGTCCGAGCTCGGTCTTGCTGCCGCGCGCGGATTACTGGACGCCGGTGTTCTGCCCATTGCAAAACATATTCCCGGCCACGGACGCGCCGTACTGGACAGCCATTTTGAGCTGCCAAGAACCGGTGCGGATCGCGACGACCTCAAAATAGATTTCGCGCCCTTCAAGGCACTCAACTCCGTCCCAATGGCGATGACAGCACATGTGGTTTACGAGGTCTTTGACGATGCGCCCGCGACGACGTCAAAGCCCATGATCGACCTCATTCGCAATGACATCGGATTTGACGGTCTGCTGATGTGTGACGACCTCTCGATGCAAGCTTTAAGCGGTACGATGCAGGATCGCACAAGGGCCAGTCTTGATGCCGGTTGCGACGTAATTCTCCACTGCAACGGAGACCTCGCCGAAATGCAGATGGTCGCCAATGAGGCAGGCAACATGAGCGATCTGGCCACCCAACGTGCCAACCGCGCCTTGGCCGCCCGCAGACCTCGCGCAAAGGTTGACATGGCGGCCTTAACAGCCGAGCTTGACGGCCTAACGGGCAGGTAGGGCATGAGCGACGATTTCGTAACCCAACTCCAGAACGACCGCGTGGCTGAACGCGTGGCGGCGGAAACGCTTGTCGTGGATGTGGACGGGTTCGAAGGGCCTTTGGACGTATTACTGACGCTCTCACGCACGCAAAAAGTCGACCTGCGCACGATTTCGATTCTCGACCTGGCGCGGCAATATCTGGCCTTTGTCGAAAAAGCCAAACAAATGCGGATCGAGTTGGCGGCGGATTATCTGGTGATGGCCGCTTGGCTGGCCTTCCTGAAATCCCGCCTATTACTGCCGCCCGATCCCGAAGAAGAAGGGCCCAGCGGCGAAGAGCTGGCCGCCCATCTGGCCTTTCAGCTCGAGCGCCTGCAAGCCATGCGCGATTGCGCCGCGAAATTGATGGCGCGGGACCGTTTGGGACGCGATTTCTTTGCCCGAGGCCTCACCGAGCGAGTCGAGACCAAGAAAACCATCACCTATACGGCGACGCTCTTGGATCTGATGCAGGGTTACGCGCGCATTCGCACCAAGGACGAGTTCCGCCCCTTTGTGATGGATCGGGATGCGGTGTTCACAATGGAGCAAGCGTTGGAACGTATGCGGGGTATGATCGGCTTTGCGGGCACCTGGACCGATATCCTGAGTTACCTGCCGGATGGCTGGGAAAACGACCCTCAGAAACGCAGATCGGCCACGGCAGCGACCTTCGCGGCCTCGCTGGAGCTGGCCAAAGAGGGCAAGGTCGAAATCCGCCAATCCGAAACATTCGCGCCCATTGAGCTGCGCCGCCGAGAGATGTGAGATGACTGAAGACACCGACGTTCAAGAGACAGCGCCTGATATCGAAGAAAGCCTGTTTGAGGCACCTCCGATGGGCGAACAGGAGCGTATGGTCGAGGCGATCCTTTTTGCAACCTCTGATCCTATGACCGTCGCGCAACTGAACGCACGCATGCCACACGGCAGTGATGCGGCGGAGGCGCTTGGCCATGTGGCGAAACGCTATGAGGGCAGGGGTGTGCAGCTGAGCAAGATCGGGGATGCCTGGGCCTTTCGAACAGCACCCGACCTCGGGTTTCTCATGCAAAATGAACAGGTTGAGACGCGCAAACTCTCGCGTGCGGCCATCGAGACCTTGGCGATTATTGCCTATCATCAGCCTGTCACGCGCGCAGAAATCGAAGAGATCCGGGGCGTGTCGGTCAGTCGCGGCACCGTCGATCAGCTCTTGGAAATGGAGTGGATCAGGTTCGGGCGCCGCAAGATGACGCCGGGGCGGCCTGTGACCTTTGTGGTGACGCCGACCTTCCTTGATCACTTCGCTTTGGAGAGCGCGCGCGATTTGCCGGGGCTTAAGGAATTGCGGGCAGCGGGGCTTTTGGACAACCGTCCGCCGCCGGGTACTGTACCGTCTCCGGTGGAGCCTGAAGACGACGATCCGGATGTGAACCAATCCGAGATGTTTGAAGAGTAACGCCCTAATCTCGTCCCATTTGCTTGGTAAGCAAGGATGGAACGGCAAGGAGCTTTCGCGATGGATCGCGTTCTTCATATGATTGTCCGCATGGTCATGCGTCGCCTGATGCGTCAGGGCGTGAACAAAGGCATAGACATGATGGCGCAGCGTGGTGGGCCAGAATTCGACAAACGCCGCACCAATGATGCGGTCCGTGTCGTGCGCCGCGCCAGCCGGATGTGATTACACAGACTTGAAATGCTTGGACAATTTCAGGCCTTGGCCCTGATAGTTTGATGCGATCTCACGACCATAAAGCTGTTCTGGCAACTCGGCCATTTTCTCATAGACCAAACGTCCAACGACTTGCCCATGCTCCAGCACAAATGGCGCTTCGTGGCAGCGCACTTCGAGTACTCCCCGAGACCCTGCACCGCCTGCTGAGGCATGCCCGAACCCGGGGTCGAAGAAACCTGCGTAGTGGACGCGAAATTCTCCGACCATCGCGAGGAAAGGTGCCATTTCCGCAGCATATTCCGGTGGAATTTGAACGGCTTCGCGGCTGACGAGGATATAGAAGGCTCCGGGATCAAGGATGATCTGACCATTGTCGCTGCGCACTTCTTCCCAATATTCCTGAGGGTCGTAGTGGCCGATGTTTTCAAGGTCGATGACGCCGGTATGTGGTTTGGCGCGATAGCCGACGAGGGTGCCCTCAGCGGGCTTAAGATCGACAGAGAAGCCAAGGCCTTCATCAATGACCGCATCCACGTCCACAAGCGGGCTATCGGCATGCAACGCACGTAGAGCGTCGTCTGAGAGAACCGATTGCCCATCACGGAAACGAATCTGGTTGAGGCGCATGCCAGGGCGCACCAGAACCGAAAAAGAGCGCGGGCAGATTTCAGCGTAAAGGGGGCCACAATACCCCGCCGGAATTCGGTCGAATTCCGTGCCACCATCCGTGATTGTACGGGTCAACAAATCCAGACGACCGGTGGAGGACTTTGCGTTCGCAACCGCCGTGATACCGTCGGGCAGGGCGAGGCTTTCCATCAGGGGAACCAGATAGACACAGCCCTTTTCAAGAACCGCGCCTTCCTCAGTGAGTGAGATGCGGTGCATCTCGAAATCAGAGAGGCGTTCAGAGACGGTACGACCCTCGCCAGCCAAGAATGACGCGCGCACTCGATAGGCTACAGTGCCCAAACGCAGATCAAGACTGGCGGGTTGCACCTGACCCTCAATCAAAGGACGATCAAGCGTGATCTCGCCATTTTCGATCATGGTTTCAATGGCTTGGCTCGGCAGAACTCCGGGCATGTCATCCTCCAGATACACAAAACGCCCGAGGCGAGCAGCACTCGAGCGATTTGTTTTGGTCGGGCTAGCAGGACTTGAACCTGCGACCTTCCGTCCCCCAGACGGACGCGCTACCAGGCTGCGCTATAGCCCGACGATGGTGTCGTTCATAACGGTTTTGCCCGGAGGGGCAAGACCCAAATTCCAGCTTTTCTGTCACGCAGAGGCCGCCGCTTGATCAGGAGAAATCACCGCCTGAAGCGCCTTGAGCGATTGCGCCATTTTGGCATGATGCGCCGGGTCTATATCCTGGGTGGTCATCAGTTCGGCAATCAAGGCTTCCCGCATGGACCAGCTTTCAGCCACATCAGCTAAAGGATTGCGTGGAACGGCGCTTTTGACCTCTGGTGCGGGCTCAAGTGTGATGTCCTCGAAATCATCGTCCTCGGTCGCCACCGCAGGCTCCCCATCAGGCGCTACGCTCTCTTCTTCGGCCTCTTGCGGCGTCTCGCTCGCGACGATGTCAGAGATCTGCGCCTCAAGAGGATCAACCTCTGGCTTTTCAATCGCCTCAGGCAGCTCACGCACAATTGTAGCTTCGATGGCGGCGGCTTCGGCTTCGTCGCTGTCCACTGCTTTGGACAGGGCAGAGATCTCTTTGATGCCTTTTTCTCGCAGCAGTTTCTGCACGCCTTTGATGGTCATCCCATCATCATGCAAAAGCTTTTTGATGCCGCCCAAAAGCTGCATGTCGGCCGGACGGTAATACCGCCGACCGCCAGCACGTTTTACAGGGCGGACCTGAGAAAACTTGGATTCCCAAAACCTTAGGACGTGTGGCTGGACATCCAACCACTCGGCAACTTCGCTAATGGTGCGAAAAGCGTCTCTGGATTTGGGCATTTAAGGTCGGCTTATTTCTTGTTGCCTGCCGCGACGCGATCTTTCATCAGATGCGACGGACGGAAGGTCAGAACACGGCGCGGATTGATCGGAACTTCCTGACCGGTTTTCGGGTTGCGACCCACACGTGCTGCCTTGTCGCGCACGCTGAAGGTACCGAAAGATGAGATCTTGACCTGCTCGCCTTTGACAAGCGCGTCAGACATATAGATCAGCACGCTTTCAACCAGCTGTGCTGAGTCATTGCGAGATAGACCAACCTCGCGGAAAACCGCTTCGCTCAGATCCATCCGTGTCAGTGTATTCTCACTCATCTTCAACCCCCGTTGTCATTTTCAGTCACATTACGAGAAGGGATTTTTCCAAGTCAAGAACAATGACTTGAGAACAAGGGTTTAAGCAAGAATCCTGCGCGAAGAGGGGAGATGTTACCAGCGAATGACCGCAGAACCCCAGGCCAGACCGCCTCCGATGGCCTCGGTGACGACGATATCGCCGGGTTTCATCTTGCCTTCAGCCTGCGCCACAGACATGGCCAGCGGAATAGACGCAGCCGAGGTGTTGCCGTGGTCCTGCACGGTCACAACCACGCGCTCCATCGGCATGTCCATCTTTTTGGCGATGCCTTTGATGATGCGGATGTTCGCTTGATGCGGGACGACCCAATCAACGTCATCAGTTGTGATACCAACCGCGTCCAGCGTCGTTTGTGTTGTTTTCGCGAGCTTTTCGACCGCGTGACGGAAGACTTCTTTGCCCTGCATGCGCAGGAAACCCGTGGTGCGTTGGGAAATCCCGCCGTCCACATAAAGGATATCGCGATAGCGGCCGTCAGAATTCAGATCGGTCGCCAAAACGCCGCGATCCTCTGACGTGCCTGCGCCTTCCTGCGCTTCAAGGATCAGCGCGCCGGCACCGTCGCCGAACAACACACAGGTGCTGCGGTCGTTCCAATCCATGATGCGAGAAAAGGTTTCAGACCCGATCACCAGAACGCGTTTGGCCTGGCCCGAAACCACCAAAGCATTGGCATTGGTCAGCGCAAAAACGAAGCCTGCACAAACGGCCTGAACGTCAAAAGCAAAGCCTTTGGTCATGCCGAGGTTGTTTTGAACCATGGTGGCTGCGGACGGGAACGTCAGGTCTGCGGTCGAGGTGGCAAGAACGATTGCGTCGATGTCGTCCGCCGTAAGCCCCGCGTTTTCCAATGCGGCCTGCGCGGCCTTAGTGGCCAAATCTGATGTGGTTTCATCCTCGGCGGCGAAATGGCGACGTTCAATGCCGGACCGGCTTTTGATCCATTCGTCCGAGGTATCCAGAGTCTTTTCGAACTCTGCATTGGGTACGATACGCTCGGGCAGGTAGTGACCAACCCCTCTCACGACAGCGCGTAATGTCATGTTTTATTTTCCGTTCTTCTCGCCTGTCCCCACGTCATCTTGGGGGAGTTGCACCGTAGATGCAACCCGCGCAGCAAGCTTTTTGCTGAAACCGGATTGCGCCAGGACAAAGGCGAGTTTGATGGCGGCGGAGACGCCTGTGGCATCCGAGCTGCCATGGGATTTCACGACCGTGCCGTTGAGGCCCAGAAAGACGCCGCCGTTCACACGGCGCGGGTCGATACGTTTGGTCAGGCGACGCAGGCTGGTATAGGCCAGCAATGCCGCGAAACGGGACATTGGAGAGAACTTAAAGGCTTCGCGCAGCAGGTTACCGATCAGGCTCGCGGTGCCTTCGCCAGTTTTCAACGCGACATTGCCAGTGAACCCATCGGTCACAATGATATCGGCTTTATTGCCGGGAATATCTCCGCCTTCGACAAAGCCGACGAAGTCGAAATTGGCCTCATCAGCCTTTTCAGAAATCAGCTCATGTGCGGCTTTCAGCTCCGCGCGACCCTTGTGCTCTTCGGTGCCCACATTCAGCAGGCCAACGCGTGGACGATCCAGCTCCATACCGTTGCGGGCATAGGAAACGCCCATCAGCGCATATTGCAGCAGGTCTCGTTCGTCCGCGCGAATATCCGCGCCCACGTCGAGCATGATATTGAACCCCTGAGGGTTGCTCGAGGGCCAAAGGATCGCAATCGCAGGACGGTTAACACCGGGCAGTTTGCGCAGACGCACGACCGACAGCATCATCAAGGCGCCGGTGTTGCCACAGGACACACAGACATCTGCTTCGCCATTGCGCACAGAATCGACGGCAGACCACATGGACGTGTTCTTGCCCGAGCGCATCACTTGGCTGGGTTTGTCGTCCATTGTGACGACATCAGCTGCGTCGCGAATCTCAACGCGGCCCGCCAAAAGCTTGCGCCGCGACACGAGCTTTTCCAGCTCGTCCTTGGGACCGTGCAGGATAAACCCAATGTCAGGGTTCTTTTTCGCAGAACGAGAAATACCGGCAACAACAGTTGCCGGCCCTCGGTCGCCACCCATGGCGTCTACGGAAATAATGGTGCGCTTTTCACCCGCGTTCTGTTCTTCACTCAACACGGACATAGCGGCCCCAAGTTCCGTTTATTTATGCCGCTTCGTCGTCCAGATCGATTTCGTCAGCCATAGCGACGACTTCGCGGTCGTCATAGTGACCGCAGGACGCACAGACGTGGTGAGGACGTTTCAGTTCACCACAGTTTGGGCATTCGTTTGGATTTGCAGCAACCAATGCGTCATGCGCGCGACGGTTGTTGCGGCGTGATTTGGATACTTTATTCTGCTGGACAGCCATGTCGCAACCTATTCAATGCTTGGGGGCCAAAAGGGCCCGATTTCTGAGCGTTCCGAGGCTTTACGATGATCGCTTGGCCAAGTCCAACGCTAAATTCCGATGAGCGCGCGAAAATAGTCAGAAATTGCCGCAACGCAAGTGTTATTTCTCGTCTTTCTGCGCAAGTTGATCCCGCAGACCGGCGAGCCCTGCAAATGGGCGTGCATCCTCATCCCGCATTGGCGCGATTCCCGGCTCGGAAAAGACGGATTCGGAGAGATCTGCGCCGTCCGCGCGCGGGTATAGCGGCAGATTGAGGCCGAGTTCTTCGATCAGGACCTCGGATAAATCGATGGTGTCGCCCAGCGGGTCGGCCGAATCCTCATCGGTCACTTCGTATTCCTCTTCCGTGGGCGCCGCGTAATTGGCAAGAAACAGCCGCTCAACCGGCGCGTCGATCCGGGTTGTTACAGGATCAAGCGTCACCACACAGGCCTGCACCACGGTCACGCCCAATTGGCCCTTTACCATCCAGTCACGCTTGCCGCGCGCTTTGATCTCTCCCTCAAAGCGCAGTTTGCGCAGATCAAGGATGCCAAGCTCGTCAGCCAGCGTCCTTAGCGCGTCACCCTCGGGTACGATCTTAAAGGAAACGGCCTTATTCTGGGGCAACTCCGCAACAGCATATGTGGTTTTTGCGGGCTCTGATGCAGGCATCGGAATTTTCCTTTTCGCAATTGAACCTTGATCCTTCATTCTCTTAGCCGATAAGTATCTCGGAAAGCCAAGACAAGAGGGCAGGGATGGCCAATATGAAAAAACCAGTGAAAGCGGCTATTTTCGCTCTGTGTATTCTTGGGGCGGGATGTTCCGCGCAATATCGCAACCATGGCTATGTGCCCAGCGAAGAAGAACTGACCGAAGTGGTCATCGGCGTCGACACACGCGAAAGCGTGGCAGAAACGCTTGGGGCACCCACTGCAGGTGGCGTGCTTGAAGAGGGCGGGTTCTATTACGTCCGCAGCCGAGTGCGCACCTTTGGTCCGCGCCGTCCCCAAGAAGTCAGCCGCGAATTGGTGGCCGTCACCTTTGACACCAGCGGCACGGTCGCCAATGTCGAGCGCTTTGGCCTTGAAGACGGCCAAGTCGTGACCCTGTCGCGTCGCGTAACCGACAATGGTTTGGGCAATATCTCCTTCATTCGCCAGCTTCTGGGCAACCTTGGCAGTTTTGATCCTAACGGGCTGCTTTAAGCGCCGCTGTCATTAACTTGTCATGGACGCGCACCTATATCGGGGTCACGTAAAGACACGAGGCCCCATATGGTTGGCTTAAAGAAAGC
>JABSOU010000080.1 GCA_013215215.1 Cognatishimia sp. | reverse complement strand
AGGTCGCCGTCAACGCGTCTGTGACGCTGGAACGCCCGCTTTTGGTCAAGGGGGAACCCGGCACTGGCAAGACCGAACTGGCGCTGCAGGTGGCCCAATCGCTGGGCGCGCGGATGATTGAGTGGAACATCAAATCCACCACGAAGGCGCAGCAAGGCCTCTATGAATATGATGCTGTGAGCCGCTTGCGCGACAGCCAGTTGGGCGAAGAACGCGTGCATGATGTGAAGAACTACATCAAGCAGGGCAAGCTTTGGGAAGCCTTTGAAGCGGACGAAAAAGTCGTGCTTTTGATCGATGAAATCGACAAGGCAGACATCGAGTTTCCAAACGATCTGCTGCAGGAACTCGATAAGATGGAGTTCCATGTTTATGAGACCGGAGAGACCATCAAAGCCAAGCATCGCCCCGTAATCATCATCACGTCGAACAACGAAAAAGAGCTGCCGGATGCCTTCCTGCGCCGCTGCTTTTTCCACTATATCCGCTTCCCCGATGCCGACACGATGCGTGAGATCATCAAAGTCCATCACCCTGATATCAAAGACATTCTTCTGACCGAGGCACTGACGCAATTCTATGAAATCCGCGACACGCAGGGTTTGAAAAAGAAGCCCTCAACCTCTGAAGTCATCGACTGGCTGAAACTCCTTTTGGCAGAAGACCTCAGCCCCGAAGACCTGAAACGCGACGGTGTGAATGCGCTGCCGAAACTGCATGGCGCGCTACTGAAGAATGAGCAGGACGTGCATCTATTTGAACGCCTCGCCTTCATGGCGCGCGCGGGTCGATAGGCTCGGATGGTGCTGCGCTCTTTCATCCTTTTGGCAGGTCTCGCCCTGACCGCCTGTAGCGTGCCAACGGACACGCCGCTGCCAACACGCGCGGTTGTGGCCGAAACCACGCTGCCGCCGATCAAGCGTTTCACCTCCACTGCGGGTTTTGCGCCTACGCGTTCTAACGCCGATATGGCGCGCGACTTTCTAGATCTGAGTTTCCAACTCGAGAGCGGCCGCGCCCTACCCCGACTGACAAAGTTCGAAGGGCCGATCACCGTGCGCATCGAAGGGCGCGCGACTCAGACGATGCAACAGGACCTGACCGCGCTCTTGTCGCGCCTGCGTCGAGAGGCAAGATTGGACATTTCGCAGGTCACTTCGGGCGATGCGAACATCACGATCCATGCTGTGACGCGACGGAACATTCGCAGGGCTCTGCCTAATGCGGCCTGCTTCGTGGTGCCCAATGTCACCGACCTTGTGGATTATCGCGGTGCGCGGGCCAGCAATCGCACCGATTGGTCCGCGCTTCAGAACCGCGAGCGCATTGCGATCTTTCTGTCCTATGACACCAGCCCGCAGGACATCCGCGATTGCCTGCACGAAGAACTCGCCCAAGCGCTGGGTCCTCTAAACGATCTCTTCCGTCTGCACGACAGCGTCTTTAACGACGACAATTTCCATTCGGTGCTGACTGGCTTTGATATGCTGATGCTGCGCGCCTACTACGATCCAGCGATCAAGAACGGCATGACACGCGCCGAAGCCTCTGCACGCATTCGCAGCGTTCTTGCGCGGCTGAACCCGTCAGGCGAACGTCGGGCAAGTAATCCCTTGCCGACTACGCCAAACGCGTGGAAGAGCCTTATCACGACGGCCTTAGGTGCCCCCGGAAGCAATCAGCGCCTTAATGCCGCGAACCGAGCGGTCGCCTTTGCCCAATCTCAGGGGTGGCGCGATCATCGCCTGGCCTTCAGCCACTATGCGCTTGCGCGTCAATTGCGTGCCGATGATCTGGATCAGGCCAAATTGCACTTTGAGCAAGCTGCACTTCTCTATGCTAGCGTCGCCAATGGTGGCCCACAGGAAAGCCATATGCTGATCCAACTGGCCGCCTATGATATTTCCGACGGAAATCCGGACAAAGCACTCACGCGATTGAACGCTGCAAAAACAGCCGCAACGCGCGCCCAAAACGCAGCCCAACTGGCTTCAGTCCTTATGCTGCAATCCGAGGCTCTGGCCATGACCGGCCGCACCCAAGACGCACGCCGCGCGCGGCTGGACAGTCTGGGTTGGGCGCGGTACGGCTTTGGCCCGGATTGGGCAGTGCAAGCGCGCTTGCGTGAAATTGCCGCCCTAAACCCTCAGAATGAAAGGCTTTAAAGCCCCATGATCGTTATCGTTCTTGCCGTGATCGGCCTCTTGCTTGGTTTTCGAACTGCCTCCAAACGCGGCGGCAATCGTCTGGACAAGCTGCAATATACCGCAGGCTATGGCATCGCCTTCACTATCCTTGGTGTGATCATCACCATCGTTATCGAACGCTCGATCACCTAAGCCATGTTCCAGCCGCTGTTTGAAAACCTAAGGTCCGCAGGCATTCCGGTGTCTCTGCGCGAATACATTAGTTTTTTGGCAGCACTGCGCACGGGGATCGCGACCTACGATACAGAAGCGTTCTACTACCTCGCCCGCACGGCGATGGTGAAGGACGAGCGCAACCTCGACAAATTCGACCGCGCCTTTGCGGCGACGTTTGAGGGGCTCTCCGAGATTTCTGCCGAGGACGTGCTAGAGGCGGTCGACATTCCCGAAGAATGGCTGCGCAAAATGGCGGAAAAGCACCTCAGCCCCGAGGAAAAAGCCGAGATCGAGGCCCTGGGTGGCTTTGAGAAACTGATGGAGACCCTAAAAGAGCGGCTCAAGGATCAGGAAGGCCGTCACCAGGGCGGCAACAAATGGATCGGCACGGCGGGGACCAGCCCTTTTGGCGCTTACGGCTATAACCCCGAGGGGGTTCGCATCGGTCAGAAAGAAAGCCGCCATCAGCGGGCGGTCAAAGTCTGGGACAAGCGCGAGTTCAAGAACCTTGATGACTCGGTCGAACTTGGCACGCGGAATATCAAAGTCGCGCTGAAACGTTTGCGGCGCTGGGCGCGTGATGGGGCATCCGAAGAGCTCGATTTGAACGGCACGATCCGCGCGACCGCTGAAAACGGGTACCTCGACGTCAAAACCCGACCCGAGCGGCGCAATGCCGTTAAGGTTCTACTGTTTCTTGATGTCGGCGGCTCCATGGACCCACATATCAAGGTGGTTGAGGAACTGTTTTCCGCCGCTCGCGCCGAGTTCAAACATCTGGAGTATTTCTACTTCCACAATTGCCTCTATGAAGGCGTGTGGCGCGATAACAAACGCCGCTGGAACGATCAAACCCCCACGCATGAAATCCTGCGCACCTATGGGCAGGATTACAAATGCATCTTTGTGGGCGATGCCTCGATGAGCCCCTATGAGATCGCCTACCCCGGCGGGGCCAATGAGCATTGGAACAAAGAGGCCGGTCAGGTCTGGCTAGAGCGGGCGCGCGATCAGTGGTCCTCCAACCTCTGGATCAATCCGGTGCCGGAAAATTACTGGCCTTACACTCATTCGATCAAGATGATCCAAGAGATTTTTGAGGATCAAATGGTACCAATGACTTTGGCGGGTCTGGAAAAGGGTATGAAAGAGCTCACGCGGGGCTAGCCCCAACAATCTTTGCGCAATCGCTCGACTGTCCTCGTTCGCCCAACAAAATTGGGGCGAAATTATGATATTTTAAGGACATGCGCCATATTGATGCCTCGGAATGGCCCCTTGGGGCTTTGTGTTAAGAGGTGTTTTATGACTGATACGTTGCTTCAAGCTCTCGTGACCTATGGCGCGGCGTTGATGTTTGTCACAGCTTTCCTGAGCTGCCTTGCGATCCCTATTCCGATGTCCTTGGTGATGTTGACCGGCGGTGCGCTGGCGGCCACCGGCGATCTGTCGTTCACCTTGGTCTGGGCTTTGACCCTGCTTGGCGCGCTATTGGGTGATCAGGCTGGCTATTTTCTGGGCCGGCGCGGCAAGGGTCGCCTCGAAGCTTATGCGAACGCCACTTACAAGCGCTATCAGCTATGGCGCAAGGCGCAGAACCATCTGGATAAATGGGGGATCACCGGCGTTTTCTTTAGCCGCTGGCTCGTGTCCCCGCTCGGCCCCTACGTGAATTTCGCAGCAGGCGCGGCCTCGATGCGCTGGGCGTTTTTTACGGCCTCTGGCGTGATGGGCGAGATCATCTGGGTGACCTTCTATGTGGGTCTTGGCTTTGTCTTTGCCGACAACCTGCCCCTCGCCACAGCCTATGCGCAGGAAAGCCTGCGGACCCTGGGTGCCTTTATGGTGATGATTGCCGCAACAGTTGTGATCCTGAACATCGCAAAACGCCGCCGCGCCGTCTTGTCATAAAGCCGTTCCGCGCCCATATCTGAGGCATGTTAAAATTTGCCCCGATCCTACTGGCGCTGGTCTATGGTTTTGCGATGTTTCGCTTCTCGGCCTGGCGTACTTCGCGCGAGTTGGACGAGAAATCCACCGAGCTTGTCGATCCTCAACTCAAAAAGTTGATCGACAAGATGGCCTCGGCCTTGGACCTGCCGCGCATCAAAGTGCATATCTATGAGATCGAGCCCATCAACGGATTGGCGGCACCCGATGGGCGTATCTTCATCACGCGCGGGTTTTATAAGCGCTATCTGGATGGGGACGTTTCGCGCGAGGAGCTGGCCTCTGTGATTGCCCATGAACTGGGCCATGTGGCGCTGGGCCATTCGCGGCGTCGGATGATTGATTTCTCGGGTCAGAATGCGCTGCGCACGGCTCTGGCGATGGTGTTAAGCCGCTTTATTCCCTGGGTCGGTGCGTGGATCGCGAATATGCTCACGACTGTTCTGGTAGCGCGCCTGTCGCGTAATGACGAATATGAAGCGGATGAATATGCGGCGGCTTTGTTGACCAAAGCAGGCATCGGGACCGAACCGCAGAAATCCCTCTTTCACAAGCTGGAAAAGATCACAGGCGCGCGCGCTGGGGCTGCACCGGCGTGGCTGTTGAGCCATCCAAAAACGGTGGAGCGCATTGCCGCGATTGAAAAGCTTGAGCAAAAGTGGGGCGTCGCTTAAGCAAGCGCTTTGGCGAGCCTTGGCAGGCGGGCTTTTTTCAACAACGGACGGATGGTCCAGCTTTCCCCAGACAAGCGGTTTGCCTCACACAGGACACGCTCTGCGACGTCTGAAACAGCCTCTGGCGATTGTGTCCAGATCTCATGCAACAGGCTATCCGGGTCGCGCCGATCCAGCCCTTCTTCCTCAAGGATATTTCTTGGAAAATCCTTTGCATTCAGCGTGATAATGGCGTAAGCTGACCCATCAATCGCCGCAGCCAGAACATGTACATCCGCCGCATCGGGCAGATATAGCCGTGCCTCAAGCGAGGGCCTCCAGGTAACCTCGGCCCTCGGCCAGGCGGCCTTCGCCAAGGCGATTTCCGCCCGCGCCTGCGCTTCTCCGTCCGGTCCGATCTTGCGTGCAGCGCGCGCCCATTCTTCTAGGATGCGCGCTGACCAAAGCGGCGTGAAAGCACCCGTTTTCGCAACACCCAAGAGCATCTCCCGCATCACGGTCGGGTAAATCACGCAGGTGTCGAGCAAGAGCTTCATAGGCGGAAGAACACGGACTTGAGATATCCGCTTTCCGCCAGTTGCGGCATGAGCGGATGATCAGGGCCTGCAAAGCCCGTATGGATGATCTGGCCACGACGCCCTGCCCGGCCGATGCCCCGCGCCGAGGCATTACGGAACAGCGACAGCTCCGCCGCGTGTGAACAAGAACAAAGCCCCAGATAGCCGCCCTCCGCCACCAAAGGCGCGGCCAGACGTGCGACGCGTTCATAGGCGCGTAGGCCCTTTTCCAGCGCCGGTTTAGACGGAGCAAAGGCTGGCGGATCACAGATCACCACATCAAATTGCGCGCCTTCAGCGGCCAAAGCTTCGAGTTGATCAAACGCATCGCCCTGACGGGTTGTGAAGCGATCCGCCACCCCGGTCTGGGCGGCTCCCTCCGAGGCCAGCGCAAGAGCAGCAGCAGAGCCATCCACCGACGTCGCTTGCGCTGCTCCGCCCGCAAGAGCCGCGAGCGCAAAGCCTCCGACGTGAGAGAATACATCCAAAACCCGCGCGCCTTTGGACAAGGACGCCGCGAACGCGTGGTTGGGGCGTTGATCAAAGAACAGGCCGGTTTTCTGCCCGCCCGTCAGATCCGCCATATAGGTCGCGCCGTTCATCAGCACTGGCACTGGTGCATCTGGGGCCGCGCCTAGCAAAACCGCGTTGACGTCATCCAAGCCTTCCAGAGAGCGGGCCCGTCCGGAGGCGTTTTTCAAAACGTTGGAGACACCAGCAACCTCAGCCAGAACCTCCGCCAAGATTTCCAAGCGGCTCTCAAGCCAGGTCGCGTTAGGTTGTACAACGCAGGTGTCGCCGAAACGGTCAATTACCAGCCCCGGGAACCCGTCCGCCTCAGCATGGACCAACCGATAAAACGGCGAATCATAGAGGCGTTCCCGCATCGCCAGCGCTTTGCCGATCCGCGCCGCAAACCACGCCTCATCAATCACCGCCTCAGGATCGCGATCCAGCACACGTCCAATTATCTTGCTATTGGGATTAACCGTCGCCAGCCCCAAAGGACGCCGCTCCCCATCCTCGAGCACCGCCAAAGACCCCGGCGCGAGGTTCTTGGTGCGCCGATCCGTGACGGCTTCGTTGGCATAGACCCATGGAAAGCCATGGCGCAGTGCGCGGGCATTGGCTTTGGGTTTCAGGCGGAGGATAGGCAGATCAGTCATGTGGCCCTCCTACCCCAGCCCTTGGCCCGTGAAAAGCCGCTTTAGCTTGGTACGCGCGCGGATCGTCCGCCGCGCCGCTTGGGATCTTGGCCTTTCGCCAACCCTTCTCGCAGAACGGCAGTCATCGGATGGTCGGGATTGCCCGGCCCATAGTGGTCCAAAAGTCCTTGGATCTTGGCGACCATATCCTCGCCCAACTGGATCCCAAGCGCCCAATCCAGAAAGATCGACCGACACTGACCTTCTGTAATGCCCTCAATACGATAGGATTCAAGGATCAGCCCCCGTGGGTCATCCACCATCTTTTGCCTTCCTTTCCTGCCCTCCAAGGAGCGTTTCAATGACCTCGGCCGCGCGCCTTGTGCTTTGTGTCAAAAGCGTTTCAACCGCGCTGATATCATCGCATTCCGTTTCACGCGCCAGAAAACTGCGCCCCCCAGCGCCGATGGCGTCTGGATCAAGGGGTTTCTCACTCAGCAATTTGCTCGCTGTCTGTACGCGCCATGAGACCTCATAGGCATGCATCAACGCTGCACTTTGGGCGGCATCAAGCCACCCAAACGCGACACCGGCGTTCAAGGCTGCGCTGACGGACCGGTCTGGGCATCCCGTCAAAAGGGCCGCTGTCTGTGCCGTCAGCTCGATATCCTGCAAGCGACCTGCACCGATTTTGGCGTCGAACTGACCCTCTGGCGTTTTCGCCTCTGCAATCCGCGCGCGCATATCTTGAACGTCGCGCTTTATCGCTTGCGCATCCGAGGGCCGCACCAAGAGGGCGATACGAAAATCCTCGATTTCCTGCTGCAAATCAGGATTTCCGGCCACCGGACGCGCCCGTGTTAGAGCCAGATGTTCCCACGTCCAGGCCTGCTCTTGCTGATATGTTTTAAACGACTGAACCGAGGTCGCTACCGGCCCCTGTGTGCCAGAGGGTCTAAGGCGCATGTCCACCTCATAGAGACGCCCTTCCGCCATCGGCGCCGTCAGAGACGTCACCAACGCTTGCGTCAGGCGCGCGTAATAGGTGCGCGCGGCCAAGGGTTTGCGCCCGTCTGAATACTCCACCCCATCCGCATCATAGATCGCAATCAGATCCAGATCAGACGTCGCGTGCAACCGCCCCGCCCCAAGCGACCCCATGCCTAGGATCATCGCGCCACGGCCCGGCTGATCCCCATGTTTTTCTGCAAACTTGGCCGTCACCTCAGGCCAAATCGCACGCAACACTGCGTTGGCCAGTTCCGCATACTGCGCGCCAGCTTGCTCGGCAGAAATCAATCCGCGCAAGTGATGCACGCCTATGCGGAAATGCCATTCCTTGGTCCAGCGCCGCGCGGTATCCAGTTTGCGTTCATAGTCCTCTTCGCGCGCAAGCTGCTCTGACAGCTCTTTGGTTAGTGTCACAGTGCCCGGCCAGTCCGCAAAGAACGCTCCGCCAATCACGGCATCAAATACCGAAGAGTTGCGCGAGAGATAGCGTGACAAAGCCGGGGCTGTACCAACGATATCTGCCAAAAGATCGATGAGTTGCGGGTTGCTTTCAAAGAGCGAGAACAGCTGAACCCCAGCGGGGAGGCCTTCGAGGAACCCATCCAAAGATACAAGGGCTTCTTCGGGCTTGGCGGCGCGGTTTAGGTGGTTAAGGAGTTCAGGCTTGAGCCGTTCAAAAATCGCTGCTGCGCGTTCGGTGCGAAAGGCGGGATAGCTGCGCCACCGCGCGACAATCGCGGGATCTACCTCTTGCGGTTCTTGCGCAGACGGCGCGACGGCATCCGGGGCAAAGAAGCCTTCGGTCAGCACATGCACCTCTTCGACGCGTGCCTTGATCGAGGACTTTAGATCTTCAACGGAAACTCCCATTAGACAAGCCACCCGCGCGAGGCCCTCTTCGGTGCGAGGCACGTCATGGGTTTGGGCGTCATGGACCATCTGAATACGATGCTCGAGCTCGCGGTGCGCCACATAGTGGTCGGTCAAACGCGAGGCGACGTCCTGAGGGATCCAATCTTTGTCGGCAAGCGCCGCCAAAGCCGGCAGCGTACCACGAAGGCGCAGATCAGGATCGCGACCGCCCGCGATCAACTGTCGAGTTTGGGTGAAAAACTCGATCTCTCGAATCCCACCGCGACCCAGTTTGATATTGTGCCCCTCGGGTTGCCAATGGCGGCCAAACCCTTTGTGTTCCCGGATCCTGAGACGCATGTCATGCGCATCCTGAATGGCGGCAAAGTCTAGATGTTTGCGCCAAACAAAGGGAGTGAGGGTCTCAAGGAACCGCGCGCCTGCGGCTAAGTCCCCCGCGGCCGGCCGCGCCTTGACATAGGCCGCACGCTCCCAGGTTCGGCCAAGGCTTTCGTAGTAGCGTTCGGCCGCCTCCATCGAGAGGCACACCGGCGTGACCGCGGGATCCGGTCTGAGCCTGAGGTCGGTGCGAAACACATAGCCCTCGCCAGTGAGATCGCTCAGCATGGCCATCGCTTTGCGGGTCGCCCGCACCAAAGCGCTGCGCGCGGTCAGGTAATCGTCGCGTTCATATCGGGTTTCATCAAAGAGGCAGATCAGGTCGATATCAGAGCTATAATTCAGCTCGCCCGCGCCCATTTTGCCCATCGCCAGACAGACAAGACCACCAGCGTTCTCCACGTCATCCTGTGTTGCTCCGGGCAACTTTCCACGTTGTATTTCTTGTGAAATCATAGCCTTAACAGCCACATCTGACGCAAGATCCGCGAAGTCACTGAGCGCCTGTGTGACGGTTAACAAAGGCCAGACCCCGCCAAGATCTGCAAGAGCGGTCAGCAGCGCCACACGGCGTTTGGCCTGACGCAATGTATCGGACAAAGCTTTGGCATCCTCGGTCGGCAATGCTGCATAGAGATTTTTCAGCGCTGCGTCCGGGGCGTCCAGCGAAGCTTCCAGCCACTTAGCCTCTTTCGCCAACAGCCCATGCAGATACGGACTACTGCCAATGGCCCCTTCCAACAGCTTGCGGGTCTCCCCCGTGGCATAAGGCGCCAGAGACGCAACCTCTTGTGCGATGTCCGGGGAGAAAGCACGCGGGAGGCGACTGATCTTATTGGAAAAACTCATGGGTTAAATCTGCGGGCTTCGCCAAGCAGCGTCAATCGGAAAGCCCGAGTTTTAAGCGGATCTGGGCCGGTTTTCTGTTTTCGAGTGTACCAAATCAAAAGGCGCGCCACTGCGGACGCGCCTTCTTTAACACTTTTCAATTATTCAATGCGCGACCGCACCAGACCCGGGTTCCGCGGCCTTAAGCGCTGCCGCAGCAGCCTCTTCAGCGGCCTCATCCCAATCAATCGCCTCAGGCGTCTCAACCAACGCCTGTTTCAGCACTTCGGATACATGGGTCACCGGAATAATGTTAAGACCTTCCTTAACGTTGTCAGGGATATCCGCGAGGTCCTTCTCGTTTTCCTGCGGGATCAGAACGGTCTTGATACCGCCCCGAAGCGCTGCGAGAAGTTTCTCTTTGAGGCCGCCTATTGGCATCGCATTGCCGCGCAAAGACACCTCGCCGGTCATCGCAATATCCTTGCGAACTGGAATGCCCGTCAGCACAGACACAATCGACGTCACCATCGCCAGACCCGCAGACGGGCCGTCTTTTGGCGTTGCGCCATCTGGCACGTGCACGTGAATGTCCCATTTCTCAAACTGAGGCGGTTTCACACCGATCTCAGGCGCAATCGAACGCACATAAGAGGATGCCGCGTCGATGGACTCTTTCATCACATCGCCGAGCTTACCGGTGGTCTTCATCCGCCCCTTGCCGGGCAGTTTCAACGCTTCGATATGGAGCAGATCGCCACCGACTGATGTCCAAGCCAAACCAGTGACAACACCGACCTGATCGTGCTGTTCAGCCAGCCCATAGCGGAACTTTTTGACGCCCAAGAAATCATCAAGGTTGTCCGCCGTCACGGTAACAGCGTCCTCGGCTTTACGCACGATCTTAGTCACAGCTTTCCGCGCCAGCTTACCGATCTCACGTTCCAAGCTCCGCACGCCCGCCTCGCGGGTGTAGGTGCGGATGATCTCTTGCAACGCCTCAGGCTCCAGAGTGAACTCACCCGCCTTAAGTCCATGGTTTTTCACCTGTTTCGGGATCAAGTGACGATGCGCGATCTCGGCCTTTTCGTCCTCGGTGTAACCCGCCAGAGGAATGATCTCCATCCGGTCGAGCAGTGGACCAGGCATGTTGTAGCTGTTCGAGGTGGTCAGGAACATCACGTTTGAGAGGTCATATTCAACCTCCAGATAGTGATCCACAAAGGTGGAGTTCTGTTCCGGATCCAGCACCTCAAGCATCGCCGACGCAGGGTCGCCACGGAAGTCCTGACCCATCTTGTCGATCTCGTCCAAGAGGATCAGCGGGTTCGTGGTTTTCGCCTTTTTCAGCGCCTGAATGATCTTGCCCGGCATCGAGCCGATATAGGTCCGGCGGTGACCGCGAATTTCGCTTTCATCACGCACGCCACCCAGAGAAATCCGAATGAACTCACGTCCGGTTGCTTTCGCGACAGACTTACCCAGCGAGGTCTTACCAACGCCCGGAGGGCCAACAAGACAGAGGATCGGGCCCTTTAGTTTCTTCGAGCGCTGCTGAACCGCCAGATATTCAACGATCCGCTCCTTAACCTTCTCAAGACCAAAGTGATCGTCATCCAGCACGTCCTGCGCCTTGTTCAGATCTTTCTTAACGCGCGACTTGGTGCCCCAAGGAATGGACAGCATCCAATCCAGATAGTTGCGCACCACAGTGGCCTCGGCAGACATCGGCGACATGTTCTTGAGCTTCTTCAGCTCGGCATCCGCCTTTTCCTTGGCCTCTTTAGAAAGCTTAACGCCCGCGATCTTTTCTTCGAGCTCTTGGATCTCAGACGCGCCCTCTTCGCCGTCACCGAGTTCCTTCTGAATGGCCTTCATCTGCTCATTCAGATAATACTCGCGCTGGGTCTTCTCCATCTGAGATTTGACGCGGGTTTTGATCTTTTTCTCAACCTGCAGCACGGACATTTCGCCCTGCATCAGGCCAAAGACCTTTTCCAGCCGTTCAGAGACAGACAGAGTTTCCAAAAGGTCCTGCTTTTGGTCGACCTCGACGCCCAGATGACCAGACACAAGGTCCGCCAGACGCGCAGGCTCATGCGCCTCGGCAACCGCGCTCAGCGCTTCTTCGGGGATGTTTTTCTTGACCTTGGCGTAACGTTCAAACTCGTCGCCAACCGACCGAAGCAACGCTTCAATCGTCGCCAGATCGCCGTCTTCTTCGTGCAGATATTCGGCAGAGGCATCAAAAAACACATCGTTTTCAATGAAATCGGTGATGGTGACGCGGGCTTGGCCCTCGACCAGCACTTTCACCGTGCCATCAGGCAGCTTCAAAAGCTGCAGCACATTGGCCAGCACGCCGGTGCGATAGATGCCATCGGTGTTTGGATCATCATCGGCTGGATCAATCTGGCTTGAGAGCAGAATTTGCTTGTCGTCCTGCATCACTTCTTCAAGCGCGCGGACCGACTTATCGCGGCCCACAAACAGCGGCACGATCATATGTGGAAACACAACGATGTCGCGCAGCGGCAGGACCGGATAGGAGGAATTGAGTGGCTCTTGCATAATCGTTCCTTGTTCTTGGCAAGATGACCCGGCCCCGCTTGGCGGCAGCGCTCGTCATCTCCTCAACGGATTATAAAGGTGGTGCGAGGACCACGGGGTTTCAAGCCGCACCGCTCGCGATTTCTGACACCATGCCCCCAAGCCCAAGGGACCTCAAGAGCTGATCCGTGCTATTTTACCCAGATTTAAGCTTAGGTGCGTTTTTGCTTAAGCGGTGGTTAAAGCGGATCAATATCTCCCATCGCCCGCATGGCGTGAAACTGGTCTTCCCAGGCATCAAAGCGACCCTCAGAAATTGCGGCGCGCATCTCGCCCATTATGTCCTGAAAATACCGCAGATTATGCCATGTAAGCAGCATTCCAGCGATCATTTCATTGCTGCGGAAGACGTGATGAAGATAGGCGCGCGAGTAATTGCGCGCTGGGGAATCCACTGTCTCATCCAGTGGCCTCGGATCATCCGCATGGCGCGCGTTCTTGATGTTCACAACTCCGCGGCGGGTAAATACCTGGCCCGTGCGTCCTGAGCGGCTTGGTAAAACGCAGTCCATCATATCAACACCACGTTTCACAGCGCCCACGATATCGTCTGGCTTGCCCACGCCCATCAAATAGCGCGGCTTATCCTTGGGCAGCATCTCTGGCGTGTAGTCCAGACAGTCAAACATTGCCTCCTGCCCCTCGCCCACAGCCAGACCGCCAATCGCATAGCCATCAAAGCCAATCTCGCGCAGCGCCTTGGCACTTTCCTCACGGAAATCCTGCTCCAACCCGCCCTGCATAATCCCAAAGAGCGCGTGCCCTGGACGATCCCCAAAGGCCGTCTTGCTGCGCTCGGCCCACCGCATCGAAAGCCGCATGGATTCAGCAATCCGGTCACGATCCGCCGGCAGCGCGGGGCATTCGTCAAAACACATGACAATATCCGAGCCCAACAGCCGCTGGATCTCCATCGAGCGCTCTGGTGTTAGCTCGTGCTTTGACCCATCAATATGGCTCTTAAAGGTCACGCCCTCCTCGGTCAGCTTGCGCAGCCCCGCAAGGCTCATAACCTGAAACCCACCGGAATCCGTCAGGATCGGCCGTTCCCAGTTCATGAACTTGTGCAAACCGCCCAAACGATCAATCCGCTCCGCCGTCGGGCGCAGCATCAGGTGATAGGTATTGCCCAGCAGGATATCCGCGCCCGTGGACCGCACCGACTCTGGCATCATCGCCTTGACCGTTGCCGCCGTCCCAACCGGCATAAAGGCAGGCGTACGGATCTCGCCCCGCGGTGTCGAAATCACCCCGGTCCGAGCCTTGCCATCCGTTGCCTTCAGTTCAAATTCAAAACGCGCGGTCATCTCATTTACCCTTTTTTGCGCCTCTTAGGCTCGAAAACGCACGCTTTGCAACCAAAGCCCGCTTCATCTTGCCAAAAATACTCAAATCCCACTGGCTGCGACAAAGCATCGACCCCTCTGGACGCCTCGACCCTCTTTCCCTATATCAACAGTCAAGAATTATGAAGGACATCCCATGAGCGATCCGTCTCATCCTATGGAAGGCGTGCCCCTGATCCAGCCCTCCAGCGTCGACCACCCACTGCACGACCTCTGTGTCGAGGCCTGCCGCAGTGTGTTTGACCCGGAAATTCCGGTCAATATCTATGACCTCGGCCTGATCTATACGATCGACCTAAACGCCGAGAACGACGCCAAAATCGTCATGACCCTGACAGCGCCGGGCTGCCCAGTCGCGGGCGAAATGCCGGGCTGGGTGCAAGAGGCCATCATGGGCGTCAACGGCATCCGCACAGTCGACGTNGACCTTGTTTGGGAGCCGCCTTGGGGCATGGATATGATGAGCGACGAAGCGCGTCTCGAGCTTGGCTTCATGTAGGTGTTACCTCGGTGACGCCTCACTGCCATAAATCCTAAATGAAGATTTAACAAATATCTCACGCAGCGGTCATACGCCGCTGAAATCTTGATCGCAGCACAACTATGGAGTGAATTGATGCTGCGTTCTCTTATTCTTGCGGCTGGCGTTGCCCTGCCCGTCATCGCGACAGCTGCTGACGTCGAATTGGGCCCACGCCCTTATTTCCTGATCGACCGCATGGCCGATAGCCCATTGAAAACAAAGCTACAAAGCTGCGCATCAATGGAATTCAAGAAATCAGACTTCTCGATCGGCCACCGCGGCGCGCCTTTGCTGTTCCCAGAACATACCGTTGAATCCAACGTCGCCGCCGCGCGTATGGGTGCAGGCATTCTGGAATGCGACGTGACCTTCACCAAGGACAAGAAACTGGTCTGCCGCCACGCACAAAACGACCTGCACACCACCACCAATATCCTTGCGACCGATCTGGCATCCAAATGCACAACGCCATTTGAAGGCGCTAAGAATGGCGAGCCTGCGAAAGCGGAATGCCGCACTTCTGATATTACGCTGGCCGAGTACCAAACTCTGAACGGCAAGATGGATGCGGCCAACAAAATGGGCGCAACAGTTGCCGAATATATGGACGGCACCGCGAACTGGCGCACCGATCTTTATGCGACCACCGGCACACTGATGACCCACGCTGAGTCCATCGAGCTCTTCAAAGACCTGGGCGCGAAATTCACACCAGAGCTGAAGTCCCCATCCGTTGAGATGCCATTTGAGGGCTACAGCCAAGAAGACTACGCGCAGGCTCTGATCGACGAATACAAAGCCGCCGGCATCCCGGCCTCTGACGTCTGGGCGCAGTCCTTTAACCTCGACGACGTACTTTACTGGATCAAAGCAGAGCCAGAGTTCGGCAAACAGGCGGTCTTCCTGGATGCGTCCTACAACATCAAGGGCTTCAACCCGAACGACGCCTCGACCTTCCCTTATGATTTCGCTGAGCTGCACGCAAAAGGCGTGAACTACATTGCGCCTCCAATGTGGATGCTGGTCGCGGTTGAAGACGGCAATATCGTCCCTTCCGCCTACACCAAAGAAGCCAAAGCGGCAGGTCTTAAACTGATCACCTGGACACTTGAGCGTTCTGGCCCACTGGCCAACGGTGGCGGCTGGTATTTCCAGACCATCAAAGAGGTCACCAACAACGATGCTATGTATATGGAACTGCTCGACGTTCTGGCTCAAGAGGTTGGAATGGAGGGTATCTTCTCTGACTGGCCAGCGACTGTGACCTACTACGCGAACTGCATGGGCAAGTAATTTCCCTATACGACAATGCGACACGGCCCAATGGAAACGCTGGGCCGTTTTGTGTCGCGCGACCAGGTTTGACGGCGCATTTGTGGACGCAGTCATATATAGCTGCGCACCAGGAAACGCAGCTAAAAATAGGTGCAAACCGGAAAACGCAGCTAAAAAGGGTTGCGAAATTAAAGACGCAGCTTAAAGTA
>JABSOU010000079.1 GCA_013215215.1 Cognatishimia sp. | reverse complement strand
AGGCGCACGATCTCCAAGCCCACTTGTCGGGCGATATCCTGAAACTCTTGAACCGTTACGCCGACCATCCCGGCTGGCGCTTTCTTTGAGTAGCCGTTTTCGAGACGGGGCCCATACGGTAGATTGTTTACCAAAACGATCACGTCACCGGCTTCAACTTGCAGTGTCGTAGCTTCGATCTTGTTTATGGTTGCGATGCCTGTGAGGTCGTTTAGCTCGAGAGTCCCTTGCGGGATGGAGCCAATCGCAACCTGCCAGTTCCCACGGAACCGACCTTCGTCGACAGGTGATCGCAAGACGATCCTGCTAAACATCTCCAAAGCAATCTTGCGGATCAATAGATCGAGCTTGTGCTCAGTCTTATTTACGAAATTCTGGATGTCTTGTGCAAATCTGCCCATGGCTTATCCCCTCGCGATCATATCGTAGGCGACAACTGTCCCTGCTGGTGCGATCTTGCCCGGATGGACAACTTTCAGGGTGCCTTCGGTGCAAATCACCGTATCGTCGGCTTCGATGGTTATGCCCAAGGCCTCCACAATAACTTGAAAATCTCCGGCCTTGATATTGGTGCCATCAATGCGACGCGTAGCGACCGGAAACACCACCATGCGTGCGTCTGTCGTGGTTGGGGATGGTGTGCCTGGGGTCGTATCGGATGGGCTGCCCCCAGATATGCCATCCTTAACAATCTGCCCGATCTGGCCAAGCTCTTGCAGAACGTTCGCGGTCTCTGTGACCATCTCACCGTAAAAACTCATCCGAGAGACACCCTACTAGTTCCCCAGGACTGGGAGCGATTATTTGTGACAAAGGGCGCGAGAAGAGCATCAACGGCGGGAAACTCGGGGCGAGTCCTGGTTGTGGACTGGCTGTATTCAAGGTCTGTTTCAACCGGCCCAGCTTTAGATTTCTTACGGACGATTGCGCCGTGTTTAATGGTATCGAACAGGCTATCATTTTGGCCCAGGCGGTAGGTTAGTTCGAAAATCGCTTGTTTGACTTTTGCCGGAATGGTCGTGCTGTCCAAGTGCCAGCCTTCAACAGCGCCCTCATAGTAGCGTGGCCACTGGCGGGCTTGATCGCGCGTCGCGCGTCGCCCGATGAAATCGTAATTTGCATCTATGTANTCCGTCGCGCGAATGGCCATCTGTTCAAGCGTGNCGTTCGCGGGGACTGTCCAGCCGCGTTCGGTGAAATAAGCGGTGACTTCGGCCACGGNCACATAGCAGTTTGTATCAGCCCCAGAAATGGTGGTGATGAGCGTCATGNTNTTATACCTCTCCTGGGACTGATGGGTTTATGTTTCAGACGTCGCCTTGGCCTTCGCCTTGGCCTTCGTCTTGGGCTTCTCGGGATCGCCGTCGTATTCTTGGTGAACTTCGGGGTCGAAGGTATCAGCGTTGATCACGATGTAGCCACCGTCGCCGTCCTTCACGCGAATTACATCAACTACATTTTGCATGCGTTAACCTCGTGATTGAAGTTGTGAAAAGGGGCGAGTGTTCCCGCCCCTTAATGGTCGAATTAGCCCAACAAGAGGTGGGTGAATTCTGGTTTCGTGTTGTCCACGCCCCAAGCCATTGCCACTTCGAAACGCGTCTTGCGGTATCCGGTGTACTTGCGCACCTCAAGAATGAGCCCGGAAACCGGATCCTGAAGCATCGTGGAGTCCACCGCAGCATCGTTGCCGCCCTCAAGAGCCGGCGCACGCATAACCAACTGCAGCGCTTGGCGGTGGAATACAGCGTTGCCGCTATAAGCCCCCACAAAGGTGATCGCAGCGTTATCGGCCGGCGCAACACGTAGGCCAGGCCGCGCGATGGTCAGGTTGCCCGGGCCTGTGACGCTGTTGGTCGCAACGTATTGGGTCGTATCACCTGCGATGGTGAATACGTCGCCTGCGTTGATAGCTGCAGATCCTGTGTCGATCGGGATGGTTGTCGCGCCAAGTGCCAGTGAGCCGTTGACGAGGTAGCCCGACTGTGCAGCCGATCCGCCATTGATGGTGGGGGCACCAGTTTCGCGGATTGCGAAGCCGTTGAGGTCCAGCAAAACGCCACGACGCAGAGTGTCATCTGTGCCCGCGGTATTCGCCTGGGTCAATTGCATGTTGGAACGCAGGTTCGCACCGGTCGTGGTGTTAATTGCCATGTGCAAGTCGGACTGTGGCGAGCCCGCATCGATCATGGCTTTGCGCGCCAGAGCAGATGCACCGATGCCAGAGGCAAACGGTGTGGTGCCCGCCGCGCCAATGGCTGACGAAGCAGTGGTTCGCGCAAGAGTACCCAGATCGCTTTCAACCTCGTTGACGAGGCCACGGACCGCTTGTGCGAACAGATCTGCCTGCACAAGATTGTATCCGGGGCCATTGTTGAGGCCGAGAGCTTCCTCACCGACGAAACCGAACTCGAAAGCTCGTGTTTTGGTAATGGTGATCGAACCGGTTGCGATTGTGCGATCGGTCGGCTCAGGAACTTGCATCGACGGCGTGACATCAACCCCGGTGATGGCTGGGGTGATCGGGTACGTGACCGCCTCACCTACAGCCGCGCGTTCGGCGTTTGAGTTACGATTTACCGCAGGAATGAGGCCAACGGCCTCGCGTGCAACGGTGTCGAGACCCGCATAAAGGGACGGGATCAGCCCGGTTAGGGTGTTTGCCATTTTTTGGCTCCATTGATGAAGGGAAAGCTGCGAAGCTAATCCGAGTGCTTGGAGAGGTTCTTGCCGTGGTTCTTGTGATAGCCAGCCATGGCGTAAGCGGCGTTTCTTGCGCTTATTGCTTCGGGTAGATCTTGGAACCGCCCAACTGTCTTTTTCTTACCAAAAACAGTGAGCTGGACTTTCCATTTGCTTTGGGTTTTGCACCAACAGATTCCAGAATGACCGCTTGTGTTTGACTTGTTGAAGCCACGGTTAATACTGTTTTCGCGGTGCGAAACTTCGCGCAAATTGGAAATTCGATTATCTGAGCGAACATGGTTTATGTGGTCGATTTCAGTTGTCGGCCAATACCCATGATTTATCGCCCAAATGACCCTATGAGCTTTCATTTTTTCACCTAGAAGCGCACCTTCTAAGTACCCGTTGGAGGCACAAGTGAAGGCAGGTTTCCCACCATATTGAGCGTCAAAACTTTTGTCGCCTCTTGGTTTCCAAAATAATTGCCCTTTGATCGGGTCGTATTCGAAGAACCTTTTTAATTCTTCGACTGTGAAGGGTTGCTTTAACTTCACGTCTTGAACTCCATTTTCGGATTAGGGACGCTTCACAGCGCTCCAGTAAGGCCTTGCCCAAGGGCCGGATAAGTGGAGGTTGGCTAGTCGGTCAGAGACCAGCCGTCCTTCATCCGCTGTTGAGCGGCAGCGGGGTTAGATTTTTGAAGGTCATCAAAAGCAGAGCGGGTCATGGTTTTGCCCGGATTGTCGCGGCCGGTATTCGGATCGCGACCGCCTCCACCTTTGAAGTCGGCGACAAAAGCGTCGGGGAGTGACTTCCGGAGTTCTGCGGCAAGATCACCGAGGTTCGCGGTCGCGTCCTTGTTGGTGCCTGCCATGGGGGTTCCGTCGGCCTGGACGATGTTGAAAACAGCATCATCTCCGGACAAATCGACTTGGACGCGGTCTGCATGTTGTGCGGCGAGGAGTTTCGCCAATGCAGGCTTCGCGCCATTCTCGATCAGGGCTTGTGAAAGCGTTGCATCGCGCAAATGCTTATGAACAATCGCCTGAGTTTTTTTGTCCGCTTCGTCGCGGGCCTTCAACTCTTCTGCATGTGTGGCTTTGAGCTGTTGGGTCAGCGAGTCATATTGGCCGCGCTTCAGTTGTTCGTCGGCTTCCGCCTTAGCCTGATTGGCCAGGAGTTCTTGAAGTTCTTCGGGTGTCTTGCCCAGAGAGCTATATGCGGAGACCTGCCCCTTGATGTCCTTGGCTTCGCGCCGCGCCGCTTCCAGAGCTGTCCGCATACCTTCGGCGTCTGCCTTTGGCATACCTTCGATATTGAGTTGAAACTTACCGTCAACCTCGGCGTAAAGGCCTTTCACAGCCTCATCCACGCCCTCAAGGGACGCGACTTCGAATTGAAGTGTCATATTAGCCTCGCGCTATATGTTTGTGTGGTTTTGCAGCCTCGCGCTGCAGGTCTGCGCGGCCTCGCGCCGTGCAGACCTTTTCACTCCGCCGGGAGTGAATTCCTGTTGTGGTTGCTTAGACGCCTGCCATTTCGAATGCAGCGGCGTCTCGTTTGCGCAATTGGTCCAGTGTGTAACTGGCCCCGCGCTTGTCCACGAATTTATCGATCGTCATTCCGCCTTTGCGGAATAGCTTTGCCCTGGTCGCGCCGAGCGCGTCATTTTGCACGGACACGGACTGTTTTCGCAGCCACTCCTCATAGTTCATGTCAGCGGGTACAGTTCCATTCATCGAGGATCTGACGCTTGGCGGCAATTCGCGCACGTCGAACCCGAGTTCGGCGAATGATTTGAGAATTGGTGTCCGAAGGGACCGACAGTTTGGGTGAGCCGGCGTCATAACGCCCTTTCCGCGCTCGAAGACCTTTCCATCCAGGCTTTTGCATATGTTGCTGGTTCTGCTGTCGAGAACGGCGACATATTTCTCGGCCTTGATAATGTCCTGATTTTCTTCGTAAAAGCGATCTCTCGCAACGCTTGCGAAATGGGCGATCGACGTTCTGACCATGCGCTCTGCGCTGCTACGCGTGCTCCGGAGAACGCCGTTTCGGTAGCTCATTGATCGCGTCCCACGCAGGTTCTGCACGATTTGATTGGTTGTGTCGCCGGTGATGAAGCCCTGTTGAATGGTGCCGATGATTTTTTGTCGCTTAGCGCGTTCATAGTCTGCCAGCCATTCGCGCATCATCTTGGTTTGGAAAGGACGGGCCATTGCCGCTGCGTAGACCTGATGCGGCGACGGGGTCGCATAGTCCAGTTGAACCGGTATGGCTTGCGTGAATAGTTCGCCTTGAAAGCTAATCTCCTGCTGGGTGAGCCCAAGCAACTCGGAGCGCAGTGCCCCGGCGAGTTGTTCATGCCCGTCCTTCAAGATTTCGCGGATGGCCTTGAGTTGGCGTTGGAGCCTCATTCTGCCGATTTCGGTCAACCCGTCCCGCTCCAGGCGCTTGACGATTTTTTTGTCAGTGCGCGCGAGAATAGCCAGAATTTTTTTTGTGACCCCTGTGGAATAGCGCGAGAGCGCGATCTGATGCGCAACGTTGTGACTTAGGATCTGTTCAGAGGCGGTGGTCATAGGGCACCTCCAAGCAACAGAAGCAGTCGCCTATAGTCTACTTGCGTTTCGGGTGTGGCCTGAGCGGATGGCGGCGCCGCCTTTCGAAGGGCTTTGAGCTCACGCTCGGCTTCCTCTTCGATGGCGACTTGCATGCGCGCCTCTATCGCCCGTCTTTGGGCCTTTGCGCGTTTCTCTTGAGTTCGCTTTTCGATATCGGCGTCTGCGATCTGACGCTGTCGTTGTTGAATGATCCTCAAATCACGAGCTAGACGCCAAATGCCGCCCGAGCCGTCATCTTCTGGCGTATTTAGGAGCCCCAGCGACGATCTTGCGAGCAATGGCTTTGCGCCGCCGTCGAGGAGGCCCAGTGATGATCTGCCGAGAAGGCTCAACGGCGCTGCAGCTTGCTAGATGTAATGCCGTCGCCGGTGCGATCGATGGTTACGACGGGTGCGGAAATGGGTCCGATGACTTCTTTGTCTTGCTGTACGGTTAGCGGCGCTGTGGCGTCGAGCCCTCGCGCCTGCCAAAGCTCACGCAGCATTTGATCTTGCTCTAGGGTTAGGCCACCGGTCTGCCCAAATGAGCCCAGCGGGATGCCGTGCAGGCCTGACGGTAAAATCATGATTTAAACCTCGCGCGTGCGCTTGGTCAAAACTACGGAAGCGTCCTGATCGTCCTTCATCGTGACGCGCTTGATCCGGCCCGTCGCAGCCGGAGTGAATGAAGTTTGACCTGGTGGATACATGTCAACGAACACCGCAAGCTCGGGCGTAGTCTCCTGGTCCTGATCGTCGCGGAATACGGTTGGCCCGTCATGGCGGGCTAGGATCGCATCCACGTTTGACTGAATAAGGTTGATGGGTCCGCCGGCGCGCTCTGCGTCCGCGCGTTGCCCGGCGATGATTGCTGCAACCGAAGTCGATGAAAGTCCGAAATCAGCCTTGTCAGATAGGCTTCGCGTCGGGGACGCCCAAACGTCGGCGGCCGTGATGTTGTTGAGCGCTGAGACTTGCGCGGCGGTGGCGAGCGCTGACACATCAGCAACCTGCGTCAGTGAAGTGGAGGCTTCCATCTCTGTGAGCGTCGGGATTTCGGCGAGCAAGCCGCCGTTGCGCTCGATGTCTGCACGAATTGCGGCGACAAGTGCGACCTCGTCAACATTGGAGTTTCCGATCGCACCGACAATCGCATTCAGAACTTGCTGACCGTCACTGTCGTCTAGAATTGATTGCTCAACCTTGGTTGCAATGGCCGCGATTGCGGATGTTGACAGTTCAAAGCCTGTTTTGTCGGTTAGAGTTCTGGACGCTGCGGCCCAAACGTCGGCGGCGCTGAGATTGTTAAGCGCTGCGAGTCCTGCATCAAGTTCAGCCTTGGTAGGCCCGTCATAGTCGGCGAGCGCTGCGTCTAGTTGGGTGTTAACATCATCTGCACTCAAGTTATTGAGGGCACCCAAGCCTGCATCTAGCTCTGCCTTAGTGGGTGCATCGTAGTCGTTGAGTGCAATGTCGACCTGCGCATTTACATCAGCGGCGCTCAAATTATGCAGCGCAGCGAATGCGGCGTCCATTTCTGCCTTGGTGGCGCTATCGTAGTCGTTCAGCGCGATATCGACCTGCGCGTTTACGTCTGTCGCACTCAGGTCATTCAATCCGGCAAGACCTGCGTCAAGCTCCGCCTTGGTCGGCGCGTCATAATCGGCGAGCGCGATATCGACCTGTGCGTTTACATCAGCGGCGCTTAGATCATTGAGACCGGCCAAACCGGCGTCCAATTCACTCTTCGTGGGTGCATCGTAGTCTGCCAGGGCAATGTCTACTTGCGCGTTCACTTCCGCGGCGCTCAAGTTGTTTAGATTTGCCAGACCGGCGTCGAGTTCGGCTTTCGTAGGCCCGTCGTAGTCTGCAAGGGCTGCATCGACTTGGGCATTGACCTGCGCAGCGCTCAGGTCGTTGAGCGCGGCAAGACCTGCATCCAATTCTGCTTTTGTGGGACCATCGTATGTGTTGAGTGCTGCGGCAGCTTGCGTGAGTACCTGCGCAGCGCTCAGGTCGTTGAGCGCGGCGAAGCTCGCATCAGTCTCGGCCTTGGTGGCGATAGCGCGCACATCATCACCGATTAGGCCGTCAATTGCTTGTGCCGTGACGCCCGGGAGGTCGCTGCCGTCAAGCCTATTGACGAGAACCTTGTCGAGTTCCGTAGGGAGCGCGGTTAGCAAGCCTGCGATTTCAAGGGTGACATCAGTTTGCCCGGAAGCTGTGGGAGTTGAGACCTTGAAGATCGTCTCGCTCCCAACAACGAGGCGCATGTAATAGGTTGTTCCCGATGAATAGGTGAAACGGAATTTGTCAGAAACATTGCCCGATGAAATGAGGTTAGAGTTTGACCCTTGGTCAGCTTCCGTAGCGTACACCCTCCAGGAGGTAACACCGCTGAACGACAGAAAGCTATCGCCGTTACTATCGATGATTCCGCCGACTATCGTCGCGCCATTGATCACAGAGACCGTGCCAGTGGTGGTGAGGTTTCCTGTAAATGTCGAAGCATTTAGTTTGACACTACTGTTAGAGACAGATGCCTCGCCAGAGCCGCTACCGTCAATTATCAGGTTGAGGGAGCCAAAATCCAAGGAGTCGCCAACGCGGGAGCATGTTGGCCCAGACTCGCTATCGTAGTCTCTCTCAAAAAGCGCGCTGAGATGGTCATATGCTTTTTCGGGGGTCTCCTGCGTAGAGTATGCAAGCGCCGTCGCTGCATCCTGTTCAACGATAGCAAGGTCATCATTCAACTGAATGACGCCGAGTGACTGCTTTCCCTCCCCGGATGCTCCAGCTTTTGCCGCAGTCAGAGCTTGGCGGAAGGCCGCCACTTTGCCATATTTCACAACGGCAAAAGCCAAACTGGTGTTGCTTGCATATTGGGCGGTGGAATGGTTGGGGTTCGCGTAGTCAACATCGACGTTTCCACCCGAAGCAGTTCTGCTGAACGCCTCTACACAGATAAAGTCACCCGATCCTGTATCGCTGCCAATATTACCCTCTCCGGTGCTATCGGTAGTCTCCTCTACCGTAGTTTCTGTGGTTGAAAAGTTGACTTGGCCGTTCGCGGGGTAAGATGGGTCTTTTTTGTAGATGATGATTTTCGCGCCGCTTACCGGCTGTGCGAGTGTGTCAATCACCTTGTATTTAAAAACCAAATGATTCTCCACGCGGACAGTTTTACCAGCCGAGTAGAGTGCCATTTGTGTTTCCCAGTTCAATCCTGTGAAATTCAGATAAACAATCCGACCAAGTGAACCCGATGGATATAGCCCATGCAGCATATAGCTCCCAGACTGTCCGTCTTCACCTACAAGGATATTGAATGCTTCATCGGCGCTTCCAAAAAGTAGCGGTGACGAGTTAGAAAAAGACTTGGTGCCTAAAAATTTGATCCAGGATTTCGCTACAAATACTCCGCGTGTGGGTGCAGCCCAATTTCCGCCTGGACGCCAGTCAATATATCCGTCTTTAAACTCGAAGTCTCGGACAGTCACATTTGGTCCGATGCGCCACTGAACGACGAACGTGCCGTTTGGTTTAAAGCCCGTCTGAGAGGGTAACGTGTAACTATTGTCGTCAACGTAGGGTGCCCCCAGGACTGATATCCTAACTTCATTTCCAGCTATATTGTTTTCGAAATGAAGGACGGACCTTGCACCCGGTTGACTGGGTTGAACAGAGTTAGGCTGATCTGTAAATCCTTCAATAACAAGACGGTTCTCCGGCTTGGGCATTGATAGGACAGCGTTCACCCCTATGAATGGGACTTGAGAGTATGAAGTAGTAAGAGATTTCTCACCGATTTTTATGGTGAAGGGTCTAAAGTCGTTTTGGCCACCGACAACAACATCGCCATCTAAGAAAAACGAAGTGTTTTGTCCGTTTGCTGCATTGTCGTAAATTAGAACGCCGCCGGTGAGATCAGCAAAGGCGGAAGTGCCTAGGATGTGCCGAAGTGCCCCCGGCGTAGGCTGATATGCTGTGTTTGGAATGGGCGCATTAAGACCACTGTTTGAGGCTTGAGCTATATCCGTGAGCGTTAGGCGGTCACTAGCTGAGCCTCCTGAAATGGTCTTAATTGTTGAACCTGAAATAGTTGCTGTTGCCATAAAGTCTTTACCTGCTTGGAACGTCTATTGCACCGTCGAGTGCGACTTCGCCGACGAATTGCTCGGTGCGAGACGTGAGCCAAATCCGATAGATGATTTCGGCCCCGAGCTCGTCCATGGGCAGAAAGTCGAGTTGGCCATTTTCATTGATAACATCGTCCTGACATTTCCCGAGGAGTTGGGCAATTGGCGCTTCCCAAGACTGACGCCCCAAAAGGACGAACTCTTGCATCTTCGGCTGGCAAATATCAGCGCCGTCGCGTATCGCCTCAAACTCTAGGAGAGTGCTGAAAGGCTCAGTCGCGTTCGTGAACGTTTCGAACCTTACGACATGGGTCTCTGCATTGTAGGTGAAGTCAGCGAGAACCACGGTCGGGACGAATTCCCGCTCCGGCGTGAATAGCTCTAACGCTCCAACTCCTACAAACAGGCCCATTGTGGTTGCGGTGAGTATCGAAATAATGCTGTCACTTATCATTACATCAGAGCTCCAACCAGTTCTCGAACCTTGTCAGCGTTCAAGAGTGTTGCGGATATCGTGCCTGCCAAGAAGGCGAGCATTAGAGTGCGCACTGATTTGCGAAGCCACTGAACGTATTCAACGTCCTGCATAATANCCTCGATGGCCTTTTGGTTGTCCTCCGCCCGATCGACCGCGATGAATATTGCTTTCCAATCCTCATCACTTTCGGCAGGTGCGGAGCGAGTTGTCACTTTGGTTGGTTTCATTGGCCGCTTTCGTCCTTTAAGGGCGCAAAAATTGACAAAAGTCAGCGCGATTTAAGTAAGTATTCGAGGTTTTCATCAATTCTATCGAGCCTCTTTTCGATGCGGATTTCGATCTTGTCGAAGTCGTCGTAAAGAATCTTGACATTTGCCTCGACCACGGCGACGCGGGCCTGCAGCGTGAAAAAAACGGCCAGTGCCGCGGTCAACGTTGTGGCGAAAGTAATCAAGTCTTTGCACGAAATCTCAGGCATTGGCATCAATTCACTTTCTTGGCTGTGAAGCTGACTGCTCCGGTCGGCTGCCCGTCCTTGAAGTCAGTTAGGTAGACATTTCGGGGCGTTTGAATTGCGGCGATGATTTGTTGATCACCATCGATAACGGCCTGGCGCACCTCGGCTCCCTGTTGCGCCACGCCATTGAGCACTTCAGCGAGAACCATTTTCGTAGCGGCCTCTGCGCGCATTGTGGTTTCTGTGATCTTGCCCAGCTCTTTTACTAGGACCGCAAAGCTCTCTGCCTGTTGCTCTGATTGCTGCGAAAGGCTTTCGCGCAGTGATTTGAACTCACCTACCAATCCAAGCATGATTTCTGACTGTTGGGTGATTGTGTTGTTATGCGCTGTGACTACTTTGACGAGCGGTCCCATATCGGGCTGCAGTTTTTCAAGAACCTTAACGATAGGTCCGAAATCCACTTCAACTGGAGCCTCAACCCTGACTTCTGGGGGCTGTACGTTGACCTCTGGTGCCCCGACGGTGACTGCCGGTGCTTCGACCTGCACGACCGTTGGTTCGCCTTCCACGTCCTCGCGCAAGCCCTTGATTGCGGCCTCATGTTCATTTGACCGCTTCGCGAGTTTTCCGAGAAAAGTCCCGATTTCGGCGATATCGTCGTCGGTAAGTTTTTTCAGCATTAGGCCATCGCCGCGCTGAAGGCTTTAATGAATGAACTGACGTTGCCGCCATCCTGCTTTTCGCCATCCTGCTTTTCGTCGTCGTCTTCGTCGTTGAATGATTTGCCCACGAGATCGTCGTCGTCCTCTTCATCGAGGCGGTCGATCTCTTCTTCGACATCAATCTCGCCAGAGATAAAGCCGCGACGTTGAAGCTCATGAAGATAGGTTTCTTGTGTAATCAAGCCAGCCATTCGCGCTTTTGTAAGCTGATCGACGGCCATGTTTCCAAGCACTGCGGAGAGAGCGAAGTCTGAGAATACCTCGACTGCGGGCACGTCCGTCTTGTTCCAATACATCGCCGCGAAAATGAAGCAGTTGTCTGCCGCTGACTTGAGGCCCTGAGATAGCGTGGCCAGGGGCGTCTTGGTCTTTGCTGCGTCGAGTGCCTCGCCCGTCGCTGTAATTTGCCCAGACTTTGGCAGGATCATTTCGAATCCGAACGTCATGGCGCGTTCTTCGATGTCCTTCAGCGTTTGCCGGGCGATAGGAAGCGCGCGCGCCTGTGTTTCGACCCAATCTAGCTTAGAATTTGGGTCTGAGTTCGTGACCATTGCGTTGGCCGCCAGTGTGAAATTGCCGTCGGCAAAGCCCGCTCCAAACAGGAAAGGCACGACGGCGTATCCCTCGCCAATGGTGAACTTGGATGCCTTTTGCCAATGCTCGATGTTGAGGTCGGCAAGAGCCTCGAACCGGGGAAAGCCTGTGAAAAAGCCTGTCCGCTTGGTATAAACCGGAACGATGGTGATTTCTTCGGCTTCGGTAACGCCTTCGTCATGCAGCGCCCACTTTTTGTTTTGGCCTTCACGCCAAAGCTCCCAAAACACCTTTCCATCCTCGCCGACTTCGAGCAATCGGACCTGCTGAACTTCCTTGTCTTCATATGGGTTTTCAGGATCGACGACTTCTGCCGTTTCCATGATCCTAATTTGCTGCAGCGTGATATTGTTGGCGATCGATTGTGTCCGAAACCCCAAAACCTGCTCCACAGTGATCTTGGAGAAGTAAGGGCGGATGTTCATTCGGTTCTGATCTGCCAGGGACATATTGGGGTCTGGGCTCGGCATGTCTACCAAGATGAACGATATGCCCGCTTCAAGCGCGTCTTCGAGGATATCGCGCATGAACTCATTCAGGCTCTGGCCGCACAAGTCGATATTGTCCGCGATCTCGTTCCACTCTTCCGAGGCGGATTTGTCCAGTGTCACAGGCTTTGCAAAGATGTGGTCGGCCACGTCCTCAATGGCCTTTGACAGGAAGCTGTAAAGGTTGGAGCGTTTCGCGCGCGCTTTATATGTTGCGTCGTCTTCGCGCTCGTCTCGCGGGAGGTATTCGCTGAGATTGCGCTCCTCACGCATGGTCGATGCTCCACCACGCAGAGCCCGCACCTTTTTAAGAGCATCAGCACGGCGAGGGTTGCCGGAATAGTGATTGCGTGCCTTTTTTGCGATGCGCTCTGCTTTAATCTGGTCGATTTCGGCCATGTTGGCACCTCACGCAAATTTTTATGCTTAGATCAGCTTGAATTCGACGCTTCCTGCCGACGGTGTAAAGCCGCCGAGCATGTCCGCGATCGCGTCCATGAGCGGGTCAACTTGGTCGTCAAACCCAGTGCCAAGGCCGTCAAAGGTCTGAAGTTCTATCTTCAGCGTGTCCAAGAAGGAGGCGCCGGCTGGCAGATAGACCATTCCGGTGGCAATCCATGGTGCTGCGTCTAGTCCACGCGTGTATTTGTCACGGTTTCTCTGAATGCCCTGAACCGGGATACCCTGCCTCTGCAGGCTCTGGATAAGTCCTGTTCCGGAAACCTTGTCTTCAACCAGCATGCCCCTGTGGCGCTTGTCTTTGTGCTTTGCAAAGAATGCGAGCGCGTGTTTTTCGAGGTCTGGGGCTTCCCATTTGCCCCGCACCTGATCGACAAGGTAGGCCTTTCCGTTGGCCTTTCCCCACAGCTGAATTACGCTGAAGTCGTTTCTCTGTTCGGCTTTTTGCGCGGTGTCTGCGTAGAAGCGGAAATACTCGATCTGAGGCAGTTCATTCCAATATTCGAACCCTGCCATTTGGAATAGAGCGCCCTCAACTGAGTTCGGCCTTTGCTGGTATTGAGAGCTGTAAGTGTAGGCGTCGGCCTTGATGATTTCGATTTCATCTTCTGAATGCTTGTCGGCCCAAAGCGGTCCCTCGGGCAGCCCGTGATCGATGGGTCGGCCGTGCGTCCATTCTTTCGGGTATTCGATACCTTTTTCGATCAGCACCGGCAGTTCTAGGTGGTCCCAGATGTCGCCGGATCCGCCTTTAAGCAGGTATCCTGCAAAATCATCTTCGTGCAGGCGCTGCATGATTACGACGATGGGGACGCCATCATGTGCGAGGCGGCTTCTGAAGGTGTTTGTGGCCCTTCTGTTGACGTTGTGCCTCTTGACTGGGCTGAATGCGTCATCGGGCTTCAGCGGGTCATCCACGACCAGAGCGCCGGTGAAATTTTCCTTGTCCATATAACCGGCACGAAAGCCGGTGATTGGTCCACCTGCGGCTTTGGCCAGCATGCCGCCATTTTTTGTTGTCTTCCACCGGTCTTTGGCGCTGCTGTCTGGCCTGACTTCGACGTCTGACAGCTCCTGAAAGCTCGGAAGTTCGATCAGTGATTTGATCTTGTCTGAGTTCTCGCGTGCCAGGTCGTCAGAAAACGTTGCGTGAATGAAGCGAGCCTTGGGATTTATCTGGAATCCTTTGGCAATGAAGTTCACCACCGCGAATTCTGTTTTTGTGTAGCCCGGCGGTAGCGAGATGATCAGGCGGGTGGTTTCACCCCTGTAAACTTTGTCCAGCGCGTCGCTGATGATCTTGTGGTGTGGCCCCTCGAGGAGGAACATACCTTCGCGATCCGGAAAGAAATACCGCGCGAAGTCGATGAGATTGCCATCTGGGGAAAGCTCATTCCTGCGTTTCCTCGCCTCCACCGAGGCCAAGAGCGCCTGGATCGAGGCCAAGTTTTCTTGCTTGCTCAATCAACTCTTCCTCGGTCTTAACCGCAGTCAGATCTTCGGTTTGGATAGGCCCTCCGCCCTTTCCGGTGTGTTCAACCTTGCTAGGGAACATTCCGATGTGTCTGGCCAATAGTTCCAGGGCCTTGGATTGATCGTTCATTTTGATCTCTAGGCCGTGTTGGGTTTCTTTCACGCCGGCGAAAAGTGCCTGAGCGGCGGGTGAAAGTTTTGTGGTGTCTTTGAAGGCGGCACGAGTTTGCCCGAAGCCGTCGCAGCGGGGGCATTCCGGGTTCGGCTGACGCCGCCACCTGTAGCCATACCCCCCAGCCATTACCGGGGCGCGTTTAGCCATTCTAGCGTCGTCTGAAAGCGCGAAGTAGGCCTCTTGAGCGTCTAAGAATTCCGCCTCATCGATCCACTGATACTGGAAGTTTTCGCCATGGCAGTGCCTGCAGCTTCCGACGATCAGCGATGTCAACTCGTTGGGGTCTGCTAGGGCCAAATCTGCCCAACGCTGAGCGATTGCAACGGCGTCGAGTTTGATTTCCCTTGAAATCTCCGCTTGAAGTTCGGCGATGCGGGCTGCCACCTTCGGATTTGTGAGCAACCGCTGGCCCTGCGAGCCAGATGTCCTTTCGCTGTAACCCGATCGAATGGCCGCTTGCGTCGCGTTAAGATCGACGATGTATTCCTCTGCAAAGCGTGCTTGTTTGTCGCTGAGAGCCATCGTCACCGCCATAGAATTCAACAAAATTTGGATACTGCGACATACCCTCTCCGATTAACATCGGGCCAGACCAACTGTGTCGCGTGGCAGTTGCTGTGATATCGCCGAAAAGGGTTCTTGAATTGCAGTAGCACCGCCCCTCTCCACAGTTCCGAGAACGGGGGGCGATGGATTAAGCAGCCAGAAGCCGAACTTCCGGGATCCTGCTTTGAGTGGACCGTAAACAAATCCAACACATGTGGCAAGCGCTACAATTCCTGCACCCGGTCAGGATCAATCTCAATGGGCGTTTCTCGGCCAAAAATATCAACGCAAAGGCTGAGCCGGGAGTATTCATCATGGGCACGCTTGATCACTTTCTTGAACTCCGCCCTGAATCCTTCGAATGGCCCATCCAAGACTTCCAGCGCTTGGCCCGGGTGGTACTTGCACTGGTAATTGCTGTTCTTCTCAAGCCGGCAGCAATCCTCATACTCCGCGGCAACAGCGGATTTGAATTGGATGAGCCCAGGGGTCGCCGGAACCTTTCGCCCATCGTGCTTGGTATGGGCTTCCACCCCGCGAATATCCATCGCAGAAAGCGCGAAAGGCTTCCCAATTACATTTTTCAACCCATAGACATCGGGCCAATAGACGGCGGGTATAACGCAGAAGATCAGCTTGGGAACATATGGACGATCATACCAGACGGCCGCCCGTTTTTCCTTTACGTAGCGGCTGTCCCGACGCTTAGGAACCCAAGGGTGCAGGCCCATTGCCAAGAGCTCTTGCTCCACTTGGAACTCTCGGTTTCGAGTAGTGTTGATTGCGAAGGTATTGCCCATTTATCG
>JABSOU010000078.1 GCA_013215215.1 Cognatishimia sp. | reverse complement strand
GTTGCCGGAAATCCCAATTGTTCTGCTTCGGAACAATTGCCCGGTCCAGCAGATATTGGCCTCTCTCGTAAACAGGTACACGAGGCGCGTCAAATTCGGGACGCAGAAGTGGTTGATCCGGGGGTTGTTAAGCGGACCTTGGGAAAGGCGACGTCGGAAGGTAGGGGGCCGACAAAGGCGGAGCTGCAACGCTCAGTTATTGCCGCTGTCCAAGACGCCAAGAGGCCGGAGGGTAAACGACGCAACCCCCAATGGGGGGTGGGCCCTGATTGGGGGGTGCTCAATTTTGAGCAGACCCCATATGTGGCGGAAACCAACGTAATTGCACAACCGCCGTCGGCGGACGTACTGCGGGACATTGCTGACGAAATTGGTGATCGGCGAGGTGCAAACCAACACGGGGCCAAAGAGGAACGGCAAGAAATTGGCAACCCTCGAACATCAGACTTCGCCGCCAAGAAAGCGGGTTTCGGAAATCGTGAAACATTCCGTCAGGCTGAGCATGTTGTGAACAACGCCGAGCCGGAGCTCGTAGAGGCCATGGACGAAGGCAAGGTTTCGATCTTGGCTGCGCACAAAGCGACGGTTGGCCGATGAATACGACGCCGCTCAGGAGCGAGGGGAAATCAAGGTTGCCGGAAATCCCAATTGTTCTGCTTCGGAACAATTGCCCGGTCCAGCAGATATTGGCCTCTCTCGTAAACAGGTTCACGAGGCTCGCCAAATCCGTGATGCGGAAATTGCAGATCCATGAGCTTTCCGTAATGCCGGAAAGAGCGGCGCGGTGGCTTTCCTGAATGCAGGAAAAGAATGGACCCTATTTCGGGCGTGTTTTCAGGGGTTTGTCCGCTAACCTTGCCCATATCGCGGCCCTTCATTTTCTAAGAGGGCTTGCCCTGTCAGCGTATCCTGGTGCAGGTTGGTGTTGGGCGTGACAACCCGGACTGTGATAGCTGCAACACTTGACTGAGGTTTCATCCGTTGGCGCGGATGGCAGCGAATTAGCGAACCCGCTTGGCGGCGGATCGTGTCTGGTTTTTGCCGGGGCGCGAGCGAAATACAATAGCCGCTTGGTAAATACGTTCGGCTTCTCTCACAGGAAGTTGTCAACGCCCCGGTGTCAGCCCGCCGCTGGCATGGCCGTGACAAGCCAAAACTGTGAGAAGCAAACATGACAATCCTAAACAGACGTTCCTTTGTCGCTGCGCTGGCGGCGTCCCTTTCATCCGCAACGGCAGCGCACGCATCCGGTGAACAGGTTGCGCCAGAACACCCTGATCTATTGGCAATGTCGGATCGACTGCCCGCTACACTTCAAAGCTACAAGGACGCCGCAGCCAAGGTGCATTCCATCGCCAAGACCTGGGGGCCGCAGTGGCCTACGCCCGATCCTGAGATCATCTGGTATGGCAACGGCAGCAAGCGCCATGCCGACATTCTGGGCCGGGGCATTGAAACCCCGTGGGGCAAGGGTGGCATCATGCGGGTGCAGAACATCGGAACGCCGGAAGGTTTCGAGGCTGAGTATCACGCCCACACGAAAGAGGCCGAACGCAAGTCAAAGTTCAAATCTCAACGCGGCATGAAATCGGAAATACGATGGGCAGAACGCAGCAAGGCGCAGATCGAACCCGCCCACGCCTATTGGTCGGAGGTTGAACGGATCACGGCGGCGTCTGGGATCGAGGCGGCACAAGTCGCTGAAACCGCATCGCGCGACGCGCTCCGCAGCCTGGTCGGTGATATTCTGACTTTCGAGGAACAAAGCCCCGTAGGGCTTGGCATCAAGGCTCAGGCCCTTGCCGCTTTCATCGAGTTGCCCCCGTTCTGGCAAATGGCAAACCCGGATTCTCCTAAGTGGCTGGCCGGTCTAACTGGTACGTTGGCGCGACAGGCTAATCCTGCATCGGTGGGTTAATTCCTCAGAGGGGGTTAAAATCAAAAAACCTTTTGCAAAGAAATACTTGATTGCTCAAACCCCCTCGCCCACATGGGATCAAGGGTAGTTACCGGCCACATGCTTGGCGAGTCACTTCAACGACACCAATCTCCCCGCCGTCCTTTCGTAAGTAGACGTGCCTTATGATTGCACCAGCGTTGATAACGCCCGCTAGGCCCTCATAAGTACAATTTTGCTGTAGCAACCCCACTCGCATATCTGTTGGAAGGAAATCTGCCGGTGGATCGACTTCATAGACATATCTCAGTTCTACGCCTTCGGCTTCCATTCGCACCAAAGTAGTCGTTTCGTCCACTACCAGAGGCGTATCAACCTCAGCGGCCATTGTCGCAATAGTTCGGTCCAGCAACGCTTCATCGAAGACGCCTTCCGCAGCCGCTTCTTCAACTCGCTTTAGTCCTTCAACCTGCGCATAGGATGAGAGGCCGATACCAGCGCCAAGCAATACAAAGCCCGACAGGACACCTAGGCCACCTGTCAGCAAGGGTATGGTTGGCGCACGGTTTGCCGATGTTTCGTTTTTTGATGGGGTCAGGAGAAGCCAAAAATTGGCAAGCGGGATAAAAGCCAGAGCGGCCATTCTTCCATGCCCGTAAGCATCACGTGAGCGAGCAGCGGCAATCCGTGCAATGAAAAAGCCGCCTACCGCTGAGGCGAGCATCTCTAAGCCTACGATGGTCCAGAAGAAGCCACCGACGAGCGCCTGAACAATGAACGCCATTCCGGTAAAGGTCGCAGTTGCCACCCCTAGAAAGACAAGACCAGACAATGCGAAATAAGGGGCGCGTCTCAGTTCGACCAACGACCGGTTGGATAGCCCACCTATAATTCCCCCAAGGATCACGAGGCCATAGCTTAGCGCACGCACTTGGTCTTCCGGCCATTCGGAATATTGTAGAGCAAGGTCTTCAAGCATGATTTTCCTAATGAAATAAAAGGGATAGCAGACAAAAAATGCGCGTATTTACGTAACTACGCATTTGCGCGCTTGAGGTATTCCGCAAGGGCGGTTTCCAAAATGTCCTGGTGCGTCTGGTCGGTTTCGGCGGCGTGCATTCTCAGGCGGCGGTAGGTTTCACCATCAAGAGCAAGTGTCAGGCGCTTTTCACCCTCACGCTTTGGCTTCTTTTCCTGAGTTGGTTGCCCTGCCCCGCGTTGCGGTATCCCGGTATCGGTTGGGCGGCTTTCGGTGTTCAACAGGCCATCGAGGGCCACGGGCTTCTTAGCCATTCAGAATCCCTTTCACGTAATCCCACACGGCGGCAATCTCTGCCCCCGCCTTGTCGTCGGTTGTCTCAGATACCCCTTGGCCGGTCGCGCCGGTTTCCGCGTATGCAACACGTTGAGCGATATTCACCGGGGCAACCCTGCCATGTTGCGCAAGGACGCGGGCCGCTTCTTCTGTGATCCGCGCACGCGGCGTTTGAGACAGAGCGAAGGCGAAAGGCACCTTGGCGGCATTCACGGCGGCTATGGTCGCGCCTACGGCCCGCAGATCGTCAGGGGAAGGCCGAACCGGGATCAACACCAGGTCAGCCGCTCCAAGCGCCTCAGATAGCCATTCTGGGGCCGCTGGTGGCGTGTCGATTATGCAGAGGTCGAATTGTGCCTTGGCGGCGTCCAGTGTGGCGCGTAGCGCGTGAGGGGCCGGGTCACGGTCCAGCATGGCCGGGGTTTCAGCTTCGCGGCTTTCCCACCATCCTCTGAGTGAGCCTTGCGGGTCCAGATCGAGGCAAAGCACCTTCTGGCCATCGAGAGAGGCGGCAACAGACAAGTTGCGGGCCAGCGTCGTTTTGCCAGCCCCGCCTTTCTGAGCGGCTATGAGGATCGTTCTCATTGCTGTGCGTCAGTGCAAACAGCGACATATCCGCCGCTGGCACTGCTATTGCTTTGCGGGAAACAGAATTTCACCGTGCCGTTCTGAGTGTCCACTACCCAAACCCCAACACCTGAGCCGTTAGGTGCGATTGCGAACCGTCCTTCGCTTTCTTGGGCCAATGCGGGTTGAGCCAATACGGTCATGATTAGCAAAAGTGCCTGTTTCATGGTTCCTCCCATGCTTTGGCACACGCTATCGCAAATGCGCGAGGCCGCAAACGCATAAATTTATAGCTACGCACTTGCGTAAATACGTAAATGCACACATATGTATAAGAACACAACGGACGTAGGGTTCTTACACACCCTAAGATTTCCCCTAGGATCGAAAGGGCCGCGCCATGAAATTCGTCACCTATCTTCGCGTATCAACAGAACGCCAGGGCCAGAGCGGCTTGGGGCTGGAAGCGCAACGCGCGGCGGTGGCGGCGCACGTCCTGGGCCGGGGCGAGGTCGTGGCAGAGTTTGTCGAAGTCGAAAGCGGTAAGCGGTCAGATCGCCCGGAGCTGGCGCGGGCGCTGGCAGAGGCGAAGCGGGCAGGGGCCGTGTTGCTCATTGCCAAGCTGGACCGTCTCGCCCGCAATGTCGCGTTCATTGCGAACCTTCTGGAAAGCGGGGTCGAGGTCACGGCGGCGGATATGCCAGAGGCGAACCGCTTTGTGCTGCACATCATGGCCGCAGTTGCGGAACAAGAGGGCCGCGCAATCTCAGAGCGCACCAAGGCGGCGCTGGCGGCGGCGAAGGCACGCGGGGTAAAGCTGGGGTGGTCCATTCCCTCACGGGCTTCTGAGCAGCGTCAGGCGGCGCGAAAGGGCGCGGCGGTGAACAGGGCGCGTGCGCTGTCCCATGCAGAGAACGTCTTGCCGGTGATCGAGCAAATCAGGGCAGGGGGCGCGTCCCTTCGCCAGATCGCGGCGGAGCTGAACGCACGCGGGATCAAAACCGCACGGGGTGGAAAGTGGCACGCGACCACGGTTCGGAATATTCTAACGGCGGAAAACGGAGCTGAGGTCTGCGCGGCCTAAAACGGTCGTTATCGCCGGTGGCAGAAACGGTTGAGTTTTGGCATGACTTACCTTGCTCGATCTAGTCGACTGCTCCGGCTTTTTGCAGAACGATGAAAGTCATCATGCCAAGCGGAGGAAGGGGCCCTTGTTCTTCGACCGCCAGTGATGATTCTTGCAAAATCGTTTCCAGTTCGAAATCCGAGTGCCACCCAAGAACATTGGCAAAAGGAGCTGAGATGCGTTCCAAGAATGCCAGAAACCCACGTTTTCGTACAAAGTGGTTTGTAATCACCACACGCCCTCCGGGTTTCAGGACCCGCGCGATTTCCGCCATCACGTTCTCGGGTTCCGGGACGACAGACAGCACATGCATGGCTGCAACGGTGTCAAAACTTGCATCGCTGAAATCTAGGACGCGGGCATCCATCTGGCGCAATTCGGCAACGTGCTGGAGGTTCAATTGCTGAACCTTGGCCTGTGCTTTGGCAAGCATGTCGGTACTGAAATCTATACCGGTAACCTGTAGATCAGACTTGTAATGCGGCAACGAAAGGCCTGTTCCGACGCCGACCTCAAGCACAGTGCCGTGCAAACCGTTAATATACCGGACAGCACGACGTCGGCCTACATTGGTGATGGCACCGAAAGTCCTGTCATAGACAGGAGCCCAGCGGGCGTACGAGGTCTGAACGGCTTCGATTTCCAATTTAGTTGTCCTTCTTAGATGTATCGGAGCGTGCCGCGAAATAGCTCCACACGACCAGCCCTACGTATCCAATGGAGACGATCACGAGTGTGATCCAGGCGTAGGTCAGCAATGTGGCACCAATCAAAGCAAAGCCAAGCAGGAAGTACTTGATGTTCCCATGTGAAATCCGGACCCGTTTTGGCGACCAGGTGGGGATACGGCTGATCATGGCGATGCCAACTAGAACCATATGCAGGCAAATCAGAGCATCGGGCAGAAGAGGCTGATTTGAAAATGCAAAGGACGCAGTCAAAGGCAGCAAAACCAAGATAGCGCCTGCCGGGGCCGGGACACCGACAAAGAAGTCGTCAGGCTGGTCGACCCCGTAGGCCTTGTTGCTCACGTTGAACCGCGCCAGTCGCAGAACACAGCAGATCGCAAAGACCAACACGCACAGCCACGCCGCGCTGCGCATGTCCTGCAAGGCCCATAGGTAGATCACCAGTGGCGGGGCGACACCAAAGTTCACAAAGTCGGCGAGCGAATCCAGCTCGGCCCCCATTTTGCTGTCGCCACCCACAAGCCGTGCGATCTTACCATCCAAGCCGTCAAGAATGCAGGCCGCCACGATCAGCAGGACCGCCAGCTCATAGTTACCCTGCACACCAAAACGTATGGCCGACAGCCCTGCACAGATCGCCGTAATGGTCAGCATGTTCGGGATGAGCTGAACCAGTGCGAGGTCGGTGAAGGATTTGCCGTTATTTGTGGGCATCGGCTTTTTCCGTCCCAGCCATGTTGAGTTCTGCCAGAACCGTCTCGCCCGCCACCATGGTCTGTCCGATAGACACGAGGGGGGAGACATCTGGTGGCAGATACACGTCAAGGCGGGAGCCGAAGCGGATCAAGCCGAAACGTTCACCGGTGCTCAGATAGTCGCCTGGTTTCACAAAACAGACGATGCGACGGGCAACCAGACCCGCAATCTGGACAACTGCAAGCTCTTGTCCGTTCGCAAGGCGCAGACACAGGCCATTGCGTTCGTTGTCAGTGCTGGCTTTGTCGAGTGATGCATTGAAGAATTTTCCGGGGCGATAGGCAACGGATGTGATTTCGCCCGTAATCGGGCTTCGGTTCACATGGCAATTAAAGACACTCATGAACACGCTAATGCGCGTTAGCGGTGTGTCTGCCATGTTCAATTCTGCCGGTGGAACAGCCGGTTCGATCAGTGACACGATCCCGTCTGCTGGGCTCAAGATCACACCGTTCCTTGTGGGACTGACACGATCAGGATCGCGAAAGAAGTAATAGCACCAGATCGTAAGCCCGACGCCGATCCAGCCGAGGAAGGATGAAATCAAGAAAAACCCAAAAGTGATAACCGCGAAGATCGCAACGAACTTGTTACCTTCAGGGTGCATCGGCTTGATGAATGTTGAAAGCAGGTTCAATGCAATTTTCCTTAATGCTGCCGGGTTATTCTCATATTGGCATTAGTGGTAAGTGCAAGTGAGGTCCGTCGGTCATTTTCGTCGGATGCTTAGATTGCCTCGGCGATTGCATTGCCAAGCAGCCGTGGACAAAAACCCCCGGCCAGAATCTATGCGCCAATAACGGTCGTTTTCGGCCCGGTTTGTGATCTCTGCTGTCGGTTCAGCTGCAGAACGGTAACAGGCTAGCTCCCACCTGGGCCACTAATGTCAAATGGGGGGGCGTTTCTGGCGTGCTATGATGCACGAAACGGGGCGCACTACGACTACCATGTCCAAATGGGCGTCACACGGGGGAAAAAATAATCATGCGGCCGCGAGCGACTGCTCTAGCCTGTCATTGCCCCAGTAAAGCTCTTCCCCAACCACGAAAGTCGGCGCGCCGAAAATGCGCAGCGCTTTTGCGCGTTCTGTATAAGCTTGCAGATCGCTGTGCGCGGCCTCTGCTGCGGCGAGGGTGGCATCAACATCGAGTCCCAGACCACCCAGGCTCGCTGCAAGGTTCTCTGTGCTGCCTGCGTGCAGACCATCCTCGAACCAGGCCTTGTAGGATGCCTTGACCCACGCCAGCCCATGGCCCGCTTGGATAGTCGCCAAAGCGACGCGGTTCGCACTATCCGTCTCTGGGCAAGGGTAAGGCGCGGGCAATTTGGGTGACAGGCCCATGCTCTGCGCCGTACGCTCAATATCGTGCCACATATAATCCATTTTGGGCGTGTCCGCATGGAACGGCCAAAAACCCGCTTCACGAAAGATCTGACCCAGGTAAAACGGCCGCAGTACCAGATCAACACCAGAGGATGCCGCAGCTTTCTCTATCCGGTTCACTGTGAGATAATTGTAGGTAGATCCGCAAGTGAACCAATACTCTAGAGTCTTTGCCATATTCCCTCCATAGGATTCACATTTCAAAAATAATTCGGTTTCGGCCAAGCAGTTGCTGTTGATGGATAGTTTGTCGGCCTAGGTCCCCGTTGACAATCCTTTGCGGACTTTTGCTTTGGCGCGGGCTTAAGACTTGCTTGCATCAGTTTGCAACGAATGGGTCGTGGCTCAAGAGCGGGCCGCTCTATAGCCATCGCGTAGCATGCAAAAAAGACACCGGTGGGTGGTATGAGTTAGAGTCGGTCGATTGGAGGTGCAGAACACTGCACCCTTGGGCTGTTTTGGCTTGTGCGTCTCTGTTCAAAAATGGTCGTTATTGCCTGTGACAGAAACGTATGGGTTTTGGCCAACACGCGACTAGTCTTTCGCGGGTAAGCCCCCTTTTTCGCGGAGCCGCGTATCGACTTCTTCGCGCGTCCTGCCCACAAGAAACTCATCGTAGTAAGCGACCATAGTGGGCTTCGGGGCATTTCCTTTCACCTTGTCCCAACGTTTGGTGAAGGAAACGAAGATGCCTCTTCGATGGTTAGGGCCGGGATACAGCCTCTTAGAAGTTGTTGCCACAAGTGGACCCTTATAGTTGCATTTCAGCTTTCCATTAACCCAAATGCGGAGATAGCCATCTCCCTTCGTCGAGAAATTTGTGTTTACAACAAAATCCGTCCAACGACCCTTCGTAGAGTTCAAGCCGACTAAAGTGCAGACATGACCGTATCTCTGTGCTTTGCCCCAGCCATTTGCCCGGGCAACATCGTCAAGCTGGACTTCAATCGCCCTACGCCCACCGTGGTAGGTCAGCTTAAAGATGGGTGGGGCATCGCTTCCCATTTTCCACTGTCCAACAACTGGCATTAAGTTAACGTTGTCTGGAAAAGCCGGAATATTCTCATTGAAATAGCTCCAACCATACCAAATGTCCTGTCCAATCCGAGCTTTGGTGCGGGACTTAGAAAGTCGTATCTCGCTCCTGTACCTAGGCGCTCTACAGTCGGAGCCGCCGCAGTCATCACTCCGTACCTCAAATCTCTCGGCAAGACTGCCACGACGAACTGGTTCACCAGATTTGGTGTACCTGAAGCCGTGTTTATGGGGGGTTTCGTTAAGCTGATAACCACGAGGTGCTCGATCAGCCAAAGCCTCTGAAGCAAGTGCACCACCAAGGGTGAAAACTAGGACAAAAGACCACAGGCTTCTCAATATTGAACAGCTCCAACAACTTTTGATGACAGCTTAGCCAAAATCTGAATTTGGTAAATGGGGGGATGTTTGTTGAGCCTTACACCCGATTTACGAGATGCTCGTCAGTTCGGACAAAAACCCCATGCCAATACCTACGTGCCAAAAACGGTGGTTTGTGAGCGCTAACATCGTTTCAACTCACGCGCGATTGTGTGGGCTGCCAAGTTGACTGAGTGTGTCCCAGTCTATGTTGATGACCGACCCACTTGCTTTGGGCAGACTGTTCCGATCCACGAGCAGGGCAGAGACTTCGAAGTCGGCATCGATCTTCACCACCAGTAGTTTACTGAAATGCCGATCAAGCTTCACAGTGACCGAGTCCTTCTTCTTGAACGGTGTGATTGTCTTTATTTCGACAAAGTCGTTTCCAAGCCTCCCATCCGATCCCTTGGCGTAGTTCCGGTGGAGTTCGATCCCGTAAGCTATCGCCCCGTAGAGTTCGCCGATGTCACCGTAGACCTGTAGGTGTTTTCCAGTGAGCAAGTGGTATTGTTGAGCAACGGAAAGCAAGTCCTCGAAGACAGGGATCAGTTCGACATCCGCATCTGGGTAGCGTGTTTGAAGCTCCAGCCTTTCAAGATGGCTGTTGATGCTACTCCAGCTCACCCATTCACCGTCGTCCCAGATCGCGTTGTCTGAGCCCGGAACCTCTTCGGCCAAGCCACTACCCCTCATAGCACGTCCTCACGCTGTGGCTTTCACCGTAGTCGATAAGGACAGCATTCCATAGAGCATTGTCGTGGCGACGAAGTGACCTTCACTTTGATACACGCGACCACACCCTAAAGCTGTAGATTGGCGAGGCGCCTTGTTGCAAAAACGGTCGTTTTTGTCATCGAGGCGCAAGACCAAGAAAATCGCGGCTGGTCAAAAACCTACGGCAAAACTCACAGGGTTTTGGCAGGTTTTTGCCCTACTCGATCACCTCAGGCGGCAACATTTCTTCGACGGTCCCGGTAATCCGCGCCTTTCGGCCCACACGGGGGCGCTGCAATTCAGCGTAAGCGGCTTTCCGGCCTTCAATGTCCTTCGCGCCCCAGCCGATCAGAACACCGGTGACACGCCGCCCTGTTTTCTCGGGCACCACGGTCACGGTGAAGTCGGACAGGGCGTTCACTTCCAGAACGGCGGGCTTGATCGCGTATTGGTTCAGGTTGCCATAGGTCGTCAGCTTGTCCGGTTCGACGCCTAAGAGTTCCCGGAAGTCATTCAGGGCAAACCGTTCGGTGAACACATGCTTGAGCCGCACACGCCGCGCCACGGCTTCATAGAGGGCCAGGGCGTACTTCGAGGTGAAGGCCCGCAGCACCTCCAGCTCCAGCTTGGCAAAAACGGTGGAATCCTTGAGTAACAACGCCAGCTCGGGCGGGATTGAGTATTTCAGATTGCCGCGTTTGCGCTTGGGGTCTGACAGGTTGTTCCAGCCCAGCAGCTGCACACGGTCGGTCGATCCGTCCGGGCGCTGGATCGTTACAACGGTTGTCATGAGGGCTTCAATCGACTGCACAAGCCGATCATTGCTTTCGTGCGTTTCTCTTAGGTCAGCAACCGCGATTTCAAAGCGCCGGTTCTCTGACGCCAGGTCAGGCCCGAATGCATGGCGCAACAGCACGTTGAACAGCCGACGGTCTGCCAGCGTCAGCTTGGACGCACCCTTAACCTCGATCAGCTCGGCAGGCTTCACCATCTCGCCCATGTTCGGGGCGACATCGAGCGTCCGCGTATTATTAGTTTTGGGGCGGTTCGATTCCGACAAGGGCTTTCCGTTAGCTGGCGATTCGCTCAAAGCTAAGAGTAAAGCCGTGCCAGAGGCAAGGTTTTGTGTTTCGATCCCGGTCGTGCACAAACCGCCCGATTCCTAAGCGTAAACCGCCCCAAAACTAATGGATAACCGCCCCAAAACTAATCCATCCTCGCCCGATTCCTAATAGTTCGGCGGATTCCTATTTCTAGATCAGTTGCTTACGCGGACCGAAGAAAGAAGATTCTAGAAGAAAAAGAAGAAGGCTTAGCACCCTTCAAAAACACTCAAACATTGCGGATTTACGTAATTACGCATATACTTACACACGTGCGAAACAGCCAAAAGGCAGCGAGCATGACACCCCAATCCTTAGACGTTCTGACGGTCTCTGAGTTTTGCGAAGCCGTTGGGATTAGCCGTAGCACCTGGCACAAGCTGAAACGCCAAGGCAAAGCACCTGCTATCGTGAATATCGGTGGCATTCAGCGGATACGCCGAGAAGCTATCGAAACATGGCTTGCTGAGAATGAGGCGCGGGCAACAGCGGACGCTGCACACAATGCCGTCGAAGGCGCTGAGCCGTTGCATGTCTAACTAAGAAAAACTCCCACTGGCAAAATGCACGGCAGGGGCAAGATTGATCGAGTAGGAACATATGGCCAAGAAAGCTAAGAGCAAAGGTTTCTTTGCACTGGACGTTCACCAGTTTGAGCGCATCCACCAGAACAACTTGGGCGTCGAGGAAGCCGCCACCTATCTTTCGCTTCTGAAAAGCACGGATCAGAGCAACGTGGTTTCGAGCGGTGGCGTCCGGTCCGTTATGGATTATTCGGGCTTGTCACGGGCAGAGGTAAAACGGGCTATTCGCCATCTCGAAAATCGGGGTTTGATTGAATGCCTTGAGGTGGAACGGAAACGTGCGCGGAAGGCTGACCGGTATAATCTGCCGATCCATGATAGCCGCCGGACTCTTAGCCCAAAGGAACGGGGCATTGTTGACACCATCGAGGCCGGTCAACAGCCTGCCGGGAACAGCGATATTCAGGCCGCACATCGCGCCGCTTCTAAGGGTTGGGTCGAAAAACGGTCTGACGGCTGGCAGATCATCGAACATGCAAACACCGTCGCTTTCATTCCAAACAGCTTTGTCCAGGTCAGTGAGGGGCATTCGCCGCTCTATCGTCTGGTGAACGGCGGTGAGTTGGGGCCGATCATGCTGGCCGCTGAGTTGTATCAGCTTCAAAATCTCATGGATGAACGCGGTGTGCCGCTGGACATGATCCGGGGGCATTTTCGTGCATCAGAGGATTTCAGCGTCCGGTTCCAAAACCACCGACTGCACCACCTAAGACCGGGCCGTGTCTACCAGGATGAGGAAACGGGCGAACGAAAGAGTTTTGATCGTGTTTACGACCACCGTTGGCGTGGCGAAAGCGGTATAGGATTTTGGGATAACCTTCGCGCACTGGACGCGGCGCATGTGACGGAATGGGCCGTCTATAGCGCAAACGGCAAGCCGCCAGGAAACGGCGAATATGGCTATAACCGCCCGCAGAGGCCACTTGGTGTTCTTAGAAACGGTCGCCAAGTTCTGAACACCCCCGAAAGCCGCCCCGCCTTTATGGCTTTTCTGGTCTACAAACTGAAACAGGCGAACGGGAAGCTTACGGAAAGCCTGCCCCAGTTGATCGAAGAATGGCAAAGTAGCGGTTGGGTGTTTGCCTTTGAAAATGCCTCAGTCTCTCACGTCGAGGGCGTCAGCGTTTTGCGGCTGACGCACCGCGCCGCGACCGACAACACGAAGGTCTGGTATCGGGATTTATGCCAAGAATGCGACAGAGCCTTTTTTTTCGTGGAAATGGCCGCGCGGTCGTATTTCCCGCAAATATCTGGTATCATTCAGGAAATACAGAACGCGCCAAATTTCAAGGAAGCTATCTCAATGAAGATCAACGATAGTCCAATGACCGATCAAACATAAAAGAAGAAGGCATCGGCGCTTCGCGCCTCATGGCAAAGGAAAACGGATATGGGAATAGCTGAATCGGTATCGCTTCTAAGGCAAGCGACAACGCTAGCTGAGGTGTTGGATTGCTTAGAAGGTAAGAAGGCTTCGCCTGAGGCAACGTCGCGCCCTACCTCAAACGTGGTTTCTCTTTGCCAGTATCGCGACCAAAGGCAACAGGAAGGGCTGTGAGAACTGCTTGCAGTGAAATGGTTGGGAGATGGGGTGCCAAAATCGCCTAATGGCGCTCTACGGGCTTCTCAGCGCCTCTCAGGCGGTGTCTGAGGTTGGCACATCTTCCGACAACCGTATCGCCAAACCGATACCTAGCAACTTTCCAAATGATTTCGGCAAAATCTGAGGGGCGGCATGGGCGGATCAGGTAGCGGGCGACACTGGCAGTTCGGGGCAGACACAACAGACGACTACCGTTCGATTGATATTCGGTGGCTCAAACGCGAAGGGCTTTTGGAATCCGGTGTCAGTCGCAGCATCACCTGGTCGCGTGGTGGCGAGGTGACAGGCTCAATCAATGTCCGTTCTGAGCCTGGGCGTGTGATCCTGGACTACCGCCAACGGGATCGAGGCGGGGAATGGCAACCGGAACGCTATCCCGTCTATCTCGACACCACGCCCTGCCACATGGGCGGTGAACGACATTGGTTCCTTTGCCCTGCCCGTGGGTGTGGTCGCCGGGTCGCCATCCTTTACGGCGGTGCTATCTTCGCCTGCCGTCATTGCTATCGGCTGGCATATCCTTCTCAGCGGGAAAAGCCGGGGGATCGAGCAGCCCGCAAGGCTGACAGGATCAGGGACAAGCTGGGTTGGGAAGGTGGCGTGCTGAACGGCCCTGAGCCTTGGAACAAACCTAAAGGGATGCACCAAGCCACATTTGACCGTTTGCGCTGGAAACATGACCGCTTCGCAGACCGTGCGCTGGCCGGTTTCGCTGAGCAGTTCGGGTTCGACCTGCCAGACGAATACCGTTTCTAAAATAGGCTGATTTAGACAAGCTGGCCCGCCGCCCTGCCCGCCTCATTCTGTGTGGCGAAGTTGGCAGGAAATAGGGGCTCTATGTTCACCCCCTAGTCAGTTCGAGAAACCCTTGTTTTCCAAGGGGGTAATCAGTTTTGGGTATGAAGATAGAAAACGCCCTGGATTGACCACTTCAAAGCGGCTTTTTCCGGTGCATCAGAACGCCCCAAACCGCCCCGATAAATGGGGTCGGTTCGGCTTGGGGCTTTTCCGTTATCAAGGAAAGGTCAGGCCCGGTTTTGGGCAGGTCTCAGGCGGCCCCGGATCAGGCCGCTACAAGCGGTTCAATGTCCGACACATCGACAGTCTTGCGGGCAGAGGCCATGTCAAAATTCGCCTGCATGTTGATCCAAAATTCAGGGGTTGTCCCAAGAGCCTTGGACAGGCGCAGAGCGGTGTCAGGGGTCACGGCGGTTTGTTCCTTCACCAGCCGTTCTATGCGCGTGCGCGGCACGCCGATCGCCTTGGCCAGGCCAATCGCAGAAACGCCAAGCGGCTCAAGAAATTCGTGCTTGAGGATTTCGCCGGGGTGGCACGGGTCGGTCATAAGTCCCATAGCATTTCCTTTCAGTGGTAGTCCGTAAACTCAACATCAGCGGGACCGCTTTCGGTCCAGACGAAACAGAAGCGCCATTGGTCGTTCACCCGGATCGAGTGTTGCCCTTTCCGGTCGCCTTGCAGCGCCTCAAGCCGGTTGGCCGGTGGAACGCGCAAATCCTCAAGTTTGTTCGCCGCATCGAGCATGGTCAGCTTTCGGCGTGCAACCTTCATAATACCGGCGGGGAAGCCTTTACCGGCCTTGTTCGCCAGTATGTCTTGGATCAGCTTGCCCTTGGTGCTTTGAATCATTCCGAGCTTGTATCATGTTGGGATACATGCGTCAAGCCGTGATACATGGATATATCCCTGAAAGCAGGGAAAGGGCTTTCCACAATGCTGGAAAGAGCGGCGCGGTGGCTTTCCTGAATGCAGGAAAAGAATGGACCCTGTTTCGGACGTGTTCTCAGGGGCTTGTCCGCTAACCTTGCCCATATCGCGGCCCTCCGATTTCTTAGAAGGCTTGCCCTGTCAGCGTATCCTGGTGCAGGTTGGTGTTGGGCGTGACAACCCGGACTGTGATAGCTGCAACACCTGACTGAGGTTTCATCCGTTGGCGCGGATGGCAGCGAATTGGCGAACCCGCTTGGCGGCGGATCATGCCTGGTTTTTGCCGGGGCGCGAGCGAAATACAATAGCCGCTTGGTAAATACGTTCGGCTTCTCTCACAGGAAGTTGTCAACGCCCCGGTGTCAGCCCGCCGCTGACATGGCCGTGACAAGCCAAAACTGTGAGAACCAAACATGACAATCCTAAACAGACGTTCCTTTGTCGCTGCGCTGGCGGCGTCCCTTTCATCCGCAACGGCAGCGCACGCATCCGGTGAACAGGTTGCGCCAGAACACCCTGACCTACTGGCAATGTCGGATCGACTGCCCGCTACACTCCAAAGCTACAAGGACGCCGCAGCCAAGGTGCATTCCATCGCCAAGACCTGGGGGCCGCAGTGGCCTACGCCCGATCCTGAGATCATCTGGTATGGCAACGGCAGCAAGCGCCATGCCGACATTCTGGGCCGGGGCATTGAAACCCCGTGGGGCAAGGGTGGCATCATGCGGGTGCAGAACATCGGAACGCCGGAAGGTTTCGAGGCTGAGTATCACGCCCACACGAAAGAGGCCGAACGCAAGTCAAAGTTCAAATCTCAACGCGGCATGAAATCGGAAATACGATGGGCAGAACGCAGCAAGGCGCAGATCGAACCCGCCCACGCCTATTGGTCGGAGGTTGAACGGATCACGGCGGCGTCTGGGATCGAGGCGGCACAAGTCGCTGAAACCGCATCGCGCGACGCGCTCCGCAGCCTGGTCGGTGATATTCTGACTTTCGAGGAACAAAGCCCCGTAGGGCTTGGCATCAAGGCTCAGGCCCTTGCCGCTTTCATCGAGTTGCCCCCGTTCTGGCAAATGGCAAACCCGGATTCTCCTAAGTGGCTGGCCGGTCTAACTGGTACGTTGGCGCGACAGGCTAATCCTGCATCGGTGGGTTAATTCCTCAGAGGGGGTTAAAATCAAAAAACCTTTTGCAAAGAAATACTTGATTGCTCAAACCCCCTCGCCCACATGGGATCAAGGGTAGTTACCGGCCACATGCTTGGCGAGTCACTTCAACGACAC